>JAYVCF010000110.1:0-12662 GCA_043750095.1 Deltaproteobacteria bacterium
ACCGAAGGCCATCACCAGCGCGAGCAGGGTCGAGCGTGGGAGGTGGAAGTTGGTCATCAGCGCGTCGATCACGCGGAAGCGGAAGGGTGGGTGGATGAAGAGCGCGGTCTCCCCCGATCCCGCCCGAACGGTTCCGTCGTCCGACGCCACGCTCTCGAGGGTGCGACACACCGTCGTGCCCACGGCGATCACGGGGCGGCCTTCGGAACGCGCCGCCGCGATCGCTTGCGCGGTCTCGTGCGGAACGTCGAAGCGCTCGGCGTGCATGCGGTGCTCGGCGAGATCATCGCTGCGGAGCGGAGCGAAGGTGCCCGGTCCCACGTGCAGCGTGACGCGCGCGATGCCGTGGCCCGCCTTGCCCAGCGCGGCCAGCAGCCGATCCGAGAAGTGCAGGCCCGCCGTGGGCGCCGCGACCGAGCCCTCGTGCGCCGCGAACACCGTCTGGTAGCGCTCGGCATCGCGCGCATCGGGCTCGCGACGGACGTAGGGCGGAAGGGGAACGCGGCCCGCGACGCCGATCGCCGCGCGCACGCCACCGTCCGATGCGAGCTCGAGCTCGACCTCACCGCCCTCGCGGATCGCACGCACCGTGACGCGCATGTCCGCGCCTTCGATCGCGAGCACGACGCCAGGTCGCAGTGCCTTCGCGCCTCGAGCGAGAGCGGCCCACACCTCGCGCACACCGCTCGGCTCCGTTTGCCGCCGCTCGATCAGCAAGAGCTCGATGCGCCCGCCGGTCGGCTTGCGCGCGAACATTCGCGCCGGCAGCACACGCGTGTCGTTCACGACGAAGAGCGCGGGCGCCAGGAGCTCCGGCAGGTCGAGCACGCGCCGATGCGAGAGAACACCGCGCTCGCGATCCATGGCGAGCAGCCGCGCACCGTCGCGTTCGACCGGGGGCTCTTGGGCGATCAGCTCCTCGGGGAGCGCGTAGTCGAGATCGCGAGCATCCACGGCGCGCGTTCTGTCATCGAGGGCCCCACGCCGCAACGCGTGAAAAAAAGTTGGCGCGGCCGCATCCTTTCGGACTTCTCGAACGTCGTGTGCATGTCAGGCCGGAATTCCCCGGTCGCGCCAGCGATGGAGAGAACCGGGGACCATGAGCGACGCCACTGCCACCAAGACCGAGTCCACGTTCCGCCTCTCCTATGCCGTCGCGATCGACATCGCGGCGCCACCCTCGGCCATCTGGGCGCGGCTCACCAACGCGAAAGAGTTCCCGAGCTGGAACTCCACCGTCTCGTCGATCGAGGGCGAGATCGTGAAGGGCCAGAAGCTGGTGATGAAGGTGCCGTACTCGACGCGCGCGTTCACACCGAGCGTCCTCGAGCTCGAGACCGACAAGCGCATGGTCTGGGGCGACGGCATGGCGCCCATCTTCCGCGGCGAGCGGACCTACACGCTGACTCCGACGGCGGGTGGCAAGACCACGTTCTCGATGGTCGAGGTCTTCGCCGGAATGATGCTGCCGATGATCAAGGGCTCGCTGCCCGACTTCCGATCCTCGTTCGATCAGTACGCCGCAGATCTGAAGCGCGCGTGCGAGACGCGCTGACCCGACGGATCACTCGGCCGGCGCCGCCTCTTCTTGCACCGTCGTCGGGGTCGGCAGCTCGCGCGCGCGCTCCCACGTCCGCACGCGCCAGAGCGCGAAGGGATACGCCCGCAGCACGGCCGCTTGCTTGAGCCACGCGTAGGACCAGCTCTCGAGCAGCGCGGTCGCGAGCAACCACGCGAGCGTAGGCGAAGGCGTGCGGTCGTCCGACGGACGCGAGCGCCGGTGGAGAGCGATCGCGAGCGCATGGACCACGAGATCCGTGCTGGCGCGCACCGCGAGCAAGACGATCGAGAGCGCGGTCAGCATCGTCTCGCCGCTGGCGAGCCCGAGCACGAGCGACGCGAGCGAGACGAGTCCGATCGGCGGCAAGACCGCGTCCAGGACCTTGAGCGGAAGACGGACCAGGCCGAACGTGCCCGCACGCGGCCGCGCGATGAGCGATCGGAATCGCCAGAGCGTGGAGAGGAACCCTGCGAACCAGCGCGTTCGCTGCCGCACGAGCCCGAGCAGCGTGCGCGGCGGCTCGGTGTAGGCGCGTGCCGTCGCGATGGTCGGGATCGTGATGCGGCGTCCCTCGCGCGCGGCCATCGCGTAGAGCCGGAACGCGACCTCGTAGTCTTCCGTCAGCGAGTCGAGGGGAAATCCGCCCGCGTGATCGAGGCTCGATGCGCGGATCGCCGCGAGCGCGCCGGGGACCTGATCGAGCGCGCCCAGCGCAGACCAGCCGCTGCGAGCGAGCGTGTTCTTCAGGTACTCGGTGACCTGGAAGCGCTCGAGCCAGCCCCGCGGATCGCGTGGGACCACCGCCCCGGCTGCGGCCTCGACGCGTGGATCGCTGAACACGGCCGCGAGGTGCGCGAGCGCGCCCGGTGCGAGCTCGGTGTCCGCATCGACCGTGACCAGCACCGGGTGACGAGCGACGGCGCGCGCGCGCTCGAGCGCGGCACCTTTGCCTGCGTGCGAGAGGCGGAGCACGCGGACTGCGTCACCGAACGAGCGCTCGACCAGGTCGGCCGTCCCGTCGGTGCTCCCGTCGTCGGCGACGATCACTTCGAGCTCGACGCCGCGCTGCGCGAGCACCGAGCGAACGGACGCCACGATGGACTCGGCCTCGTCGAGCGCCGCGATCAAGACGGAGACGCGCGGGAGCTCCGTGTTCACCGAGGCCGCTCTGGGTCGACGGAGCGCAGCGGCAGCGACCACGGCCATCGTCCCCAGCTCTTGCGCCACGAAGAAGAGCGCGACCGCGAGCCCGACCTCGACGTGCGAGCCGAGCGCCTGCGCCGCCCCGATCAAGAGCGCGAAGGCGGCGCTCCACGAGAGCGCCAGCAGGAGCGCGACGAACGAAGCGCGGGGTGGTCGGGGGGAGGTCACGCGATGATCTTCAGGCAAACGCGGAAGGGCCCCCACCCATTCAGACATTCCGTTTCCGGAGGCGAATCGTTACTTCGCACCTCTTCCCTAGGGCACCGGGCGGCTCCGGCAAGCGGGCGCGTCTGCCAGAGCCCTCTGCCCCGAACCGTGTGCGAGACTCCGGCGCCCCATGTCGCACGATCACACCCCGCTCGATGGACACCTCTTCGGGCCCGGACAGCCCTGTTTCGGCTGTGGCCCGGATCATCCGTATGGATTCCGCCTGAAGTTCGAGCGCGAGGGCGACGAGATCGTGACGCGCTTCACGCCCGGCGAGCGCTACCAGGGCCCGCCCGGGATCATGCACGGCGGACTCGTCTCGACGCTGGCCGACGAGGTCGCCGCCTGGGCGGTGATCGGCATCGCGGGCAAGTTCGGCTTCACCGCGACCTTCGACGCGAAGCTGCACTTGCCGGTGCGCATCGGTGTCCCGCTCGAAGGACGGAGCGTGGTGATCAAGGACGCGCGACGGATCATCGACGTGGGCGTGAGGATCATTCAGGGCGGGAAAGACGCGATGACCGGGACGTTCCGGTTCGTCGTGTTGGACAAGGGAGGCGCGAAGAAGATGCTGGGCGGCGAGATCCCGACGAGCTGGGAGCGCTACTGTCGATAGGTGGGCGACGCTCACCCGTTGACACCACCCTCGTCCGGCCCCATCCAATCACATCGTCATGGTCGAGATCGCCGTCCTCGAAGATCGAATCCGCGCCTCCATCGATGGGGTCACGCACGTGGCCATCGAGGACCTCACCGGCACCAAGGATCACTTCCAGGCCGTGGTGGTGAGCCCCGCGTTCGCCACGCTCAGCCGTGTCGAGCAGCACCAGGCCGTGTATCGCGCGCTCGGCGAGCTGATGGCGGGGCCCGTGCACGCGCTCGCGCTCCAGACGCTGACTCCCGAGCAGTGGGCCAAGAAGTAGAAGAAGCAAGGAGAACGCATGGACGAACAACTCAAGCAGCGCCTCGCCGACATCGTGAACGGCCACAAGATCGTGCTCTTCATGAAGGGCACGAAGTCGTTTCCGCAGTGCGGCTTCTCGGCGACCGTGTGCGAGGTCCTCAAGCGCCTCGATGCCCAGTTCGAGACCGTGAACATCCTCGCCGACGCCGAGGTGCGCCAAGGGATGAAGGAGTACTCGAACTGGCCGACGTTCCCGCAGCTCTACGTGGACGGCCGCTTCGTGGGCGGCTGCGACATCGTGCGCGACATGTTCACCGCGGGTGAGCTCAAGCCGATCGTCGACAAGGCGCTGGGCCGCGAGAGCACCTCGCAGACCGCCTGAGATCCGTGCCATCCTCCGCTCTCGGAGGGGCCATGCGTATCTCGTCACTCGCAATCGTTCTCTTGGTGGTCGTCGTGGGCGCGATCTCGGGCTGCAAGCCGCTGGCGAAGGACACGTACCAGACGTGCTTCGGTTCGGCGGACTGCACCGGCGCGGGCGATAGCTGCGTGCAGGTGATGAGCACCTCCTCGGACCGCATGTGCACGCACTCCTGCGTGGCGGGGACCGACTGCCCGACGTCGCGCGACGGAACCGCGTTCGGCGTGTGCCTGCCGGTCTCTTCGGGCGGCACGTTCTGCTACTCGCACTGCTCGTTCAACTCGGACTGCCCGTCCGGCTGGATCTGCAACACCGGGACGACGCGCGGCGCGGCCTGCACACCGCGATGACCTCGACGGGCTAGGACGTCGACTTCGCGCGACCTCCATCGTCCACGTTCACGACGCCGCTGCGATCGGTCGAGGTCTCGACGGCCTCGAAGCCGACGAGGCTCTGCGTCTCTTTGATCCCCTTCAGGTGCGCCTCGAACACGCGCTCCGGGAGATCCGCGAAGATGGGCCGCAGGAGCGGCGAGCGCGCGGCGTCGGCCATGAGCACCACCTCGCTCGAAGCCGCCTGAGCCTGCAGGCGCGCGGTGACGTTCACGGTCGTGCCGAAGTAGTCGAGGCGCTCGTTCGCGCGGACCATCAACGAGGGACCCGCGTGGATGCCGATCTTCACGCCGAGGCCCATCGACTGGTACTTCGCGTCGTGCGCGCGGATCATCGCGAGCGCTGCGCGCCCCGCGTCGTCGAGCGTGGCGAAGCTCGCCATCACCGCGTCGCCCATCGTCTTGACGATCGCGCCGCCGTAGCGGGCGATCTCGGCCTCGCAGATGCGGAAATGATCCTCGACGATCGCGAACGCCTTCGCGTCGCCGACCTTCTCGTAGAGCGCGGTCGAGCCGGTAAGGTCGCTGAACAGGAGCGCGACGTGGCCGACTCTGAGCTCGACGCCGGCGGCCGGGGCTTCCGTCGCGAAGAGGTTCGCGAACTCGGGCATCGACGCGATGGCAGTCCCGAGTACGGCATCGGCCGACCAGGCGCTGCGCTCGAAGAGGAGCGCGATCTCGCCCGCCGACTCGTTCGAGATGACGACCTCCGTCTTGCCCGTCGTGGTGCCCGAGGGCGTGATCTCGATGTGCGCCTCGCCGACCTTGACGATCAGCTTCGCGGGACGCTCTTTGATCTCGGCGTCGGCCGTTCGTCGCGTCCACAGCGTGCGCAGGTGGAGCGACCCGAGTGGAATCTCCATCGCGTGCGTCGCGCTCGCGCCGGGATCGAGCCGCAGCTGCGCCATCACGTGCGGCAAGAACGCGGGGCTCGACGCGCAGTAGAGCGAAGACGACACGCGCCGGACCGCATCGCTCACGGGGAACACGGCCTCCACGTGCTTGGCGAAGTCCACCTCGTAGTCGATCTCGCACGCGCCGCAGTGCGACTTCTGTCCGAGGTCGCCGAGCGTGTCGATCACGCTCGCGCCCACGCGACAGACCGGACAGTTGATCTGCCACGAGAGGTTCGTGAGCCCGACCTCCGTCGCGTAGAGGAACGCACGCAGCACGTCGCGCCGATCGAGCCCCCACGTACGGGCGAGCTCGAAGGGGCGGATCGAGGCGACCTCCTCGTCGGGTCGATCGCGCAAGAACGCCACGACCTTCTCGACCAGCTCCTTCTTCACTGGCCGCTCGAGCATTCGCCCCGCGCGCGACTCGAGCTGGGCGAGATCGGCCGGAGTCCGCGGGCCCGACGTCGTCTCGTCGTAGCTTCCCGCCAGGAGCCGACGTGCTTGAACCACGGCAGGCTCGTCGAGCACGGCGCTTCTGCCAGCCGTCGCGCCTTCGAGCACCGAGGCGATGCCGCCGAGGTAGCGCACGAGCGCGCTCTGGAACTTCATCTTCTGCATCTGGCCGACGAGCCAGCCCGAATCGACGTACGAGCGCGCCTTCACGCGCGTCCCGCCCGCTTCCTCTTCGAGCGTGACGCGGAAGCCGCCCGCGTTGAGCGGACCTTTCCGGAAGCGCCGCAGGCCCTCGACCATCGAGCCCTCGATCCACTGATAGGGCGGCTCGATCCACTCGAGATCGAGGCCGAGCTCTTTTGCCTTCGCGAGGCGCAGGTTGCTCGAGCCCTCCTTGATCCACGAGTACTTCGCCGGCGCGAGCCCCGCGGCGCGGTCCCAGCGATTCGTATCGGACACCACCGCCCAGACGAGCGCGCGTGGAGCCTTGATGACCCGCTCGAGCTCCGCCGCGTAGATGGTCACGGCGTGATCACCGATGGAGGAAGCGCTTCAACGCGTCGGACGAGTGCTGGTTTTCTTCCGCGATCGCCGAGAGATCGCGCGCGAGCTCTTCGACGAAGCGTCCGAGCGGAAGCTGCTCGTCCTTGAGCTTCACGCCGCGCACCACCTTGGTTCGCGTGCCACGCGCGCGACCGCCATCGATCGCGAGGCGATATACGTTCGTCTTCACCTCGACGTTGATCGCCGAGATGGTCTTGGTGAAGAAGCCGCTCTCCTCGATGCGCGTGTGCTCCGCGAAGGCGTGCGTGAGCAGGTTCTTGAGACTCATGACGAGCGCAGGGACGTCGTGGATGCTGACCGCGAGCGACGCTGCGAGCGTGCCGGAGTCGAGCGTCTTGGGCTTCGCGTACCCGCAGTATTGGCAACCCGGCGTCGAGCCATCCGGATTGTACTGCATCTGCGCACCGCAGTTCGGGCATGGCACGACGTGCATGCCCGAGACTCTATCGCCCCCACGACGAGACAGGTAGCCTCCTCCGCATGCCGAACGGACCGATGCAAGGGCAAGGGCAGATCGCCGCCGATCTTCCGCAGCACGCGCGCGAACGCCTCATGGAGATGCGCCAGAAGCGCTTCTTCACGAGCGACCTCTCGGTCAGTGAATTCCTCCTCATCAAAGAGACGGGCTTCGAGCCCGTCGGTCTCGTGATGGGCTCGAGCATCTATCACATCGGCTACCAGGTCGCGATGTGGAGCGCGAACCAGGAGATGGAGAAGCTGACCCAAGCTCTCTATCACTCGCGCGAGCTCGCGATGACGCGCATGGAAGAAGAAGCCGACGCGCTCGGCGCGGATGGCGTCGTCGGCGTGCGACTCACCGTGAAGCTCCACGCGTGGGGCTCCAACGTCGTCGAGTTCCTCGCCATCGGCACGGCCGTGCGATCGGTGAGCGGTCACTCTTGGCGCGCGCCGAACGGAAAGCCGTTCACGAGCGATCTCTCGGGGCAAGACTTCTGGACGCTGATGCGCTCCGGCTATCGGCCGCTCGGCCTCGTGATGGGCAACTGCGTCTATCACATCGCACACCAGGGCCTGATCAGCTGGCTCACGACGTCCACGCAGAACGTAGAGCTGCCGAACTACACGCAGGGACTCTACGACGCGCGCGAGCTCGCCATGGAGCGCATGCAGGCCGAGGCCGAGTCGCTCGGCGCCGAGGGCATCGTCGGCGTGATCATCGACGAGTCGAACCACAGCTGGGGCTCGCACGTGCTCGAGTTCTCCGCGTTCGGCACCGCCGTGCTCGCCATCGCGAAGGAGCATCACATCCCCGCGCCGCAGCTCATCCTCACCGTCAACGAGTAGAGGCAAGCGATGCCGCTCGGACCTCAGAACATCGATCTCCGCGCGAGTCTTCAGCGCGTCCGTCAGGGAGGCTTGCCCCTTCGCGCCGAGCTCCGGCTCCGTGAAGAGGCGGGCCCGAACCCGCACCTCTTCACCAGCGATCTCTCCGTCAACGAGTTCGTGATGACGCGGCAAGCGGGCGCGTCGCCGATCTCGCAGGTGATGGGCAGCTCGATCTTCCACGTCGGCAAGATCCAAGACTACAAGGGCGCGACGGGCGAGGTGACGGTGCTCTCGGATGCGCATCGTGAAGCGCGGCGTCTCGCGCTCTCGCGCATCTGGCAGGAGGCACGCGCGGTCGGCGCGCACGCGGTCGTCGGTGTGCGGCTCGCCGAGCGCCTCGTGACGAAGGGAGCGCACGGCAAAGGCGGCGACGACGGCGACGAGATCCTCGAGTTCACGGTCGTCGGTACGGCCGTACACGCGCCTTATCTCCGAGCGCAGCCCAACAACCCCATCATCAGCGATCTGAACGGGCAAGACCTATGGGCGCTCGCGAGCGCGGGCTATCAGCCCTGTGGCCTCGTCTACGACTACTGCCACTACCACACGTGGCACGTGCTCGGAGACAACAGCTCGTGGTCGAGCGCGGGCGAAGTGCAGGCGGCGAGCCGCGCGATCGATGCGGCGCGCCAGCTCGTCGAGTCGCGCGTCGAGAAGCAGGCGCGCACGCACCAGGCCGAGTTCGTGGTGGGCCAGGACATCCGCATCCGCGTGAAGGAAGTCCCTTGCGGCTGGCGCGGCTGCAAGCTCAACGACCTCGACGTCGACGTGTTCTGGATCGGCACCGCCGTGAAGCGCATCGCCGACTTCCGGCCGCCGACCAAGCTCGACCCGCCGCCGCTCGTGCTCGGCATGATGCCGCTCGGTGCCAAGCGCCGCGGTGAGATCGTGGAGGGCGAGGAGAGCGAGTCCGCCGACCTCGAGCGCGAGGCGCGCGAAGAAGAAGAGCGCGCGGCCGAAGAAGACGACAAGGGAGAGGAGTAGCCATGGCCGACTGGACTCCCGAGGGGCAGCTTCCCGCGGATCTCCCGGCGCACGCCAAGGAGCGCCTGCTGCACATGCGGCAGAAGCGCTTCTTCACCAGCGACCTGAGCGTCAGCGAGTTCTTGCTCGTGAAAGAGGTCGGGTTCGATCCGCTCGGCATGGTGATGGGCAGCTCCATCTATCGGATCCGTCCCAACGTCCCGAGCGCGAGCGCGTGGGCCATCGACGGCTGGCGCGGCGAGCTCAGCGACCTGACGCAGGCGCTCTACCACTCGCGCGAGCTCGCGATGTCGCGCATGGAAGAGGAAGCCGACGCGCTCGGTGCGGACGGCATCGTCGGCGTGCGCCTCAAGATCAACCTGCACGCGTGGGGCAGCGACATCGCCGAGTTCGTGGCCATCGGCACGGCGGTAAAGCACCAAGGCGGGGGCAACTTCCGCAACAAGCGGGGCAGGCCGTTCCAGAGCGATCTGAGCGGGCAGGAGTTTTGGACCTTGCTCAAGTCGGGCTATCGGCCCGTCGGCATGGTGATGGGCAACTGCGCGTACTACGTGCCGCCCTGGTTCGTGACGCAGGTGACCGGCGACTCGCGCAGCATGGAGCTCGCCGAGTACACGCACGCGCTCTACGACGCGCGCGAGCTCGCGATCGAGCGCTTGCAGGCCGAGGCGGAAGATCTCGACGCGAAGGGTATCGTGGACGTGACGGTGCAAGAGCTCCAGCACAGCTGGCGCGGGCAGCTCGGGAGCCCCTTCGGTCAGTTCCAGGGCGAGATCATCGAGTTCTACGTGATGGGCACCGCGATCATTCCGTACGGCGAGTCCACGCTGCCCGCGGTCACGCTCGCGGTGGATGCGGGGACGTGACGTGAGCCGCCCACACCATCAGGGCCAGCAGAGCCAGAGCCACCATCACGGCGCGCGGCCCTCGCCAGCGCTCAGCGATCTCTCGATCACCGAGTTCGTCGCGCTCTCGCGCCTCGGCTTCTATCCGCACGGGCTCGTCGTCGGCGCCGCGGTGTTCGACGCAGGCTGGGGCGACGGCCTCTACGGTCAGACGCGCGAGGTCACCAAGGTGGGTCAAGCGATGCACGCGGCGCGCTCGCTCGCCGTCGGCCGCATGCGAAAGCAGGCCGCCGAGCACAACGCCGAGGGCGTCGTCGGCGTGCGGCTCGACGTCGAGCATCATGTCTGGCGCGGTGGTCACCTGGTCGCACGCTTTCTCGCCGTCGGAACGGCGATCGGGTTCGACGCGTCGCGCGCGCCCGACGAGATCAAGAATTCGCCCTCGCTGCGCGTGCACGGCCAGCCGTTCACGAGTGATCTCTCGGGTCAGGACTTCGTCACGCTGCTCCGCGCAGGCTACCGGCCCGTCTCGCTCGCGATGGGGACGTGCGTCTACGAGATCGCGCCCCAGGACGTGACGCAGTACACGATGAGCTGGTCGAACGAAGAGATGGTCGTCTGCACGCGCGCGTACATGGAGGCGCGCGAGACCGCGATGCAGAACCTCGCGCACGATCTCTTCCGCGAAGTGCCGGAAGGGTCCCCCGACGCTGCGACGGGCATCGTCGGCATGACCGTGACGGAGAGCGGCCACGCGTCGTGGAGCAACATCGTCGAGTACAACGCCGTCGGCACCGCCGTCACGCCGCTGCGAGCCGACGATCCGCGCAAGGCGCCGCAGCTGCCGGCGCCCCACATGGTGGTGCCGCTCGATCGCTGAGCAGAGCCTGTTCCCAGCATCGGGCATCCCGCTGTACGTTGAGGGCATGAACGCGTCTCGCTTCGCCCTCGCCGTCGCGGTCCTCGCCGCCCCGCTCTTCGTCGCTGCGTGCGACTGCGCGGGACCGATCGCTCCGGGCACGCACTGCGTGAGTGATCGCGACTGCCATGGCGGCCAGCTCTGCATCGACTCGCGCTGCGCGGTGCCCGCCGACACGGGCGGGCTCGATGGCGGGCACGGCCTGATGGACACCAACGTTGCGCCCAGCGACGCTTGGGGCAACTGCGCGACGAGCGCCTCCTGCGGCACTGGCTACGAGTGCACGAGCGGCATGTGCTGCGCGAGCGCGAGCGTGTGCGGCGTCTCTTGCTGTGGCGCGACGCAGACGTGCTTCGCCGGCGCGTGCGTGGTGCCTGGTGTCTCGTGCCGCACCAACCTGGACTGCGCGGCGAACGAGTACTGCGAGCCCGCGCTCGGTGGAAGTGGAAGCGACGGGGGCATCACCGACGCGGGCGTCGCTGCGAGCGATGCAGGTCGCGTCTGCAGCGCGCCGAGCGCGCGTCCCGGCCGCTGCCTCGCACTGCCTCCCGCCTGCCCGACCCTTCCGGACGGAGGCGCGCTCGATGCCGGCACGACCTCATGCACGACGATGTGCGAGTACCACCCGAGCGTCGGGCATCTCGACGCCGTCGTCGCATGGAGCTGGGGCCAGCCCACGCCGCCCGCGCAGAACCCGAACCACATCGACGTCTGGTCGACGCCGACCGTCGGCCGTCTCTACGATGCGAACTGCGACGGTAACGTCGACGAGCTCGATCCGCCCAACATCGTCGTGGTCACGGGTCACGCCGTGGACTCCGCCACCGGCCTCGGCGCCTGCTGCCAGTGCAGCAACACGACGCCGACCGAGTGCCATCAAGGCGTGCTGCGCGCGCTCGACGGCCGCACCGGCGAGACTGTCTGGTCGCTCCGACGCGCGTCCGCGGGCTCGAGCGGGTTCTCCGCCACCAGCGTCGCCATCGGCGACATCGATCACGACGGCCGCATGGACGTCGTCGCCGCGACCGGCGAGGGCTACGTCGTCCTCGTCGACGGGAACGGTGTCGTCAGGCGCACGAGCGACATGCCGATCCCCGGATCGGCGAACGACTCGTTCGGCTGGGGCGGCGGGTTTGCGATCGCCGACATGGACGGCGACGGCTTCGCGGAGATCGCCTGGGGCGCCACGGTGTTCCACACGACGGGCAGCACGATCACGCGCGCGTGGACCGGCGCGCACGGAACGGGCGGCGGCATCTCGTCGAACCTCTCGACGTTCGCGGACCTCGACGAGGACGGACACCTCGAGCTCGTCACCGGCGTCACCGCCTATCGCGCGGACGGCACCGAGCTCTGGAATCGCGCGGACCTCACCGACGGATTCCCTGGCGTCGCCGACATGAACGGGGACGGTCATCCCGATGTCGTGATCGTCTCGCCCGTGGTCCCGGCAACCATGCCTGCGACCGGGACGGTCACCATCGTGCACGGCAACAACGGCACCACGCTGATCCGCTCGTTCACGATGACCGGCACCGGCAGTGGCGGGCCTCCGACCATCGCGGACTTCGACGGCGACCTTCGCCCGGAGATCGGCGTCGCGCAGCAGAACTTCTACTCGATGCTGCAGATCAACGCAGCGGGGACGGCGCTCGAGCAGGTGTGGCGCACGCCCAACCACGACCTCTCTTCTTCCGTCACGGGATCGACGGTATTCGACTTCGAGGGCGACGGCATCGCCGAGGTCATCTACGCCGACGAGTGCTTCCTCTGGGTGTTCGACGGCCCGACCGGTCACGTGCGCTACGCCGGGCTGACGACCTCGTTCACGGGCACGGAGGCCTCCATCGTCGCCGACGTGGATGGCGACGGCCACGCCGAGATCGTGCTCGTATCGAACGGCGCCGATCCCACGCGCTGGCGCTGCACCGAAGCGCCCTGGACGACACCCGACACGACGCTCCACT
>JAYVCF010000111.1:0-7383 GCA_043750095.1 Deltaproteobacteria bacterium
CATCGGCCGCGCGACGGTGGAAGCGCTCGCCGCGCGCGGCGCCAGCCGGATCATGATCGCCTCGCGCAGTCGCGAAAAGACCGAGCCCGTGCTCGCAGCCGCGCGCGCGCAGGGCGCGGAGACCGCGTTCGTGGCGATGGAGCTCGGCGATCTCGCTTCCGTGAGGCGCGCGGCCGACGAGGTCCTCGCCAAGGACTGGACGATCGATGCGCTCATCAACAACGCGGGCATCGCGGGCCTGCAGGGCCTCACGAAGGACGGGTTCGAGCTCACCTTCGGCACGAACCACCTCGGTCCGTACTTGTTCACGGAGAAGGTGCTGCCGCTCGTGGTGCGCGCTCCGCAAGGACGGATCGTGAACGTGTCGAGCGAGGGCCACTATCGGCACAAGGCGAGCGCGCGCGGGATCATCGACTGGGACGTGGTCCGAAAGCCGACGGCGCACACGTTGGCGCTTCCCGAGTACTTCTTGAGCAAGTTCTGCAACGTGATCCACGCCAAGGAGCTCGCCCGCCGCTTGAAGGGCACGAACGTGACGACGTACTCGCTCCATCCGGGCGGCGTCGCGAGCGACATCTGGTCGCGCCGCGTCGGCGTGTTCGCGATCTTGATGCGGCCCTTCCTCATCACCAACGAGAAGGGGGCGCGCACCCAGGTGCACTGCGCGACCTCGCCCGCGCTTCGGAAGGAGTCGGGGCTCTACTACGACAAGGAGCGCGTGAAGGAGCCCTCGCCGCTCACGCACGACGAGGCGATCCAAGACGAGCTCAAGCGCCGATGCGACGAATGGACTAAGCCCTTCGTCGCGTGAATCCGTTCGCATCGCTCCGCGCGCGCCTGCCCGATCGCAACCTCTGGGTCGTCTATCGCACGATGATCGTGCTCTCGACGGCCTACGGGCTCGCGCTCGCCGTGATGCCCATGGTGCTCGAGCATCGCGGGCTCGGCGCGGACGTGGTCGGCGAGCTCGCGTCGTGCTTCGCGCTGGGGCTCGTGCTCTTCGCGGCGCCGTCGGGCGCGGTGATCCGTCGTGTCTCTGCACGCTGGACGCTCTCGATCGCCATCGTCGGCTACGGCGTGATGATCGCCATCATCCCGCTGCTCGGCTCGTACACCGCGCTCGCGATCGATCGCTTCGTGGATGGCCTGTTCTCGATGGGCGCGTGGATGAGCGGCGAGACGCTCGTGCTCTGGCGCGCGCCCAAGCAAGACAAGGCGCTCGCCACCAGCCTCTCGGCCAGCTTCACCATGAGCGGCTATCCGCTCGGTGCGGCCATCTCGTTCGGGATCTCGAGCTGGCTCTCGCCCGAGCATCGCTTCGTGCTCGCGGGCGCGATCGCATGCATCGCCGCGGTGGTCGCCGCGACCGGGCTCGATCCGGATCCGGACGTCGCACGCCACGAGGACGAGACGAAGAGCAACGCCGCCGCCGAGCCTCCGCGCGGCGTGCTCGACCTCGCGTGGCGCATCAAGACCAGCTGCGCGGCGACCTTCGCGAGCGGCTTCTTCCAGTCGTCGGGCGCGCTCTTCATCCCGCGCTTCCTCGTGGACGAGCGTCACGTTCCCGAAGAGCAGGCCAGCCTCGTGGTCGGGCTCGTCGGCCTCGGGATGCTGCTCTTCGCCTCCCCCGCGGGTCGACTCGGCGATCGCATCGGTCACCTCGCGGTGATGCGCCTGCTCGCGATCCTCGGCCTGGCCGGGATGCTCGCGTTCCTGGTGCTCGACTCGTTCCCGGCGATGTGCGTCGTGATCGTGATCGCGGGCGGCGCGATCACCGCGATGCCTCCTCTCTCGCTCGCGCTCCAGGGTGTGGTCGCGCGGCCCGACGAGTACACGCGTACCAACTCGATCTTCAACGTGTTCTTCGCGAGCGGCCTCGTGGTGGGCCCGTTCCTCACCGGCCGCGTGTTTCACGTCTTCGGCGGCAGCGCGATCCTCTGGTTGTTCGCCGGCCTCTGGGCCGTGTTCATCGCGCTCAGTCTCGTCTTCCGCAAAGACGACCCGCGCGTGATCAGCGCTCGCGCTCGAGCCGCGTGAGCGCCTCGACGTACTTCGGCTCGCTCGCAGACTTCAGCGCGAGGATGGCCGCGACCCGCTCGAGCCTTCGCTCCGCATGGTCCGCGCGTGCGAGCGCTTCGCGCGCCGCCATCGTGCGACCGCGCTGGGACACGACGCCGAGCACGCACGCGACGACCGCACAGAGCGCGACGCCCGCGGCCGTGGACATCGACGCCTCGGCCGGGCCTTCGCTGCCGAGGATCGCCGCGAGGGTGGCCAGCGTGCCGAGCGCGAGCCCCGACGCGAGCGCGAGCGCCGCCCCTGCGATGGCGAGATTGCGCGCCGCGCCGGGTCTCAGGTTCCGCACCGCGAACGTGCGCCAGTAGTCCGACTCGCGATCGATGCGGACGGCGAGGTCGACCATGGGAGCGACGCCGCCGATGTCCGGCAGCCCGGCCTCTTCGGCCTTCGCGTCCCACGCTCTCGCCTCGTCCTCGAGGCGACGCTCCGCATCGCGCAGGCCTCCGCGCACGCCCGTGACGGCTCCGTCGAGCGCCTTTTTCCCGCGCCGCGCGACGGCGCTCGCACGCTCTTGCACGCGGTCGGCAGGGCTCTCGATCGAGGTCGGCTCTTCGGACATCGATGGATGATAGCGTGTGCTACCGTCGAAACGGTCATGCGCATTCGGGGGCTCACGAAGGCCGACTACGCGTTCATCGTGTCGGTGCTCGACAAGTGGTGGGGCGGCCCCTCGCGGGAGCTCGCGCACCCGATGTTCTATTACGAGCTCGGGCACGACGCGCTGATCGCCGAGATCGACGGTGACGTCGCGGGCTTCCTCCTCGGCTTCCACGCGCGCTCGCACGACGAGCCCGATGCACGGGCCATCGCGTACATCCACATGGTGGGCATCCATCCGGATCACCGGCGGCGCGGCGTGGGCAAGGAGCTCTACGACGCGTTCACCGCGCGCGCGCAGTCGGCGGGTGCGGTGCGCCTCAAGGCGATCACGAACGTGGGGAACGAGGGGTCGATCGAGTTCCACCGGGCGCTCGGCTTCGACGTGGTGGAGGACCCCGACTACGCGGGCACGAGCCGCGCACGGATCGTCTTCACCAAAGAGCTGTTTTTGCCCGCCTGAAGGGCGTGTCGCGCTGCTCGACGCGGCCGCTGCGAACGCGCTATCGTCTCGCGCTGCGCTCACGTAACCGGCGCAGGTGGAGAGGGTTCGGACCGATGAGCTACTCGGGCGCACAGACCGCCAAGACCTCGCGCGAGAATCTCGGGAAAGCGCTCGGCGCGCTCCAGCAGGATCCCAACATCCCGCCCGACGTCCTCGCGATCGTGGAGAACGTCGCGCAGGCGATCTCGGCACTGTTCGAGGCAGAGCGCTCACCCGGCGAGCCGGAAGGCAAGAGCGCCGTGAAGCGCGCGCTGGGCATCGTCGGGCAGACGCTGGCGCTCTTGCAGGACGTGCGCGCGGCGCATCCGGGCATCCAGGTCGCGACGGCCTCGATCGCACAGACCATGTCGTCGCTCTACCCGCTGACGATGCAGCCCTCGATGCGTCCGCCCGCGCCGGCACAGCCGATGGCGCCACCGAACATGGGCGGCGCGCCGATGATGGGACAGCCCGCGCCGAACTTCGGGACCCAAGCGCAGCAGCAAGCGCAGCAGTACGCGCCCGGCGTCGCGCCCGTGGCGGCAGCCTACGCGCAGACGGCACAGCAGCCCTCGTATCAGCAACCGGCCAACAACCCGCCCGTGCAGCAGGCTTACCAGCCGCCTCCCCAGCAGCAGGCTTACCAACCTCCTCCGCAGCAGCCCGCGTATCAGCCGCCTCCGCAGCCGGCGTATGCGCCGCCCGCACCCGCGTTCCAGCCGCCGCAGCAGCAGCAGTATCAGCCGGCCGCGCAGCCCGCGGCGAACCCGTACGCTGCGCCGATCGAATCGGCCGCGGTACCCGCGCAGCAACCTGCGCCGGCGTTCAAGCCGCCTGCGCCTCCTCAGGCGGGCGCGTATCGCGGGGCGACGGGCGAGCGCATCGGGGTCGAGGCCAACATCGGCGCGACGACGGACTCGAACTTCTACGTCGGCTTCTCCGGCGAGATCTCCGAGGGCGGCGTGTTCTGCGCCACGTACAACATCCAGCCGCGCGGCACTCCGATGCGCGTGCTCGTCACGCTCCCCGGCAACTTCGAGAAGCACGTGAACGGCTTCGTCCGCTTCGTGCGCGACCCCATGGATCTCACCGCCGAGAGCGAGCCGGGGATGGGCATTCAGTTCGAGGGACTCGATCCCGAGGCGCGCGAGCTCATCCTGCGCTTCATCCGCAAGCGTGCGCCGATGTTCTACGACGAGTGACGTAGCCCGGGGGATCAGGTGAATCGCGCGCGTCGCCGAGAGCTGAAGTACGCCGGCGTCTTGGCGGCGCGGCAGGCGCGCGTCGATCTCGCGGCCACGATCGGGATCCTCGAGAGCAGCGGCGCGGGTGTGGAAGGGCAGCTGCTCGCGGGCAGGCTCTCGTTCGCGGTCGGCGCGCTCTTCGGTGCCGAGGTGGGTGAGCCCGAGGGCGTGCGCGATCGACTGCGGGAGGCCAGCGGTGTCCTCTCCGGCGTGCTGGCGCGTCTGAGCGAGCCGGGTGTCCCGCGGCCGCTCGACGACGCGGGCGCGTCGGTCGCGAAGTGTCTCGCGATGATCTATCCGGCGCGTGCGGGGCTGGAGCGTGAGCTCGAGGCCTCGGCATCCAACGAAGCGAGCGGCGAGACATCGCTCTCGTCGCCCGTCGTGGCGCTGCCGGCGCGAGATGCGCACGAGAACCATGCTTCGATGGATGCTCCGGCGGCCGAGCCCTCGGACCCGTCAAGAGACGCCTCGCGCGCGCGCCCCAAGAAGATCACGTCGCCTGGTGTGGCCCCGCCCTCGAGTTCGCTCATTCCCGTGGCCCAGCTCGTCGTGCCCGAGTTCACGCGACCCATTCGGCAGCAACCGACGACCGGTGAGAACCCCGTCCGCGCTTCGGCTCGCACGATCATCCGCGGCTCCGACGAAGACGACGCGCTCGATCCACGCGCCCCGTCGGAAGGCGCGACCCAGATCTCGAGCCCGCCGCCCGCGCTCCTGCGGGAAGCCACGCCCGGCGAGGCCACCACCTTCGTCGGACGCGCGCGATCGAGCCCGCCGAGCTCGGGGTCCGCTTCCGACCGACCCGACGCCGCGGTGCCGCTCAAGCGCAAGCGCAAGAAGGCGCTCGAGCTCGTGCCCGACGCCGACGAGGGATTCGTCGATCGCGCGAGCGGCTCTCCGATGAACGATGGCGCGGAACGTCGCACGACGGAGCGCCTGGCGCTGCAAGCCGACATCGGCCTGCACAGCGCGACGCAGTTCTTCACGGGCCTCACCGGTGACGTCTCGCACGGCGGGATCTTCGTCGCGACCTGGGCCCCGCTACCGCTCGGCACCGAGGTGACGGTCTCGTTCGTGCTGCCGGGCGGCCACCAGATCACCGCGCCCGGACGCGTCGCCTGGCTCAAAGATCCGCAAGGTACTGGCGAAGGCGAGGACACGCCCGGCATGGGCGTTCGCTTCACGGAGCTGTCGGACGAAGACCGGTACGCCGTCGAAGGATTCCTCGCGCGACGTCCGCCGCTCTTTCACGAGGTCTGACGCTTCGGCGACGCCCGTCGTCAACCAGGCGCGTCCTCGTGGCCGGTCCGCATGCGGCCGAGGACGATCAGCGCCAGCGCGGCGACGACGCTGCTGCCGAGCACGAGCGGCCAGGGAACGTCCTCGATGGCGCCCGTGTTGAACCCTGGGATCCGCACGAGCTCTTCGGGAAAGAGCACCGGCATCGCGTTGAACCCGGCGTGCAGCGCGATGGAGGGCATGGTCGATTGCGTGCGCTCGGCGATCCAGCCGAGCACGAGCCCCATGAGCGATGCGAACACGAGCGCCTGCGGATCGAGATGGAAGGCGCCGAAGAAGAGCGCGCTGATCACGATGGCGCGCGTCGGGCCGTAGCGCGTCCGCAGCGCGCGCAGGATGAGCCCGCGAAACAGGAGCTCCTCCGTGACCGGCGCGATCACCACGAAGGTGAACGGCACGCTGAACGCACGCAGCGGAGAGCTCACGCGCGTGAGCGCCGTGATCGCGGCGTCGACCTCGGGCGAGTGCGCCAGCGCAGGCACGAGGCGCGCGATCCGCGTCGTCAGCTCGACCATCGGGAGCTGGAGCGCGAGGCCCAGGATGGCGGCGACGACCGCGATGCGTGTCCGCGTCGGCACGAGCCCCAGCGCAGGCGCCGGTCCCACGCCGGGCGTCCAGAGCCAGAGGCCGAGCGCGATCACGGCCGCGAGCGCGCCGAGCTGGGCGGCACCGAGCGGAAGCGGATCGCTCGTCACCATGCGCACGGCCGGCGCGTAGTCGAGCCCGCGCGCGACCATCGTGATGGCGACGAACACCAGCACGCTCACGTGCAAGAGCAGCTGCCCGAGGAGCAAGAGCCCAATCGACGAGGCGATGCCCAGACGCCGCACGGGCCCGACTATGCACGCTCGCGAATGCCGCGACGAGGCTACACTCGGTCTTCTCGTGATCGATCGACCGCTGCTCACGGCTCCGGACAACTTCACCCCGCTCGCGCGCACTCCCTGGGCGGGCCGCTACCTGGCGGACGTGATCAAGCTCGGCGTCGCCGCGCCGCGCGCGCCGATCGGCGAGTCGTGGGAAGTCTCGTTCGGTACCGAGCTGCCCAGTCACGTCGAGGGCGACGCGCGCACGCTGGGAGAGATCGCCGTCGCGGAAGGCGAGCGCTTCCTCGGACGCGAGGCCTCGCGCGGGAACTCGGCGCTGCTCGTGAAGCTGCTCGACGCGGCCGAGCCCTTGTCGGTGCAGATCCATCCGAGCGACGCCGATCCGCAGCTCGCGTACGGCGAGTCCGGCAAGCCCGAGAGCTGGTACGTCGTTCGCGCCGACCCGGGCGCCGCCATCCACCTCGGCCTCTCCCCCGACGCGACGCTCGATCGCATGTGCGCCTCGATCGAGAGTGGCGACGACGCCTCGCGCTGGCTCGCGCGCGTGCCCGTGCAGACGGGTGATTTCTTCGTGGTGCCTGCGGGGACGCCGCACGCGATCGGCGCAGGCATCACGCTGGTGGAGCCGCAGCGCGTCCTGCCCGGCAAGCGCGGCGTGACCTACCGCTACTGGGACTGGAACCGACGCTACGATGCCGAGGGCCGGCGGGCCGAAGACGGCGAGCTTCGTCCGCTCCATCTCTCTCGCGCGCTCGCCGTGACGCGCTGGGACGGAGCGCGAGGCGCGGTGTTCGTCGATCGCGTGCGGGCTCGCGTCGGTATCGATCGGGCGTCGGCGCCCTCGATCGCGCGG
>JAYVCF010000112.1:0-12258 GCA_043750095.1 Deltaproteobacteria bacterium
GTCGCGTGGCCGAAGCGCGGCGCGGGGAGCGGCGGACCCTCACGCCAGATCGGCGACATGGCGCCGTTCATGATCGCAGCGATGACGACGCGATCGACCGGCGTCGCGCCCGTCGCGCCACCGAGCCCGCCGACGAGCGCGAGCTGGTGCGCTTCGAGCGCGACGAACGCGCCGAAGCCCTGGCCCATGTCGAGCATCGGATCGTACTTGCCCCATGCGCCGAGCGTGCCGTCCACCTGGACGAGACCGCCGAGCACGAACGGAAGCGCGCCTCCCGGGCCACCGCCGCCCGCGACGCCGACACCGACCTCGCCCGCCTCGCCGTTCAGACGAAGCGCGCCGTGTCCGACGAGCGGGATCGCTCCCATCGCGCCGGTGATCTGGCGCGCGTCTTCCCAGGCGCCGAGCGATCCGTCAGTGAGGATCTCCGCGCGCCAGCAGGCGGCGAGGATCGTACCCAGCGAGGTGCGCGTCGCCGTCGAGCCGCCGATCACGTAGAGGAACCGCCGCGTGCCGACGGGCAGGATCACGGCGCTCGCGTACGCGACCTCGGTCGGATAGTCGGCGCCGCGAACGAAGGCGAACACGCGCGGACCGGCGTCGCTGCCCACGTCGTCGTGCGCGACCGCGGCATCGTTCGCGGGTGTCGTACCGCCGCCGCATCCGAGGGCCGCGAGCGAGAGCGTGAGGAGCGAGAGAACGAGAGCGCGTCGATGCATGCGAGTCTCCAAGACAGCGCCAACGATACGCGCAATCTGTGCAGGCGCGAGTCAGGCCGTACACTCCTGCCGTGGAAGACGAGCTCGACTGCCTCGCATGCGGCGCCTGCTGCCGCACGGGTCACGACGGCCGCCTGCTCATCCCTGCCGCCGATCTGCTGCGGTGGCGCGCGAGCGGCCGGGACGACATCGCGGCGAAGACCCAGCCCGGCCACTTCGGTGAGGTGGCGTTCGCCACACGAAGCGACGGGAGCTGCGTGCACCTCGGCACGAGCGCGTCGAACAACGCTTGCAGCATCTACGAGGTGCGGGGGACGACGTGCCGCGACTTCGAGCGAGGAAGCTGGCAGTGCCTGGAATTCAGGAGAGAGAGAGTGGCCGCTGAGGAAGGCAGGAAGGCAGGAACGCGGTGAGAAGTGCTGCGCGCGTCAGGGCGCGAGCGTCGTCGGGTTCGCTTGCGTGTACGACCACGACATCAGCCGGATCAGGTAGCTCCCCGCAGAGGTGTACGCCTCGTTCGAGTTCGCGGCGTAGGGGACCACGGAATCGCCGGCCGCGAAGTGGGCGAGCAGCGTGCGCGAGACGGTGATCGAGCCCGCGGCGCCGGGCGCTTCGCACTCGATGTACGACGTCGCGGCCACGCTCGCGAGGTTGATGCCGACCCAGACTCGATCGGCGGTCGACGCGCCCCAGCGGACCACGTAGTCCGCGGAGCGAGAGATCGTCGCCGGAAGCGTCGCGCCGCTCGCGGGAGGCATGGACAGACGACCCGCAAACGCCGGAACGGCCGCGCCGGTCGCCGCGAGGTCGACGATCTGACCCGGTGGGACGTTCGAGCCGCCCCCGGACGCGAAGTACTCGTCCCATGTCGGCGGGCCACCGCCCGTGCTCGTCGTCGTGGACGCGGACAGGAAGAGCGCGCCCGCCCTCGCGCTCACGGTTCCGGCGAGATCGGTGCTCGACCCGGTCGTGCAAGTGATGACCCGACAGCTGCCGCTCTCCTCGATGATCGCGCAGCCTGGGACGAACAGGCCGCGCATCAGGTCGGCCGGCGTGAGCGAGCTGAAGAACGCGGCGATGTAAGGGCCACCGCCGAAGTCGTCCTGCTCGATCACGAGGTACCCGGAGCGCGTGAGCCCCGACGCGTCCAGCGGTTGCGTCGTCGCGTCCGCCGGTGGCGTCGTCACGTCGGGCCGCGGCACGAACGCGTCCATCGGCGGCGCGAACGCATCGGGGAGCCGCGCGAAGGCGTCGATCACGAACGCGCGGGCATCGGAGGCGTCTGCCGCGGCGCTGAATGCATCGACGCCAGGACCTGCGTCATCGACGTCGTGGGCGACCGCGCAGCCCTGGGCGAGCACAACGAGCGAGGCCAGCGCGATTCCCCTCACCCATCGACGGTACCACGCTCCACGTCGCGCGAGAGGCAGCAGGAGGCATCATCGATCTCGCATCGTTCCTGCATTCCTGCATTCCTCAGCGGCAATTCCCCGATTCCTGCGCCGACCTCCTCAGCGAGCGGCGAGCCGATCGAGAATGTCGGCGAGGTGCGCGGCCGGTCCTTGTCGCCACTCGCCGTTCCACATCGAGATGCGGCGCGAGAAGTTCTCGCCCAGCGCGAGCTGCAGCTCGAGCGCGGGGCGCGGCTCGTCGGGAAGGCCCTGCACGCGCAGCGGCCGCAGCAGCCAGACGCCCGACATGAGCAGCGCCTCCAGCATCGACAACATGAGCATCGGCCCGAGAAGCGTTCGTCGCGTCGAGGGCACGGCCTGGCCGGGCGGTCGCACCACCACGATGCGATCTCCGTTGCCGAAGAGCTCCATGCGCAGCCCGCCGTGAATGGGCGAGTCGTAGGGCGACCAGCTCAGCACGAAGTTGCCGCGCCGATCGGGCTGCTCGACGAGCTGCGTGAGCGCGGTGACGAAGGGCAGGTCCACGTCGGAGGCCGACTTGCCCAGACGAAACTCCAGCCAGTCGCGCGCGAAGTCGAGCGCGGCGGCCGCGTGCGGCAGCTCCTCTCGCGCCGCGTGGATCGCCGAGACGCTCTCCGCGCCGAGCAGCTCGAGCGCATCGAGCGCGCGCCACCCGAGCGCCGCCTCGGAGCCGCCCGCGACGACACGCGCCACGCGACGCGCCGCATACACGGTGCCGCCCCGCCCGAGCAGACGAAGTCGCTCCACGGTGCTCGGATCGCCGGCGACCAGGAGCGAGTCGAGCGCGGACTCGGTGGGCGCATCGACGCCCGCCTCGCGCAGCGCACGTGCCCGCTCGATCGTCACGTCGGCGATGCCCGTCAACGGAACGCTTCCATCGCGCGCCTGCCACGGGCGGACCATCCCTGCGGCCCGCACGGGCTCGTACGCGAACGCCACCGCGAACGTGCCCGCACCACGGCGATCGAACGCGAACGAGAGATCGAGCCCGGTGCGCGCCGTCGTGCCCGGATCGAGCCGCACGAACGCCTCGGGCGCGTGCAGCACGTTCACGTCGCCGAACGAGACGCGGATGTACGGACGATCGGGCTTGGGCGGCGACACGCGGAGCGAGCGCGGGTAGCGCTTCACGAAGCCGAAGAGCCAGACCGGCGTCAGCCCCTTGTTCTCGCAGATCAGCTCGAGCTGGATCGTGCTGCCCGCTTCCAGTGCACCGGCGGGAGCGCGGAGCGCGAAGCGAACGCCATGGGAAGGCGCGCCCCACGCCGCATCGCTCGCATCGAGCTCCACCCTCGGCTGCGCGGCCGGCGTGTAGATCTGCTGGGTCGCGTCGTCACGCCGAGACACGAGGCCTCGCAGGCGGCAGCAGCGCGCGCGTCGCGACCACGAGTCGATCGACGGCGAGCTCGACGTCGGTGATGCGACCGTCGAGCATGCCCTCGACGCTGGCCGTGACCATGCCGAGCACGAGGGCGGCCGCCACGTCGGGCGAGGTCACGCCGCCGCTCTGCATCATCTCGCGGAGCTGATCGCGGCCTGTCGCGAGCACGCTGCGAAAGCGCGCCGCGAAGGGCGACGCCGTGTCGCGCCGATGACGGAGGAAGAGCTCGGTGGTCTGCCGATCGGAGGCGAAGCCCTCGAGCGCCGCGCGGAACGCGTGCCTGAGGCGCCCGCCTGGCACCGGCCCGCTCTCGATCGCCGCGCGCTGGGCGCTCATGATCCGAATCATGCGCGCTCCGGCCTCGTCCGCGGCCATCTCCATCGCGCGATCGAGGTCGGGGAAGTGGACGTAGAACGTGGGCTGCGCCAGCCCCGCGCGCTCGGCGATCCGCCCGGTGGTCAGCGCCAGCGGCCCGCCCTCGTGAAGGATCACCAGCATCGCGTCGAGCAAGCGATCCTTGGTGTGCGCCTTGGCCTCCCGTCGGGTCGTCATGGGGTGCGGAGACTAGACGACCGAGGCCGGAGCGCCCGAAAAATCCAAGCTCCGGCTCGGCGGACGGGTCTAGGCCCGGTCGGGTCGCCGGCGCGATGCTCTTCTCTCCGCATAGCTCGTCCGGATACGCTCATGGGCGCATGCGGATCCCACGGCGACGGGCGAGGGGATCGTCGCGGCAGCTCGCGTTCGGCCTGCTCTTGCTCGTCGCGGGCGTAGCGGGTCGCGCCCTGGCGCCGATTCCTCCGCGGGCGTTCCTGCGCTCGCCGCTCGTGCTCGCACCGATCGTGGCCGAGCGGGCGGTGACGCTCCCCGACGGTCGGCCGCTCTCGGGGCGCGTTCGCGTCGAGGAGGCGCCGAACACGCTGCCCGCGCTTCGTGCCGAGGTGCCCTGGTCGGTCCCCGACACGCTCTATGGCTGGGGCTCGGTCCGCTTGTTCGCTCACCCGCGCGAGAACGATCTCACGGTGAGCGCGATCATCGACGCGCCGAGCCCGGCCGCGCGCTGGAGCTCGACGTGCGAAGTGCGCCTCACGCTCGACGGCGCGCCGCTCCCGATCACCGCGAGCTACGTGGGCGCGCCGATGCACGGCGGCCAGTACGACGCCGTGCGCGTGGAGCTTCCCATCGAGACGGTGCGCGCGATGGCAGGCGCCCGCGAGGTGCGCGGGACGATCTGCGGCGATCCCTTCGTGCTCGGTGCCGCGCAGCGCGGGACGATCGAGGACTTCGTCCGCCACTTCGATCTGCTCGCGCGACCCGATCGCGTTCCGCACGAGACGCCCGCACAGATGGGGCCGCACGAGCCCGAGCTGCCGGGCGAAGCAGACGAAGGCTGGGAGTGGAACGGCTGAGACGCCTCGGGCTCGCGATCTCGATCGCGATGCTCGCGCAGCCGATCGCCGCGCGCGCACAGGAGGCGCCGCGTCCCGCGCATCCTTCCGTGCGCTACTCGTGCATGAGCGATCCACCAGGGGGCGACGCGTGGCCCTGGGTCGCGGCGGGCGTACCGCAGGGCATCGAGGTGCTGCATCCCGGCTACAGCATCGATCCCTACGAGCGGTTCGCGGTGCCGGGGCTGCGCTTGTTCGTCGTCGCGGGGATGCGCCGGTCGGAGGCGGTCTCGGAGCGCTACGCGCAGGTCGAAGCGGTCGACGAGCACGACACGTTCCTCGCCGAGCGCCCGCTCTTCCTTCGATCGATCGCGGGCGTGACCGATCCGTACGCGATGGCGCTGCGGGCGATGGCGATCCTGATGCGCCGCGCCGACGAGCGTCCGCTGCGCGCCGCGCCGAGCGGCATCGCCGACGGGGTGCGCGATCGGATCGTCGCGCCCTCGATCCGCGGTCGCACGCTCACGTTCTGGATCCGCAACCGCGCGGACCAGCCGTATGCGAGCCTCATCGACGTGGACTTGGACGCGGGAACGCTGAGCGGCGATCCCGGCTGAGCCTCATGGTGAAGGGTCGCAAGGCTCGCGACCGCCGCTGCGCAGCAGGATCGCCGCACCCGCGCGCGACGGGGACCGAGTCTGTCGCACTCGGAGTGGATCGCGCGCGCTCTCGATGGCACCGCGGTTGCTCTGTCGTCGCGCGACGGTGGGCCGAGCGATCTCGCATCGCCAGCCACCGTCCTGTTGGAAAGGACCCCATGCGACTCTCTCTCATCGTCTCGTCTCTCTCGCTCGCTCTCGTCACCGCGATCGGCACAGCACCGCACGCCGCCGCGCAGCCCGGCCACGGTCACGGTCGCGGTCACGGTCGCGGTCATGCCGCCGTCGTGGTCACGCCGCCGCGCGCGCCTGGCGTCGTCGTGGTGACGCCGCCCCGTCCGCGCGCACCCGCGGTGGTCGTCGCGCCGCCCCGCGTCTCGGCACCCGTCGTCATCGTTCGCGTCGCACCGCCGGCCCCGCGCGTGATCGTTCAGCCCGCCGCGCCCATGCCGACCGCCGTCTGGGTCGATGGCTATTGGGGCTGGGACGGCGACCGGCACGTGTGGACGGATGGCCACTGGGAGAGTCCGCGCGAGGGTCATCGCTGGCGCCAGACGCGCTGGGAAGAGCGCGAGGGCGGCTGGGTGATGGTGCCCGGCGGCTGGATCCTGATCGACTGAGCGTTCCCTCGGTCATCGTCGGCACCAACGAAAAGGCGCGCCCGATCGCTCGGACGCGCCTTCTTCGTTGGTCACGATCGGGGGCTCAGCAGTGACGGCCGCGACCGACCGGATCGGACGGGTCGCTGTCGCTGCACGCACGACCGCCGCAGTGGCGACCGTTCCCACCGGGATCGTACGGATCGCTGTCGCTGCAGCCGCTGCCGCCGCAGTGACTGCCGTACCCGGCCGGATCGCGCGGGTCGCTGTCGCTGCACGCCGGCTGCGCGCCGTCGCCCTGCGCCTGCGCGCTCGTGACCACGCCGACCGTCGCGATCGTCGCGCCCACGGCGCCGATCATTCCAACGGCCGTGCGGCGTCCCATCGTCGACTCGGTCACGATCTCTTCAGCTGTCAGTGTCTTCTTCGACATGCGTTCGTCCTCCCTAGGTTGTTCCCCCTCGCGGGTTCGAAGAGGTACGCATGACCCGGAGGCAAAATGCACCGGAATCGACGAGCGAGAGACGTTCTCAGCGACGCCCGCGCTTGACCGGCGGGGGCCTGCTGCGGGACGCTCGGCGCGGGCGGGATGTCGAAGTACCTTCTTTCCGTCGTGCTGCTCGCAGTGCTCTCGGTCGCGTGCACCGGCGCGCCGACGACGGGCCCCGACGCCGCAGCCCAGCCGGATGCGGGTCCGTGGTACCCGAGCGACCTGCCGACGCTCGCGCGAGGTGCGACGAGCACGACCGATCCGATGCACCTCGACCCCACGAGCGCGATGAGCGGTGACTGGTCGTGTGTCGGCGCGCGCGAGCCGCCAGTCCTCGGAGCGCCGGGCCCGGTCCGCTGGCAGGCGATCGACTTCCAGACTCATGCGCCGATCGCCGGGGCGTGCGTGCATCTGTTCGCCGACGGAGTCGTGACCGACGTCGGCTGCGCGGCCAGCGATCCGGTGACCAGCGCGAGCGGCGATTTCGTGATCAGCATGCCGTCGGGCGGGTTCGCGACCGTCGAGATGTTCGCGATCGACGACCCCGACGCTGCACGCCGCTACGGCCCGACGTTGATCTACGACGAGCTCAACCGAGCCCCGACGCAGATCGTGTACGGCGTGTCCGCCTCCACGCTCCAGCTCATCCCCGCGCTGGGCGGGCACGTGCGCGTCGACGGGACGGGCCTCATCGGCATCTCGGTCGCGGACTGCATGCTCCAGCCCGTGTTCGGCGCGGTGATGCGCATCGCCGACGCGGACGGGCACTACCTCGTCGATGGCACGACCTCCGACGTGTTCGCCGTGGGCTACTTCAACGGCTCGATGCGGCCCTATGGCGCGGGCCGCTGGACGCAGGCCGACGGGATCGCCTACGCCGTGAACGTCCCCGTCCCCGCGGACGGGCGTCCGTATTTCGTCGAGGCGTGGGGTCGGGTGCGCGACGGCGCGCCCCCGCAGCTGATCTATTGCGACGCGATGCGCGTGCAGCCGGACGCGATGACGATCGGCTGGGGCTCGGGCCCACCGCTCGCAGTTGGGCCCGCGTGTCCGGGCCGCGCGACGTCTCCGTGACGGATCTCGACCGGAGTCGTCCGCAGAGCGGACCCCCGCTCGTGTCGGCGGCGCATGCCTGGACGCTCGCGCTCGCTCTGCTGAGCGCACAGCCGGCAGCGTGCACGCTCGCGCTCGGCTACCCGACGCCGGCGAGCTCCGAGATCGACTGCACGAACGGCATCGACGACGACTTCAATGGCCGGACCGACTGCGCCGATCTCGCGTGCGACGGGCAGTGCCCGGAGAGCCCGATCGCTACGTGCACCGACGCGCGTGACAACGACGGGGACGGGCTGACGGACGCTGCCGATCCCGGCTGCTGGCCTCACCTGCGGGTCGTGCCGCACGCGCGCTGCGCGACGGTCGGGCCGACTCCAGCGTGGACCACCACGTTCGCCGCGGCCGATTGGACCGCGCCGCCGCGCGTCGTCATGCACACACTCGGTGGCAGCACCGTGCCGGCCGTCGCGGTCGAGTCGGGCGACGATCTCGTCTCGACCGAGGTGATCGCGGGTGACGTGGAGGGCCTCTACCTCACGGTCAGCGTCGATGTCGTCGGCTGCCCGGCGTCGCGGCTCCAGGTGGGGCTCGCGCGCGCGAGCACGGCGCTCGATCCGCGCGGCGGCACGCGCGACGGCATCCTCGTGGAGCTGGATTCGTTCGACTGCGCGATGCGCACCAGCAGCGGGTCGTTCGCGATCGCGGGTGTGCGCGTCCCGTCGTTCGCGATCGGGGCCCCGTTCCGGATGATCGAGCGGGTGATGGCCGGACACTTGGTCGGGACGATCGGCCTGAACCTCCCCAACGACGCCACCCTCCACAGCGCGCTCGCGACGCTGCCCCGTGACGTGCCGTTCCGCTTCATCGTGAGCGCGAGTGGCGCGAGCGGCGGTGGCCAGTGGATCGTCGGCGAGCTGAGCGCGAGTCGCGTCGCGTTCCAGCCCTGTGGACACGACGTGCCTCAGCTCGCGAGCCCGGTCGTGGCGCTGGCGGCGCTCCCCGACGGATCGCTCTGTGCGCTCACCGAGATCGCCGAGGGCACGGGGACTCGCCTCGTCGCGCAGCGCTCGATCGACGGGGTCGCGTGGACGGCGACGGGGGGCGAGCTCCACGACGCGAGCACGCTCGGCGGCGGCACGCTGCGCGCAGCCCACGATGGAACGCTGGTGGGCGCCGTGCTCCGGACGTCCGCGCGCGCGACCAGCATCGACGGCAGCGACGTGATCCTCATCTCGAGCCCCGACTGCGTGACGTGGAGCGCGACGGAGACGGGCTTGTCGGGCGTACTGCCACCCGCGATCTCGCCGCGCGCCGTGGGGCTCGACGTCAACCCGACCCGCACCCGCGTGACGCTCGTGCTGCGCGACCCGCCGGCGCTGCTCGATGCCGTCTCGACGCACTTCGGTCCTTCGTTCGTCATCCACGCGGCGGACCTGCTCCCGTCGAGCGGCCCGCTGCGTGACGGTCTGCCGCTCGGGCTTCGCCCGCTCACGATCGGCAACGATCGGCTCGTGCTCGCCTCCACGGCGGCAGGCGCCGCGCTCTTCCTCGACGCGGTGGACCCGACCACGGGTACACGCTGGATCGCGCTGGGCGCGCCGCTCGTCCCGCCGAGCAACGTCGACGGCACGTTCGATCAGACCACGATCGAGGGGCTCGCGCTCGTGCCCCGGATGTCGTCGAGCCACGCCGTGCAGCTCGCGATCGCGTACGGAGGCGGACCGCGCGGCACGTGTCCGGCCTGCTCGTATCCATCGGCGATCACGCTCATCGATCTCGAGCCTTGAGCGATCCTGCTACGCCTGCGACCTGTCCGACGACGCACACGGGGACGACGGCGAGGAGCGCTTCATCTCGATCGGTCCCGTGCGACGCGGTATCGTGGTGGTCGTGTGGACGGAACGGACCGACGACGTGATCCGCATCATCAGCGCGCGGTTCGCGACGAAGCGCGAGGAAGCCCTGTACCGAGCGCATCGAGGAGCAAGATGAAGGCCTCCCGCACACTCGTGGAAGCGGACTTGGCGCGCGCCATGCCGCGCTCTCAGCGGCTGCGTGTGGCCGGCGGTCGCATCGCGTCGGGTGACGACATCGTCGCGCTCGAGCGCTTCGTCGGGCTGACCCCGGCGCAGTTCGCCAAGGCGCTCGGCGTCAGCGTGGCGACGCTTCGCAGCTGGAAGCGCGGTGAGAGTCGCCCCGAGCGATCCGCACTGATGCTCCTGCGGATTGCGGCGAGGCATCCGCGTGTGCTGCGAGAGAACGTCGCGTCCGCAGCCTGAACGACTCAGGTGAAAGAGCGATGAAGACGAACGCGCCGCTCCTCTCGGAACGGCGCGCCCTGGTGAACCGCGCTCGCTCGACCTACCACTCGCACCTCACGGTGCGGGCATGGCAGGGAGCGGAGCGTGTTGTGCTTCCGTGATCGTCGGCGTTGCCGCCGGGACCTCCGCGTGGCTGGGCGCCGGCATCGCTGCCGGTGCGCCATCCACCGCGTGACGGAAGCTCTGACGATGTTCGATGAGCGCAGCGAGCGCGTCGAAGTGTCGGCGGACCGACGCCTCGTCGCTCTCGTCGACCTCGGCGAGGAGCACGCGCGCGTACTTGGCGATGGCGCCAGACGCGTCCGTGATCTTGCCGGCGAGCGCAGTGCCATCCGCGAACGGATGGGGCTCGCCCACGAGGCCGAGCGCATCGCCGAGGGCCTGGTGTGTCGTCCTCACGTGAGCGAGGTACGCCGCACCGGCGACCGACTTGAAGTCGGGCGTGGCCTTCTCGTCGTCGAAGCGTGCGAGCTTGCGCTCGGCCTCGACCCAGACTGCCTCGAAGCTACCGGTCAGGAAGGACAAGCCGTCCTTGAAGTAGGCATCGAGGAGCTGCTGCGCGGTCGAGGCCTCGGAGAGGACCTCGCCCGGCAAGCGAGCTGCCGCGGCGACTCGGCCGTAGAGCGCGTTCCATGCGTTCGCATGATCCACGCTCGTGGGCTTCGTCTTCGACGACGACGCGCGCTCTCGGTCGGTGAGGACCTGCTGCACGCCCGCCGCCGCGTCGCGCACGCCCTGAAGGGCCGCACGACCGCGGGAGTCGAGATCACGAGGAGCGCTGAGGAGCAGCTTCCGCGTGACCGCGATGACGCTGGCTGCATCGTACCGGCTCGCTTTCGCGAGCATCGGATCGATGGAGCTTTGGGTGTTGTTCATTGTTGTTCACCTCCTTTCTGGTGGCCGGCCCCTCTGGGTCCTGTCGCTCACGTGGGGCTTATCGACATGGGTTGCGAGGCGTTGCCCAGAAAAGATCGATTCTCGGATCTCGGGGCCCGCGGAACGCAGATGAGCCGAGATCGACAGGGGTTTCGGGGTAGCCGACCGCGCGCAATCTCGGTTCGCTCCGGCCTCGAGGGGCGAGCGGCCGCAGGTGATCTCGGATCGGTCAGGTCCCGAGGGCTGCCGAACGGAGATCAGTTGCGTTCGCCAGGTGTCGCGGGCTGCGGGACGCAGATCATTTGCGTTCGCCAGGTGTGGAGGGGTGCGGAATGCAGATGATCTGCGATCGGCAGGTCTCCGGGGGTGGCCGGGTTGGGGCGGCTGGCGCTACGCGAGACGATCGCGCTAGGTTTCCGTCGTGGACTACGCCTCACGCATCACGATCGACCCGGGCAAGCGCGGCGGCAAGCCCTGCATCCGCGGCCTGCGAATCACGGTCTACGACGTGCTCGAGTACCTGGCCTCTGGGATGACCGAGACGGAGATCCTCGCCGACCTCGCGGACCTCGAGCGCGATGACATCCGGGCGTGCCTCGCCTTCGCCGCCGACCGCGAGCGGCGCCTGTTCGTCGTGCCCGCGGCGTGAGGCTGCTGCTCGACCAGAACCTGTCACCGCGCTTGGTCGGCATGATCGCCGATGTTTTTCCCGACTCCGCGCACGTTCGCGACTGCGGGCTCGCTAGCGCTGCGCGGCCAAATGCGAAGCGGGCGCGGGTCTGCCTCGTTGCGCGCGTGGCGCACCTGGTGACCGCGGCTTCAATCGACCAGGTGGGTCGATCGACGGCGAGACACCGTCAGCAGTGCCGACCGGCTCCCGCGGGATCGGACGGATCTCGATCGCTGCAGCGGTAGCCCGCACCGTAGTAGCCGCCGCAGCGTCTCCCATAGCCGGCGCGATCGACCGGATCGGAGTCCGTGCACCCGCGGATGCCGCCGTGGTGATGACAGGCCTCCGTCGTGAGCGTGATGACGCCGACGCCGATGCCGACACCGATCGCCCTGATGGCCGAGCGCCGTCCCACCACGCGTGTCGTGATCTCGTCCCCCGCGAGCCCCCGCTTCGTTCCGTCGCGCATCTCCGTCATGTGCTGCCTCCGAGCCGAGAGCGTACCAGAGGGTGGCCGTGGCCGGCTCCCGGCTAACGGCTGGAGCCCCGCGAGCGACCTGCCGACGCCTCCGTCGCCGTAGGCGCTCGGGCGACCGTTCGCGCTAGACTCTTCATCGTCATGCGCGCCGCCGAGTCGATCGAGCAGTCGTACGCCCGCACCGGTCACCC
>JAYVCF010000113.1:0-12409 GCA_043750095.1 Deltaproteobacteria bacterium
CCTGCGCGTCCGGCGTCGCGCCCGACCATCGCACGCCGCTCGCCTGCGATCGGTTCGCGCGCGCGTGCGCGGTGGTGTGCGGCAACGACTCCGCGTGCACCGCCGCCGGATTGCCCGGACAGCAGTGCGACACCCGCATGGCGAGGGAGGTCTTCGGAGCCGCGATGCCGACCGGGCTCGATCCCTTCGCGACCCACGACGTCTGTGTGAACGCGATCTGTCAGTGAGCGAGGACGGAGCCCTCGCGTTCTGACATTTCTCGTCCGTGGCGACGCGTGCGGGGTTCGGGGCGGAGCCCCGCAGGAAACAGCGTCGCAGACGCGTGCCTCCATTCATGCGGAGCCCGCGATGCGTCGAGGTAGCGGCGGGCGGGTGCGAGGCTTCGAACGCGATGAGCGAGCGCGTCGTTTGCGCGGAGCGACCGCGGTCGAAGGGTCGCTCCCGCCTGACGCGGTCAGCTGATCCCGAGGCGAATCCGGTCAGCCGTCGTCGCGCGCGTAGCCTTCGTACTCGTCGGCGGCGAGGTTCTCGAAGCGGGTGAACTCGTGGAAGAACTTGCAGCGCACGATCCCCGTGGGACCGCTGCGCTGCTTGCCGAGGATGATCTCGGCGAGCCCGCGGAGCTGCTGGCGGTCTTCGTCGCTCGCGTACATCTCGGGTCGGTACACGAACATGATCACGTCGGCGTCCTGCTCGATGGCGCCCGACTCGCGCAGGTCGGCGAGCTGCGGGCGCTTGTCCTTGCCGGGTCGCGTCTCGACGCCGCGGTTCAGCTGCGAGAGCGCGATCACCGGGAGGTCGAGCTCCTTGCTGAGCGCCTTGAGCGAGCGGCTGATCTCGGAGATCTCCTGCTCGCGTGAGTCGTTCTTGCTGCCGGAGCGCATGAGCTGGAGGTAGTCGACCACCACGAGGCCGAGGCCGTGCTCGCTACGCAGGCGTCGCGCCTTGCCGCGCAGCTCCATCACGCTCAGCGCGGCCGTGTCGTCGATGTAGACGGGAAGCTCCGAGAGCGGCCCCGCGGCGTGGATCAGCTTGGTCCAGTCCGACGTCGAGAGCTGACCGGTGCGCAGGTTCGCGCCGTCCACGCGCGCCTCGCCGCAGAGCATGCGCGCGACGAGCTCTTCTTTCCGCATCTCGAGCGAGAAGATCGCGACCGGGACCTGCCGCTTCTGACATGCGTGCAGCGCGACGTTCAGCGCGAACGCCGTCTTGCCCATGCCGGGCCTGCCCGCGACGATGATCAGCTCACCGCCCTTGAGGCCGGCCGTCATCTCGTCGAGCTTGTCGATCCCGGTCGGCAGGCCCGTGAGCCGCTCGCCCTTCTCGATGGCCGCGGCGAGCCGTCCGATCGCGCGATCGATGACGATCTTCACGTGCTCGTACGGAGACGAGGTGCGCTCTTTGCCGACCTCGAAGACGCGCTTCTCCGCGGTGTCGAGGTACTGCGCCGCCTCGCCGTAGTCGCCGTAGCCCGTGGCCGCGATCTCGTGGCAGGCGGTGATCAAGCGCCGGACGATGGCCTTCTCGCGCACGATGTTCGCGTGCTGCTCGATGTTGGCGACCGTCGGCACCATGTTGGTGAGCGAGAGGATGTGCTCGTCGCCGCCCGCCTTCTGATGGTTGCCGCGATCGACGAGCCAGCCACGGAGCGTGACGGTGTCCACGGGCTGCCCGCGCCGGAAGAGCTCGGCCATCGCATCGAACACCAGCGCGTTGCCACGGCTGTAGAAGTCGTCGGCCGTGAGCATCTGCAGGACGGTGTTGAGCGCGTTGTTCTCGAGCAGAATTCCGCCCAGCACCGCGCGCTCGGCGTCGAGTGAGTGCGGAGGAACGCGGCCGGAAGCAGCTGCGCGCCCCGAGTCGAAAGAGGGACTGTCGGATTCGCCGTACATCGTGCTGGGCCGCGCAGCATACACGCCTCCGACCTCGCTGCGATGCGGCCGCGCGCCGTACCCGTCCTCGTCAGTCGCGGCCGGCGATCACTCGGCCGAAGCCGCCGCCGCCGCCCATGATCTGCGGGCGCGTGAGCGGCTCGAACGTGGTCGCTGCGTTGCCGCGGAACACGTCGACCACGCCGCGGAACGCGTACTCGTTCGGCGTGCCGACCGCGATGTCGGCCAGGCCATCGCCGTTCGTGTCCCCGACACCGGCGATGCCCGTCGCCCAGTTCGTGCGTCCGAAGCTGTCGTACGTCACGCCGGTGATGTCGCTCGTCGTCATCGCGCCGGTCGCGCTGCCGCGCATCACGACGAGCTTGCCGTCGCTGCTGTTGTCGTAGGGCGCGCCTGCGATCACGTCGTCGTAGCCGTCGCCGTTCACGTCGCCCGCGCCGGCGACGACGAGGCCCAGGCTTCCGAAGCCCGATGTCGCCGCGACCGTCGACGAGAAGTCTGCCGCCCGTGCGGAGTAGACGAGCACGAAGCCTTGCCCGCCACCGACCCCGGGCGCCCCGACCACCGCGTCCGCGTAGCCGTTGCCGTCGACGTCGCCTCCGTTCGCGACCGACGCGCCGTACTGGCCCTGGCTCGATCCCGCGCTCAGCGTCGCCACGCGCACGCCCGCGGCGTCGATGACGTACGCGTTGCCGCCCATGCTCTCGCCCGGGGCGCCGACGAGCACCTCGTGCCTTCCGTCGCCGTCGAGATCGAAGCCGCCCGCGACGGACGCGCCGAAGTGCGTGTTGCTCGCGGCGCCCGCGATCGTCAGCTGCACCGCGCTCGCGGCGATGGGGCCGCTCGGCGAGCCGCGGAAGATCCACGCGTGCCCGGCGCCGGTCCACGAGCCGACCACGATGTCGGCGTAGCCGTCCGCATCGACGTCGCCAGCGAACGCGATGGACGCGCCGAATCCCTCGTTCATCACGTGCGGGTCCGCGATCGTCCACGCCGCCGTCGTCGCGAGGCCGGACGCGCCGCCGCGGAGGAGATAGACGTAGTCGTGGCGATCAGCGTTGTTCTCCGCCGCCACGATGAGGTCGGAGAAGCCGTCGCCATCGATGTCGCCGGCGCTCGCGAGCGCTCCGAACGCCACGTTGGTCGCGCTGCCGTCGAACGACGTGTCGGGCGACGCGCCCGGTCCGGAGCTGCCGCCCTGGTAGACGTAGACGGTCCCGTTGCCGCTCGTGACGACGTCGCCGTAGCCGTCGCCGTTCGCGTCGAAGGTCGATCCCCACCATGCGTCGCGCGGCGCGTCGCGCGTGGGGATCGCGAGCTGCCACGTCGGCGACACGGCGCTGCCGGTGTTGCCCATGCCGCGGCCGTGCAATCGCCAGAACACGACGCCGTGCGGGAGCGTCACCGCGGGGCGACCACTCGCGCCGCTGGCGTCGAACGCGGTGATCGACGTCGTGCACGCGCGGTCGGAGCAGATCTCGACGTGCGCTCCGTCGCTTCCCGCGGCGAGCGCCCACGTGAAGAGTGGACGCCGCGAGCTCGCGCTTCCGGTCGAGAGCGGAGAGATCGGGCGCGGTGCGGCGATCGGCGCGCACGCCCCCGCGAGCACCGCGGTCCCGCTCGGGCAGGTGAACACGCACGCGCTCGACGCGCACGAGACACCTGACGCGCCGGTCGGTGCGAGCGCGCGGCAGTCGTGGCCGCAGGTGCCGCAGTTCGCGGGCTCGCTCGCGAGATCGACGCAGATGGTGCCGCAGCGCGCGCACGCGTCGGGCGCGTCGGGCATCGTCGCCGCGTCGGTCGAGGTGGCGTCATCGGCCCGCGCGTCGTTGCCGGCGTCCGCGACGAACGCGTCCATCGGCGCGAACGCGTCCACGTCGACGAAGGCGTCCGCGTCGAAGAAGGTGTCGTCGGGGACGAGCGCGTCGCGCGCCGCTGCGTCGCGTCCCGAGTCGGGCGTGGGCATGACGTGGCCGTCGGTCGCCGTGCCGGCATCGCCCGCGGCAGTGTCGTTCGCGACGACCGGCATGTCGGCGCAGCCGGCGAGCATGGACAGCATAAGAAGAGAGAGAGCCGACGCGCGCATGCGCGCCCCGTATCCACGTTGCGTACCAGTTCGATCGCGAACGAATCGCGCGGCCGCGGGGTGTCCCAGCCCGCACCTGTGGGGTGACGGCCCACGGCCTTCGCCCACGATGTGACAGGGCGTGCTGCGAGCGATCGCCCGGCCCGCGTCGTCCGTGGAGCGGACGTTACACAATTGCGTCGGCCCGGTGAGCCGAGCAGTCCTGTCGACATCGCGCGAACGAGCTAGAGTCGGCTCCTTGCGCAGCTTTCTCTTCGGCATCGTGGTGTTGCTCGCAGCTTGTCAGGCCGGCGCTCCCTTGGGCGCCACCTGTGAGCGCAACGCGGCGTGCAGCTCGCCGCTCGTCTGTCGCTTCGGGCGATGTCGGAACGAGTGCGCAGCGCAGCGTGACTGTCCGGTGGGGACCACGTGCCTGCTCGACGCGAGCGGCAACGGCTCGTGCGCGCTCATCGACGATCCAGACTGCAGCGCGACGGGAGCCAGCTGCGCGACGCCGCTCGCGTGCGTCGGGCGGACGTGCGTGAACGTCTGCACGCTCGGACCCGAGTGCCCCGCCGGCTCGGACTGCGCTCCGATCGTCGGTGAGAGCCGTGCGCGCTGCGTGCGATCGGACGGCGCAGATGCGGGCGTCGCCGACGCGAGCCGAATCGACGCGAGGACCGACGCAGGGCTTTGCACGCCAGGTGGCTGCGACACACCGCTCCAGCTCGCGCTCGGCGACGGCTTCACGTGCGTGCGCCCGATGTCCGGCCGCATCTGGTGCTGGGGCTACGGCGCAGCGATCGCGCGCGACGGGGACATGACCGGGTGCACGCTCGCCGCCGCGCCCGACGTGTTCGCGTGTCCCACGCCGGCGCCGCTTCGCGCAGAAGACGACGCGATGGTGGTCGGGGACACGATGGATCTCGATCAGATCGATGCGCAAGAGCTGGGCGGCTGCTTCGCGACGCACGCGGGCGTCGTGTCGTGCTGGGGTACGTCGATCTCGGCCGCGCCGCTCGGCCGCAACGTTCCCACCGGGGAGCGCGCGCGCACCGTGCAGCGGAATGCCGGCGGAACGCTCAACGGGATCGATCGCTTCTTCGAGTTCGGCGGGTCCGCGATCGCCGTCGACCTCTCTGGGGCTTGGTACGGTTGGGGGACGGGCGCGGGGAACGTTCTCGGGCTCGGCACCTCGTCCACGCTCGCCCAGAGGCTCGGCGCACCGCTCGCGGATGCACGAACGGTGGCCACGGGCGAGCGGCACGCGTGCGGCCTCAGCGGAGGCAGCGTCGTCTGCTGGGGGTCGAACGACGACGGTGAGTCCGATCCGACGGCGCCGAGCGCGACTCCCGTGGGCCGCACCGTGATCGCCGGCGTCACGACCGCCACCGAGCTCATGATGGGGCGTAGTCACTCGTGCGCGCTCACCGATGCGGGTCTCGTCTGCTGGGGTCAGCGCGCGCACCTGTGGTTCGACGGCGACGTCGGCAGCTGTCATGCGGCGGATGTCGACTGTGGTCCGACGCTCGTGCCCACGCCGGGGCTCGTCATCGCGCACCTCGTGCCGGTGCGAAACGCAGACGACTTCTGCGCGGTCGACGCGACCGACGGGCTCTGGTGCTGGGGCGAAGGCTCCGCGGCCTCCGGGCAGCGGCCGGCGCGCGTATCGGGTCTTCCGCCCGTCGGTTCGGCCGTGATCGAGCGGACACACGCGTGCGCGATCTCGACCAACAGCGAGGTCTGGTGCTGGGGACAGAACGATCTGGGTCAGCTCGGTCGCACTCCGCTGGTGCCGCTCGGAGTTCGCGGCCCGCAGCTCGTGGTCTGGCCGTGAAGGCGAGGAGATCCGGATGAGCGTCTTTCTCGATGCATGCGCGAAGAAGCCCACGCCCTACACGCCGATCTGGCTGATGCGGCAAGCGGGGCGCTATCAGCCTTCGTATCGAGCGATCCGCGAGAAGGTCTCGTTCATGGAGCTCTGTCGCTCGCCTTCGCTCTGCTCGGAGGTGGCGCTTCGTGCGGTGGACGACCTCGGCGTGGATGCGGCGATCGTGTTCTCGGACATCCTCGTGGTGCTCGAGCCGCTCGGGATCGGCTTCGAGTTCACCAAGGACGATGGACCGAAGATCGATCGACCGGTGCGCGAGGCCAAGGACGTCGATCGCGTGAAGTCGGAGATCGACGCCGCCGGCTCGCTCGCCTACGTGATGGATGCGATCCGGACCACGAAGAAGGATCTCGGCGGGCGCGTGCCGCTCTTGAGCTTCTCGGGCGCGCCTTTCACGCTCGCGTCGTACGTGATCGAGGGCGGTGGCTCGCGCGAGCACCTCCACGTGAAGAAGCTCATGTATTCTGACGAGGGCGCGTTCTCGGCGCTGATGGCCAAGCTCGCCGACGCGATCGCGCGCTATCTGTCTGCCCAGATCGACGCCGGCGCCGAGTGCGTTCAGCTCTTCGACAGCTGGGTGGGCACGCTCTCCGAGGCGGACTACGTTCGCTACGTGCTGCCGCACACGCGTCGCGCGCTCGCGGGCGTGCGGGGGCGCGTGCCGATCATCCACTTCGGGACGGGGAACCCCTCGCTCTATCCGGCCATGCGCGAGGCCGGCGGCGACGTGATCGGGATCGACGCGCGCGCGGATCTCGGAAAGACGTGGGATGCGCTCGGCGACGTCGCGCTGCAGGGAAACCTGGAGTCGGCCGCGCTGCTCGGATCGCGGGAGACGATGTTTCGAAAAGCAGATGCGATCCTCGCGGCCGCGCGCGGGAGACGCGGGCACGTGTTCAACCTCGGCCACGGGATCCTGCCGAGCGCCGACATCGCGACGGCGCGCGCGCTGGTGGACTACGTGCACGAGAAGAGCGCGACCGGATGAGTCGGCGCGTCGTCGTGGTCGGCGCAGGCATCAGTGGCCTCGTCGCCGCGCGGCGCCTCTCGCTCGCGGGGCTCGACGTCACGCTGCTCGAAGCCCACGACGCGCCGGGTGGCTGGCTTCGCACCGTGCGCGTGCCGACCGAGCGCGGCGAGCTCGTGGTGGAGCTCGGACCCGACTCGATCTTGGGCGAGAAGCCCGCGGCGCGCGCGCTGGTCGAGGAGCTGGGCCTCGAGCCGCACGTGATCCGTACGCGCACCGATCGCCACGGCGCGTTCGTGGTCGCGCGCGGCAAACTCGAGCGTATCCCCGAAGGCTGGTCGCTCGTCGCTCCCGGAAAAACGGCGCCCGTCCTGCGCTCACCCGTCCTCGACGCCGCCGGGCGAGTCCGTGCCGCGCTCGAGAGCTGGGCACCGAGGCCTCCGCCAGGAGATGCCAAAGAAGACGAGACGCTCGCAGACTTCGCGCGTCGCCGCGTGGGCTGGGAAGGCCTCGAGCGTCTCGCGCAGCCGCTCGCGTCGGGCATCTACGGCGCGGACGCCGAGGTGCTCGGGCTCGCCGCGACGCTCCCGCGCTTTCTCGCGATGGAGCGAGACCAGGGGAGCGTCGGCAAGGCGCTCGCCTCCGCATCTCCGCGCGAGCAGGCCAGCGGAGCGCGCTACGGGATGTTCTTCGCGTTCGACGGCGGCATGCAGGTGCTCGTCGACGCGCTCGCGCGAGGCCTCTCGGGATCGATCGAGCTCGGTGCGCGCGCGGAGCGCATCGAGCGCGTCGGCGATCGCTTCGCGGTGTCAGGCGGATCGAAGAAGTGGGACGCGGACGCCGTCGTCGTCGCGATCGCCGGGCCTCGCGCCGCGGCGCTCTTGTCGGCGATCGCTCCGGCCGCGTCGTCGGGTCTCGCGTCGATCGCGCACGGCAGCGTCGCGACGGTCACGTTCGCGATGCGCCGCGAAGACGTGTCGCATCCCCTCGACGCCTACGGCTACGTCACGCCCGCCGTCGAGCGACGACGCGTGATGGCCGCGACCTTCGCCAGCGAGAAGTGGCCAGGCCGCGCGCCGAGCGGCGTGGTGATCCTGCGCGCGTTCGTGGGCGCGACCGACGAGCACGACGTGGCGAGCCGCAGCGACGAAGCTCTGGTTCGCACGACGCGACGCGAATTCGACGAGCTGCTCGGCGCGCGGGGCACACCTCTCTTCTCTCGCGTCGTCCGCTACCCGAGCGCGATGCCCCGCTACGCGCTCGGACACGTCGAGCGCGCGCGAGCGATCGACGCCGAGGTCGCGCTCGTTGCGGGGCTCGCCCTCGCGGGCAACGCGCTCTTCGGCGTGGGGATCCCCGACGCGATCGCCAGCGGCGAGCGCGCTGCTCAGCGCATCCTCGCGTGCTGAGTGCTCAGTGACGCGCGGCGAGGGCGGCGGCCGCACAGCGTGAGCCCGCGGGGTAGTCGCCGCGGAGCCCGCTGACGACCGAGATCGTGATCCCGCCCACGAGAACGCGTCCCTCCGAGCAGCCGATCAGCTCGGGCAGCGCGCCTTCGGTGCGCGTGGCCCAGGCCTCGACGTGGCAGTCGCCGCTCGGAGGAATGTTCGCTCCGGCGAAGTTGCCGCTGGCGCCCGTCAGACCGCTGCGCGTGGGGTTCGGTGCCTCGATGCCGGTGATGCGCGCGGAAGTCCGGTCCGCGAGGGGGCCGTTGACCACCTCGGTGCCGTCCACGAACACGCGCATGCGGACGTTGGCGAGCGGCTGGCCCGCGCAGTCGACGACGCGTCCCGACATCGAGCCATAGCGGTCCGCCTGGAAGTCGCGCATGAAGAGCATGCCGACGGCGGTGATCGTGCCGGGCGCGAAGCCATAGCCGGGCAGCTGGCCGGAGGTCGAGACCCAGGGCTGATCGTAGCCGAGCACCGCCGCGGTCTGGCCACTCACGGCCAGCCGGTACGCGAACCACGCTCCGGTTCCGAGCGTGAGCGCGACGTCGCCGGTGCCGCTGGTCGTGTACGTGGTGCAGTCGGGCGCGGCGCAGCCATCGGTGATGACGCCGTTCGTGAAGATGTCGATGCGGTCGCCCGTGATGGGCGCCATCGAGAGGAACTCCTGGATGTGGAAGGTCCCGCTCGTCATGGTGGTGGGCGCCGGGACGGTCGCGGTGCCGACGCAGCCGAGATTGACGGTGCCCGCCGTGGTCGCCACGACCGGCTGTGCGATCGGCCCGCTGTCTTCGCGCGGACCCGAGTCCGTCACGGTCGTCGCCGGGGGTGGATTGCAGCCGCCGATCCCGACAAGAGGCGTCAAGGACGCGATCATCGCGAGAACGACGCCGAACGGGACCCCATGAAGCGCGCCAGCCTTCCAACTCATTCCAACCTCTTGTGCGGGCCGAGCGAACGGCACACCGCGAAGGCCCGAGGATGACATGGGCGCCGCCCGCGACAAGGACACAAAAAGAAAGAGGCCTCCGTGCGAGCACGGAAGCCTCCTTCGACAGGCGCTCTTCGCGCTCAGTGACCCGCGGCCGTAGCGGCCAAGTCGCAGGCCGAGCCTGTTGCGTAGTCCGTACGCAGCGGCCCGATCACGAGGACGGTGATCGCACCCGCGACGACGCGGCCCTCTTCGCATCCGATGAGCTCGACGGCTCCGCCCGCCGCGCGCACTCCCCAGATCTCCACGTGGTAGTCGTCGCCGACCGGCATGTTGGCGCCGACGAACGTGCCGCCGCTGCCCGTCAGGCCGGTCCGCGTCGCGCTGGTGCCCATGAGGCCGGTGATCCTCGGCGACGCGCGGTCGGTCGAGGCACCGGTGACCACCTGCGTCGTGCCGTGAAACACGCGCGCCTCGGCGTTCGCCATGTTGTGGCCCATGCAGTCGTTCACCTGACCCGAGACGGCGCCGGCCGTCGTGGTCTGGAGCGTGCGCCCGAGGAGCGACGAGATGAGCCCGATCGACATGGGCGAGAAGCCATACGTGCCGAAGGTCGCTCCCGCGGTGGTCGGCCAGGTCTGGTTGTACGCGAGCACCTCGGCCGTGTCGGACGACACCGCGCACGCGTTCGGCGTCGCGTGCGTGTCCCAACCGCAGTTCGGAAGCGCGCCACATGCCGCCTGATCGGCAGCGCCCGCGCAGTTCGTCGGCGTCGCCGGGATGATGTGGACGGCGACCCAGCCGCCGCCAGGTGCGATCACCGTGGCGTGGCCCATCAGGTCCGTCGTCGCCGTGATGCAGGTCGGCGCCGTACACGTCCCCATGATCATGTCGTTCGTGTAGAGGTCGACCACGGTGTTCCGGATGGGCGTCATCGCCACGTACTCCGTCACGTTGAGCATCGCGGAGACCGCCGCGCCGCCGGTCGGCACGGTGGCGGTGCCCAGGCAGCTGAGGTCGAGCATGGCCGGCATGGCCACCGCGAGCGGCGCCTGCACCATCGGACCGGTGTCGGTCGTCGAGCCGCTGTCGTTCCCGGTCATTCCCGAATCGGTGGCCGTCGGCGTTCCGCCACAACCCACGCTCACCGCCAACAAGCAGCCCAAGATCACGCGCTTCGTCATCGAGTCCTCCGTAGCGCCAGCCCCGTGGCGCGAGCGCGCGAGCATGACACGGCTCCGTGACGCGACAACTCGAACGCCCGCGCTTGACCGCCTCGGAAGCACGTCCCATAGTCGCGCCTCTTTTTCGAGTAGCACCCAGCAGAAGAGCCTCGAACCGATGACCGTCACCGCCGAGCGCAAGACCTCCCTGATCAAAGCCTTCGCCACGCACGAAGGGGACACGGGCTCGCCCGAGGTCCAGATCGCGATCCTCACGGAGCGCATCTCGTACCTCACCGAGCACTTCAAGACGCACGTGAAGGATCACCACTCGCGTCGCGGCCTGCTGCACATGGTCAGCCAGCGCCGCCGCTTGCTCGATTACCTGCGCGGCAAGAGCGTCGATCGCTACCGCAAGGTCATCGCGGCGCTCGGCATCCGCAAATAAGAACGTTTCAATCGAAGAGAGCGTGGCCAACAAGGCCTATAGCCAATTGGCTATAGGCCCTGTCGGGAGGATCCCGCGCTCTTTTCGTTTGTGGGCTCGTACACGTCCGGATCTTTCGGACTTCGTTTCGAGCGCTCGGTGGTCTGCCTCGGTGGACGTCGAGCGCTCGAACCGAGGACCGAGCACCGGGGTGAGCGAGCGAACGAACCGATTCGCTAACCCATTTCCGTTGGAGTGCTCATGGCTCAGATCATTCGAGAGAACGTCAAGATCGGTGACCGCGTCGTCACCCTCGAGACCGGCCGCATCGCCAAGCAGGCGCAGGGCAGCTGCCTGGTCACCTGCGGCGAGTCGATCGTGCTCGTCACCGTCTGCGGCACGCAGGAGGCGCGCCCCGGGATGGACTTCCTCCCGCTGAGCGTCGAGTACGTCGAGAAGACGTTCGCGGCCGGCAAGATCCCCGGTGGCTTCTTCAAGCGCGAGGGCAAGCTGCGCGACGCCGAGGTGCTCGTCTCGCGCCTCATCGATCGCCCCGCGCGTCCGCTCTTCCCCGAGGGCTATCGCAACGAGATCCAGATCATCTGCACCGTGCTGAGCTACGACCAGGAGAACCCGACGGACGTGCTCGCGGCGCTCGGCGCCTCGGCCGCCCTTCACTGCTCGCCGATCCCGTGGGCGGGCCCCATCGGCAGCTTGCGCGTCGCGCGCGTCGATGGTCGCTTCGTCGCGAACCCGACGTTCGCCGAGATGGAGCGCGGCGATCTCGATCTCGTGATCGCGGCCAGCAAGGACGCGATCGTCATGGTCGAGGGCGAGGCCAACGAGGTCTCGGAAGAGGATCTCGTCGAGGCGCTCTTCTTCGGCAAGAAGGCCATCGCTCCCGCCATCGAGCTCATCGAAGAGATGGCCAAGGCGGTGAACAACAAGAAGTGGATCTTCACGCCGCCCGCCAAGACGCCCGGTCTCGCCGAGAAGGTGGAAGCCGCGGGCATCGACGGAACGAAGGCCGCCTGCAACGTGGCCGACAAGGCCGCGCGCTCGAGCGCCTTCAAGGCCGCCAAGAAGGGCATGCTCGCCAGGCTCCTCCCCGAGGTCGGCGCCGAGCACGAGAAGGAAGCCAAGGAGGCCTACGAGGACCTCAAGTACACGACGATGCGCGAGCAGGTCCTCTCGACCAAGAAGCGCGTCGACGGCCGTGACTACGTGACGGTCCGTCCGATCACCATCGAGATGGGGATCCTGCCGCGCGTGCACGGCAGCTCGCTCTTCACGCGTGGCGAGACGCAGGGCATCGTCACGACGACGCTCGGCACCTCGAGCGACGAGCAGCGCATCGACGCGCTCAACGGCAACCACTTCAAGCGCTTCCTCCTGCACTACAACTTCCCGGCCTACTCGGTCGGTGAAGTGAAGCCGATGCGCGGCCCAGGTCGGCGCGAGATCGGCCACGGCAACCTCGCCGAGCGCTCGCTCGCGAAGATGATGCCCAGCAAGGAAGAGTTCCCCTACACGATCCGCATCGTCAGCGAGATCACCGAGTCGAACGGCTCGAGCTCGATGGCCAGCGTCTGCGGCGGCGCGCTCTCGCTCATGGACGCGGGCGT
>JAYVCF010000114.1:0-10719 GCA_043750095.1 Deltaproteobacteria bacterium
GTCGCGGTGATCCCCATGGTGCCGCGGGTCTCCTCGGGCACCTGGAACACGTTCGCGAACAGGCCGGTCGCGTCGGTCGTCACGGGGACGGGCGCACCGACCGGGCGCTGAGACTCGTCGAGCAGCACGAGCCGCACGACCTCGTTGGCGATGGGCCGACCGCTGCCGCGATCGCTGAGGCGCCCGAACACCTGCGCGGTCCCATCGATCGGCACCGTCGTGCGCGCCACCCAGATCCGCAGGTCGCGCGGATCGAGCGTGGACACGTTGAGCTCGAAGCGCCGCTGCGCCGGGCCGCTGAGCACGCGGATGACCACGCCGAACGAGGCCGGCGCATCCGCTGGAATGGGCACGTCGACCGCGGCGCGCGCGTGCGAGTCCACGTGGAACACGACGGGCGGAGCGGTCGGATCGAGCTGCGTGGTGACCTGGATCTCGGCGTGCGGCGCGAGACGCAGGTCGCTCAAGCCGACGACCTCGTAGACGGTGGTGAGCCAGCGCAGCGTGCTGCCGCGCGTGGCCTGCATGCCGCCTTCGAGCGAGAGCTCCACGCCGTGGACGTCTCCACGGAGCGCGACGTGACCCGCGGACTGAGCGGAAGCGTGCGTGACGCCGAGCGACGCGAGCGCGAGCACCAGCGCAGAGAGAGAGAGGTGTCGAGTGGGGCGCATCATCGGACCACCTCCGCGAGCGGACGAGGCATGGGAGGAGGAGGCGGCGGTCTCGGCGCGGGTGTCGCATCGGGATGTTCGGAAGAGACCTCGGGCCCGCGATCGACGACCTCGACGGCGCGCGAGGAGAGGATTGCCGTCGGGTGCATGCCTTCGACGCTCGGGCCCGCCTCGTCGACGAAGCTGACGCCGAGGCCGCGCAGCGTTCCCGCGAGCGACCAGCGCGCGCGCACGGGAATGCGCGTGAAGCCTGCTGGCGCGATGGGACGAAGCACGAGATGAAGCGTCGTGCCCTCGATCGTCGCGGGCTCGGCCAGCAGCGATGCGATCCCGTCGCGCGTGGGCTCGTCGAGCTCGGTGCCCGCGGGCATCTCGATGTCGACGGTCGGCCGCGTGAGCACGCGCGTGCCGCGGTTGAACACGGTGACCGACAAGCCCGAGCGCGTGTCGCGCGCCCCCGTCTCGCCCGACCACTCGATCTCGACGGGCGCCGTTCGATCCGGCGCGACGTCCCAAGGAAGGCCGTAGCGAAGATCGAGGCGCATGAGCGCGAGCGCTCCGTCGGGCAGCTGGAAGTGGAGCGCGTGCGTGCCCGGGCGCGAGGCCCCGACCAACGAGGCGACCACGACAGCCTGGTCACTCGCGACCTCGACGGCCGTTCCGTCGAGCGTGATCGAGAGCGGCCCGGTGCCGACGCCCGTCGCGAGCATCGACGCGGCCGCGCTCGCGAGGGCTCGGCCTGCGGTCGGCCAGTGGAGCGCACCGCGGGCGACCTCGGCGAGACTGCGAACGAGCGCGAGCGCGCCGGGACGATCCCCGCGTGCGATCCGCGCCAGCGCGAGCATCGACGTCGGCGAGACGCGCGGCTCGACCGAGCCATCCTCGGCGTCGGGCTCGAGCCAGGCGATGTTGCCCACGGCGATCACCGAGCGCTCGGTGCGACGAAGCATCTCGTCTGCGCGCGCATCGTCGTCACCCGGACGTCGCGTGAGCAGCAATGCCGCCGCGACCCGCGCCCAGGCCTCCGGAGCATCGACCGCTTGGGAGCCCTCGGCCGAGGCCGCACGGCGAAGGAGCGTGAGCACGTCGTCGAGCGCCGGGCGTGCATCCGCACGGGACGTCGATCGCGCGGCGGGTGCGAGCGCGAGCAGCGTGAGGCTCGCCGGCGAGCGCGGAGCACCGTAGCCGTAGCGCGACGAGTCGTCGGGCGTCGTGAGCGTCGTCGGATCGGGGAAGGCCACCGCGATCGCACGCAGCGCGCCGTCGAGCGACTGCGAGTCCAGGCGATCGTCGGTATAGAGCGCACCGATCGCCAGCGCGAGCTGGAGCGGATCACGCCCCGCGAAGTACTGGTCCGGCGAGACGCCGTAGTCCTCTTGGTAGTGACACCACTGCGCGAGCTGCTGCGCGAGCGCGTCGGGCAAGGTCTCGCCGTCCATCGCATAGGCGAAGGCCCCCCAGAACGGATCGGCCGACGCGAGCGCCGCCGGATCGCCGAAGATCGCGCCCGCCACCGACAGGCGCAGCTCGGCCTGACCGCGATCGAGCGCGCGCGGCGGAAGCGTCAGCGTGATCGTGGCGCCGTCTTGCACCAGCGTCTCGAGGTGCTGCCTCACCAGACGCGCGTCCTCGTAGACGTGCATGGGGCGCCGCACCGCATCGAGCGCCTCGCCGTCCTCCGTCGTCGCGCGCACGACCACCGCGCCCTGCCCCACGCCCGTGAGCGTGAGCTCGACGATCTGCTCGGCCGCCTCGTGCGCGGGCGCTTCGACCACCGTCGTGGGTCCGATGTCGGCCGTGAACGCGCCCTCGACGGCGATCTCGATGCGCGCGCGCAGGATCGCGTCGGTGCGGTTCTGGACGCGCACCGGGATGCGGATGTGATCGCCGATCGTGGCGGCCTCGGGCACGGGCGCATCGACCGTCGCCGTCTGATCGACGCGCACGGCGCCGCGGCCCGAGGTGATCCAGCCCGACTGCGTCCACGCGATCGCTTCCAGGCGATACGTGGTGATCGCATCGGCGAGCGGTACGTCGATCGTCGCGTGACCCGTCGCGTCGAGCTGGAGCTCACCGACGTAGTAGAGCGTGGCCGGGAAGTCTTCGCGGATGAGCGCGCCGGCGGCCGGGAGGATGTCGCTCGAGTCGAGGATGCCGTCTGCGTCCGAGTCGGACCGCTCACGCACATCGTCGGCCGCTATCACGGGTGCCGCGGGCGAGGGTGGTGGCGGGCCCTCGGCGTAGGCGGCCGACGAGCGAGACGCGAAGGCTCCGCCGCCCATGCCGTATCCTTGGCCCTCGCCTCCCGCGTCCCCGTACATCGCGCCCTCTTCCATCGCCATCTGTGCCATGGGCGTCGCGGTCGCTTCGCTTCCGGTCGCCGTGACGATGCCGCCGCGCATCTCTTCCTGCGCCGCGAGGCCGAGGCGCTGGTAGGCCGTGGCCATCGCCGCGAGCACCTGCTCGCCGGGCGCGATGGCCGAGAGCAACGCGAGCAGCGCGTCCTCGCCCGACACCACCGCGTAGGGCGTGCCGCGTGGAACGGCGCGCGCGAAGGGATCGCGCACGTCGTCCGCGTTGCCGGCCACGCCATCGGGGCCGGGTGAGCTGAGCTCCCAGTCGACCGCGCGCTCGCTCACCACCACAGCCGGATGTCGACCGGTCACGCGACGCATCACGAACGCGTGGCCCCAGGGATCGACGAGCGCATCGGGCTCCAGCATCCCGAGCTGCACCAGAAGCGAGAGCCAGCGATCCGGCGGCGCGCCCGACGAGGCACGAAGGGCGGACTCGTCGTCGGCGTTCGTCAGCGACGAGAGCGAGACCAAGAGGTGCACCAGCCGCGCGCGCGCCACACGACGCGCGACGTTGTCGAACGTGAAGCTCGGATCCGCCTGCGTGAGCATGGCGACCGTCATCGGCTGTCCGCCCAGCGTCGTGAGCGACTCTTGCGCCAGCATCCCCTGCGTCACCATCCAGTCGAGGACGTTGGGCGCGAAGTCGACGCGGTGACCGTTGGCGTGCGTGATCTGATCGCGAAGCTCGTGATCGCTGCCGAGCTGCTGCACCTGGCTCTCGAGGGTGCTCATCGCGCTGCCGATGCCGCGACGAAGAAGCTCTTCGCGATCGCTGATGGGATCGCGAAGCACGCCCTGCCCGCTTCCGTAGTACTGGCTCTGATCGTCCCAGGGCACGGTCACGAGCGGCGGCGCGTGCGACTCCGGCTCGTCGGGCGAGACGCCTGCAGCGAGCGCGGCGCGGACGAATCGATCGTGTGTCGTGCCCGGCCCCGAGCGGACCGCCTCGCGGAGCTCCCCGAGGATCCACTCGATCGCGTAGTCAGCCTCGCCGTCGAGCTGCGCCTCGTCGCGTGCGACCAGCGTGATCCACGTCGTCGTCGGCGCGGCGCTCGTCGCGACCGACACCATCGCGTGGTCACGAACCGCGTGGAGCGGCCGATCGGGCGTCACCGAGAGAGAGAAGGCATCGGCCGGTCGCAGCACCACCGCGGCCAACGCGCCCACGCCGAAGAGCGACGCACCCGCTCGATCCACGGGCTGTCTCGCGTCCGGCGCCGATACCGTGCGCGCGCGGATCGAGATCACGCCCTGGAGCCCGGCCGGGAGCGTGAGCGCGCCGCTCGATGCGCCGCCTGCGACCCACGTGGCGGCCACCGCGCGCGATCCGTAGATCGCCTCGAGCAGCACGATGCGCCCCGACGCCGAGGGACGGCGCAAGAGGTCCACGTCGAGGCGCGCGCCAGGCGCCGCGATCACCGTGCGAACACGCGGCAGCACCTGCGCATCGAGGGCCACGCGCGCACAGATCGAGGCGGAGATCGGCGGGGTCGTGCCCACCTCGACGTCGAACGTCGTCGATGCACCGCGCCCGGAACACTCCCCGCCCGAGAGACGCGCCGCCGCGCCGCGCGGAAGGCGCACGGTCGCGATCGCGACGCCGTGCGTGTCCACGGTGAGGTGCTGGTGCCCGCCGCTGATCCCGAGCCCCGTCACGTCCACGGTCGAGCCCGACGTGATCGGCCGACCGCGCGCGTCGTTCACGGTGATGAAGAGCTGCGAGTCGATCTCCGGCACGAGCCCGCCCGCTTCGGGCACCGCCGAGACGAGCCAGCGAGCGCGGGACAGCGTGAACGGGGCGCTGGCCGTGATCGTCCCGTACGCCGGATGCGAGATGCGCGCCCAGGCGGTCTCGATGCTCACTTCGCCGCTCAAGAAGCTCGGCGCGGTGGTGTCGATGCGCGCGATGCCGGCTGCGTCGGTCACCAGCTGCGTGATCTCGCCCGAGCCTCGCCCGACGTGCAGCTCGACCTGCGCACCGCGGATGGGCGCGCCCGAGGGCGTCGTGACGCGCACGCGCCCCGTGAGGTGATCGCTCGGCGCGAGCACGTCTTGGTCGATGGTCATCGTGGCCATCACGCGCTCGGTGGTCCGCTGGAACACCTCGATGTTGCGAACGACGGGCGCGCTCGCCGGGTCGAAGGAGATGCGAACCTGATAGGTGCCGGGCACGGCGGACTCGGGGATCTGGACCTCGGTGTTCGCCGAGCCGGACGCGCCCGTCTCGAGCGCGCGCTCGAGGAACACGGTGTTCGAAGGGTCGAGCACGTCGAGCTGGATCGGGCGGCGCGCGACCGGTGCGAGATCACGCGCACCGCGAATGAGCGCGAGCACGTGGACCGTCTCGCCCGGCTCGTAGCGCTCGCGATCGGTCAACACCGTGGCCGTGCGCGCCGCGAGCTGAGCGAACGAGAACTGGAACGTGCGCCCCGGCTGCCCGACGCGATGCACGCGCAGCATCACGTAAGGGCTCGAGAGCGTGTCCTCGGGGACGCCGAGCGCGACGTCGAATTGCCCGCCTGCGCCGCTGCGCGTGGTGCTCGAGAGCACCGTGTACTGAGATCCATCGGCTTGGTACGCGTAGAGCGTGGCCTCGATCTCGAGGCCGCTCGTGGGCCGCAGTGTCGCGAGGCCTTCGACCTCGTACGCGACGCCCGTGAGCACGACGTTCGATCCGCGCTCCGACGCGACGTTGCCCGCGAGCGCGATCTCGTAGCCGACGTGCGCGCCCTCCTCCACCAGGCCCTGGGCCGAGGCGAGCGAAGGCGTGAGGACCAGAGCGGAGAGAAGGAACCAGGAGAACGATCGTGCGATCATGAGTGCATTCCTCGACAGGCTCGCGTCGTGAGCGAGGGGAACAGTGCGTCCGGCCCCCGCTTGGACGTGCGAGACGCTACTTGGTTTCGGGCCTCGCCGTCATCCAGGTCCGGAGGCCGCGATCGGCGGCAGATCCTCGGGCACGGTCATGTGGAAATGAAAACGATGCAGGCGGTTGTGGATCATCATCGCGGGGCCCACGTCGCTGACGAAGCCGTGTGCCTCGAACCACCCTAGAAAGGGGGTCAGAACGTCGGGGTCGTTGTAGTAGATGCGCAGGCGGCCGCGCGTGCACGTCGCCAAGATGTGCGCGAGATCGGTGACGCGCGCGCGGAGCGAGGCCACCTCGTCGGGCGTGCGGTCGGCGTAGTTGTCGTGGATCTGATGCGGGCCGGCGTTCACGTCGAGCATGGCCTGTTCGAGATAGAGATCGACGTCGACGCCGCGATCGTGAGTCTGGTGACGGGGTCCTCTGGCATCGAGATCGCCGATGGTCAGATGCTCGCCGGGCCAGCGCCTTTGGTACTCGCGCGCCGCCGCGAGCACGAGGGTGACCAGCGCCGGGCGCGCCCAGCGATGATCCGGCGTGGTGCTGCGCCAGACCGCGTAGAGCCCGTGGCCGACCCCTTCGTCGGGGAGCTGCCAGCGACACGCGGGATAAGCCGCGCCTTCGTCGCAGCGCGGATCGCGCGGGATGGCCAGGTCCGGAAGAACGCACGCGTAGTCTTCGTCGAGTGGGCCTCGTTCCATCCCTGCGTCCGACGTCGACGTGACGATCGCCGCCGCATCGAGAAGCTCGGCCGAGCCCGCATCAGCTTGCGCACGGAGCGGTCGCTGGAGCCCAACACCCTCGGATCGAGCCGCGAGCACGAGCCCGATCGCTGCGATCGCCAGCACCGCGAGCGCGACGAGCGAGGCGATGCGCAGGCGCGGCACGTTTCAGGCAGAGGCTCTGGTGAAATGCCCTCTCGTGAAATGGCGACGAGTGGAATCGAACCACTGACCTAGCGCGTATGAAACGCCCGCTCTAACCATCTGAGCTACGTCGCCGGGAGAACGAAAGGGCGGCGAGTATTTCCCATCGGCGCGGTCTGTCAACCGGCGCAGGGAACAGCGCTGGGTCGGCGGGCGTAGTAGCCCCGGGCGTGCATGCGCGGGCCTGAACCGGCATGATGAAGCCCTCCAGTCCTACTTTTTCTTCTCGTACGTCCAGGGCGCACGCCGTGCCGACCTCCACACCCCCATCGCGTCCCGTGCGTCGCGACCCGACGCCGACGGCGCGACGCTTCTCGGCGCGGCAATCGGCCGTGAGCCCGCCCGAGATCTCGGTGGGGAGTCGCATCGCGGGTCGCGTCGGCGTGGCGGCGCTCGTCTGGGGCGTGCTGGCAGGAACCGTCGTCGCGCTCGCGCTCGTCGCGGCAGGCGTCACCGATCCGCGCGCGCTCCTGGGCGTGTTGGCGGCCGCGCTCGCGTCGGGGATCGCAGCGTTCGTCGTGGTGCGGCGGGTGTTCGCGCGGCGCCTCTCGCGCGTGGCGCAGTTGATCGAGCAGCGCGCCGCCGATCGGTCGACCGCGGCGATCCCCATCGAGGACGAAGAGCTCGACCAGGTGACGCTCGCGATCAACCGGCTGCTGCGCACGGCGACGCTCGGTGGCGGCTCGGGCTCCGCCGATCAGAGCCAGCGCGAGCTGGTGCTCTCGCAGGACCTGACGCGGGTCACGGCCGAGCTCGAGCAGCGCCTCCGCGAGCGCGCGATGCTCTTCGACGTGCTGCGCGAGAGCAGCCGGACGCACGACCTCGACGGTGTGCTGGATCTCCTCGCGAGCCGACTCGGTGCGGTCATGCGCTTCCGCGAGGTGGCCATCCTTCTCGAGAACGAGCACGGTCGCTTCACCATCCGCGCGGCCTGGGGCTTCGAGACGCCGGAGAAGGTGCTCGGCCGCGAGGTCGAGCCGGGCCAAGGCGCCACCGGCGAGGCGCTGCAGACGGGAAAGTCGGTGCTCATCTCGGACGTCGGTGACGCACCTGGCTACCTCGCGTTCTGGGGCGAGGTGCAGCGAACGGGATCGTTCACCTCGGTGCCGATTCGCGCCGCCGGCAAGATGATCGGCATGCTCGCGCTCACGCGGCCGCCGAGCGATCGCATGTCGGAGCACGAGTCGCGCCTCGTGAGCGCGCTCGCCGATCAGGCCGCGCTGGCCATCGAGAACGCGCGCTTGTTCGCCAAGCTGGAAGAGCTCTCGACCCACGACGAGCTCACGACGCTGCCGAATCGCCGCTCGTTCAAGGATCGCCTCGCGCGCGAGATGGCGGACGCGAAGCGCTACGGTCATCCGCTGAGCGTGATGGTCATCGACGTCGATCACTTCAAGAAGCTCAACGACCGCGAGGGCCACGCCGCGGGCGATGAAGCGCTGGTCGAGGTGAGCCGCGTGCTGAAGGCGTCGTTGCGCGAGGTCGACATGGTCGCGCGCTACGGCGGCGAGGAATTCGTGGTGGTGCTCTCGAGAACCGCCGAGGCCGACGCGACGAAGGTGGGCGAGAAGCTGCGCGAGGCGGTGGCGAACATCGGGCTGCCGTCCGCGGCCGGCCAGCCTCTCGGGTGTCTGTCGGTGAGCATCGGCCTCGCGCAGCTCATCGAAGGCGAAGATGGGGCAAGCCTGGTACAGCGGGCCGATCGCGCGGTCTACGTGGCGAAGAAGGAGGGCCGCAATCGCGTGTCGCTCCCGCCGCCCACGTCGGTGCCGCCGATCGCTTGAGAGCGAGAGCGAGAGCGAGAGCGAGAGCGAGAGCGAGAGCGAGAGCGAGAGCGAGAGCGAGAGCGAGAACGAGAGCGAGAGCGAGCACGAGAGCGAGAACGAGTGCGAGAGCGAGAACGAGCGAACGCTCATCCTGCGCGCACTCTCCTCGCACGGATGAAGATCGCGTCCCTCTCCTTCTGATCCACGGGCCACCCCGTCACGCCGACGAGCCGACACGCCTCTCTCAGCCGCTGCGCCTCGTGGCGAAAGAAGCGCTCGAGCGCATCGACGTCCGCCTGGACCGACTTGCCGTCACGGCGCGCGCGCGCCTTGTCGACCAGCGCGAGCACGAGCGCCGACAATGCGGCGCGCGACTCGCCGGTGAGAAACCGCGTCCAGTCGTCGAGCCAGCTCTCGGGGAGCTGACGCACCGCGAACGACCACGTGCGCGCGCCCTTCACGCGATGACGCACCTTCTCCCGATGACCGACGAGCGCGAAGAGGCGCACCAGCGCGAAGAACGCCTCGCCCGTGATCTCACGCGAGCGATACGCGCCATGCCAGGCGAGCTCCGGCCGCTCGCTGGGCACGGTCGAGAACGCGAGCAGCGCCTCGCGCTTCGGCCCGACACCGAGCCCGATCGACGGATAGAGAAACGAGAAGGCGCCCGCGACGTTCCAGCGCGGCTTGAGCGACGCGATGAGCGAGCCCTCGAGCAGCTCGGCCTCGAGCTCGCTCTCGCACGCCTCGAACGTGATGGACGCTGCGCTCTTCACGATCGCGCGCATCTTCCAGTGCTTCTTCAGGCGCTTCGCGTTCCGATACTGCGAGAGCCGCCGCCGCAGGTTCACGGCCTTGCCGACGTACACGACGGTGCCCGCCGCATCGAGCACGCGGTAGACGCCAGGCGAGCGCGGCACGGTCTCGAGGAACGCCTCGCCGAGCTTGCGATCGAACGCGCGCGTCACGCGAACGGACGCTACCACGCGGACCTCTCTCGCTCTCGCTCTCGCTCTCGCTGCATGCGCGTGTGCCACGGTACCGAAGGCATCCGCGTGTTAGCGTCGCCGCTCGATGAAGGTCGTGATTCCGGGCGGCAGCGGTCAGATCGGGCAGGTACTCGCTCGAGATTTCGCGAAGACGGGCGACGACGTCGTCGTGTTGTGTCGTGGCGCGAGCGTGCCCGACGGCCGCGCCGTCACGTGGGACGGCCGCACGCTCGGCGCGTGGGCCGAGGAGATCGATGGCGCTGACGTCGTGATCAACCTCGCCGGCCGCACGGTGAACTGCCGCTACACCAAGGAGAACCTCGACGAAATGATGCGCTCCCGCGTCGACTCGACGCGGGTCGTCGGTGAAGCGATCGCCGGCGCGACGAAGGCGCCGCGTGTGTGGCTCCAGATGAGCACCGCGACGATCTACGCGCACCGATTCGACGCGCCGAACGACGAAGCGACGGGCGTGATCGGCGGAGACGAGCCGGACGTGCCCGCGTACTGGGGCTTCAGCGTGCAGATCGCGAAGAACTGGGAGAAGGCGCTCGACGAGGCGAAGACGCCCTCGACCCGCAAGGTCGCGCTTCGCTCGGCGATGATGATGAGCCCGGATCGCGACGGGATCCTCGACGTGATGCTCGGCCTCGTGCGCAAGGGCCTCGGCGGTACCGCCGCGGACGGCAAGCAGTACGTGTCGTGGATCCACGACCGCGACTTCGCCCGCGCCATCCGTCTGCTCGTCGATCGCGACGATCTCTCGGGCCCGTTCAACCTCGCCGCGCCGAGCCCGCTTCCCAACGCCGAGTTCATGCGCGTGATGCGCGAAGCCTGGGGCACGCGCGTGGGCCTCCCCGCCACGAAGTGGATGCTCGAGATCGGCGCCTTCGCGCTGCGCACCGACACCGAGCTCTTGCTCAAGAGCCGACGCGTCGTGCCGGGCCGGCTGCTCGACGCAGGGTTCACGTTCGAGTTCCCCGACTGGCCCGCCGCCATGCGCGACCTCGTCCAGCGGCACCGCGCCGGGTGAGCGCCAGAGCTCCCGTGTCGTCTGGGTCCGACGTGTAGATGTCGTCGCCGCGAAGCGAGGCCGAGACGACGACGATCGCATCGCTCGCTCTCGCTCTCGCTCTCGCTCTCG
>JAYVCF010000115.1:0-6468 GCA_043750095.1 Deltaproteobacteria bacterium
TTCGTGGTCGAGGTGCAGAGCGAGAGCGAGAGCGAGAGCGAGAGCGAGAGCGAGAGCGAGAGCGAGAGCGAGAGCGACGTGCTCGCGCGCTGGACGGTCGAGCGCCTGGTGGGATCGCGACGACATCAGCAGCTGCTCGCGCGAGAAGACGACCTCTGGGTGCGGCTGCCGATCGCCTGGGACGTGGAAGAGCAGCGCTTCTTCCACATGAACGGCGCGTTTCTCACCGCCGACCCCGAGGGCCTCGAGTCGTCGACGCCGATCGCGGCCAGCGACTACATGCGGCACGCCGTGCGCTGGAACGACAACTGCGTCTTCTGTCACAACGTCGGCGCCGAGCCGCGCTCCGACGGGCGCGGGCACTTCGACACGCAGGTGGCCGAGCTCGGTGTGGCCTGCGAGGCCTGTCATGGGCCCGGCGCCGAGCACGTGCGCGCGAACACGAGCCCGCTGCGCCGCTACGTCCTTCACGAGACGGGGCGAGCCGATCCGAGCATCACCTCGCCGCCGCGCCTGGCCGATGCGCGGCAGACGGACCTCTGCGCGCGCTGTCACGGACAGCGGATCACCAGCGACGTCTCGCGCTACCTCGCGCACGGCGATCCCTTCGTGCCGGGCGACGACCTCGCAGACACGAGCACCCCGCTCGCGATCGACACCTCGCTCCACGGCGATGCAACGGCCTTCAGCGCACGCTTCTGGCGCGACGGCACCGCGCGGCTCACGGCGTACGAGCACCAGGGGATCCTGCAGTCGCGCTGCGGCGTCACCTGCGGCGACTGCCACTCCATGCACCAGTTTGCCGACGCGCGCGGCCAGCTGCGTGCCGACCAGATTGGTGATCGCATGTGCGCCGGCGCTTGCCACGAAGAGCTCGCGCAGCCGGCCGCGGCGGTCGCGCACGCGGGACACGAGGGGCTCGCCTGCGTCGACTGCCACATGCCACGCATCGTGTTCGGCATCCGCACGATCCACCGCAGCCACCGCATCGAGGTCCCGCGACCGCTCGCGAACGAGGCCGACGCGCGACCGGACGCGTGCACGCTCTGTCACGTCGATCGCGACGCCGGATGGGCCGCCGACGCCATCGATCACGGATATCGCACCACGGAGCCGATCGGCGCGTCGCGTCCGGAGGCCGAGCTCTTCGGCGGCGACCCGATCGAGCGCGCGGCGATGGCGGCGGCGCTGGGGCGAGACGATCACGAGGACGACGCGCGACACCGCATCGGCCTCTTGCTCACCGTGATGCGCGACGATCGGTACCCCGCAGTCCGCGGAATCGCCTGGCGAAGCGCTCGCGCTCTCGGGATCACGGAGCCCGTCACCGCCTTCACGGCGACCGACGACGCTGCGACGCGCGCGCGCGTGATCGCAGCGCTCGCCACCCGCGTCGGCGTCTCGCCGCTCGCGCCCTCCAACGTCAGCGAGCTGCGTGCCCGCGCCGACGCGCGCGCGATCGAGATCGGCGAATGACCTTGCTCCTCCGACGCGTCGGCTGGACGTCGCTCCTCGCCTGGGCGTGCGTCGGCCTCGCGCTCGAGAGTGCACACGGGCTCAAGCTCGCGAGCTACCTCGATGACCCGATGACGCGCCAGCTCTGCACGCTCGCGCACGCGCACGGCGTCGGCCTCGCGATCGTGACCCTCGTGGTCGGCGAGCTGGGCCTCGCGATCCTGCCCGAGGCTCGACGACGCGGTGTCGCGCTCGCCACGGCGGCCGCTGCGATCGCCATTCCGATCGCGTTTCTCCTCTCCACCATCGACCACACCGAGGGCGACCCCGGAATCGCCATCTGGATCGTGCCCGTCGGCGCCCTCGCGCTGATCGCGGCGCTCGCCGTCGTCGCGCATGCCGCCTGGCGCCCCGCGCGCGCGGACTGAGCCCCCTCAGACGCGCGTCGCGTGCACGCGGTGGATCGGCAGGCCGTCCTCGACGGCGCGGACCTCGCGGTTCGATCGCGCGCCGTACGGGTTCTCGTGATCGAACCCGGGCCGCACCTCGAAGCCTGGCGTCTGCGCGATGAGCTCGGCCATCGATTCCGCGCGATCCTCGACGTCGGTCTGCACGAAGAGCGCGCCGCCCTTGGCGATCAAGCGCGCGAGCTCGGTGAGAAAGCCGTCGTCGACCACGCGACGCCGCGCGTGCCGCTTCTTCCACCAGGGATCGGGAAAATGAACGAACACGCGCGAGAGCGATCCGTCGGGGACGATCCTCGGAAGAATCGTTCGGGCGTCCCCCCAGAGCGCGACCACGTTCGTCAGCCCGAGCCGCTTGCGTCGTTCCTCGACCAGGTGTGCCCACTTGGCCTTGATCTCGATCCCCACGACCCGCGACGCCGGCGCGGCCTGAGCCCGCTCGATCAGAAATCGCCCACGCCCGAAGCCGATCTCGAGCTCCAGCTCGCCCGCGCCCGGGATCAACGCGCCGAGATCGACCTGTCCCTCCGGCGCGCGCCTGGCCATGAGCTCGTATCGGATCGGGAGCGGGGTGCCTTCAGCCACGGGGCCGGTGCCTATCTCACGACCCCCACCGGGTCCATTCCCGTCCCCGATCTTGACCTGCGTTCCAAGAGTCCTGTACGAAACGGGTGCAATCGCGCGCCTTTCGGCGTTCGACCCACTCGGAGGCTCCCTTGCCGAAGATTCTCGCCGTCGACGACAGCGTCACGATGCGCCGCATCCTCGAGATGACCTTCATCGGTCAAGACGTCCAAGTCGTGACCGCGGACGGAGGTGAGTCCGGGCTGCGCGCGCTCGAAGGCGCCGACCTGATCCTCGTCGACGTCTCCATGCCGGGCATGAGCGGCTACGACTTCGCCAAGGCGGCGCGCGGAAACGGAGCCTCGGCGCCGATCGTGTTGCTCGCGAGCGAGCATCATCCGATCGACGCGACGAAGCTGCGCGAGTCGGGCGCCGACGATCACGTGATGAAGCCGTTCGAGACGCAGGCGCTGATCGACAAGGCCAAGGAGCTGATCGCGCGCGGTGGAAAAGCGATGGGCGCCGCCGCTCCGCGACCCGCCGCACCGGCAGCACCTCCGCGACCGCCCGCACCCGCGGTGGCCGCCGTTCCTGCTCCGCCGCGGCCCGCTGCACCCGCAGCACCGATCCCCGGCGTCGTCTCGGCACCGCGGCCGGCCGCTCCCGCCGTTGCTGCGGCGCCGGTCGCGCAGGTCCGCTCGGCCACGGCGAGCTTTGGCGCGCCCGCGGGCAGCAAGCCCCCGAGCGCCACCACGACCGCAGCTCAAGCGAGCGGCCCGCGTCCGCCGGCGAGCGAGGCCCAGCCCGTACCGCTCATCACGAAGAAGCCCAGCCACGACGTGCGCGACGACGCGGTGTCCGCTGCGTCGGCCGAGATGGAAGGCAAGCTCTCCGGCATGGGCCTCACGCCCGCGCAGATCGAGGGCGTGCTCGCGCTCTCGCGTGAAGTGATCGAGCGCGTCGTCTGGGAGGTCGTCCCGGACCTCGCCGAGACGATCATCCGCGAAGAGATCAAGCGGCTCACGCAGTAGTCAGAGGCGGAGCTCGAGAGTCGAGCCGTCGGCGAATGTCGCGCTGATGGCGATCGACGTGGTCGCGAGTTCGACGCTCCCCCAGCGCCTCACCAGCTGAGCCGGCGCGCTGCGCTTGTCGCTTCATTCAGCGCCGCGTATCTAAGCGCCTCCATGCCGCTCAAGATCTTCGATCCGTCCACGCTGCCTCCTCACTTCGAAGCTGCCGCCAAAGAGGCGCAGTGGGACGGCGTCTGGGAGCAGAGCGGCATCTATCGGTGGAACCCGGCGCGCGGTCGCGGCGAGACGTTCGTCGTGGACACGCCGCCGCCGACGGTGAGCGGCTCGCTGCACATGGGGCACGTGTTCTCGTACACGCACACCGACGTGCTGGTGCGGCAGCGCCGCATGCTCGGGCAGAACATTTTCTATCCGATGGGCTGGGACGACAACGGCCTGCCCACCGAGCGGCGCGTGCAGAACTTCTTCCACGTGCGCTGCGATCCCACGCTGCCCTACGAGGCCCCGTCTTCAGGCAACGGCATCGACATCGATCAAGCCGACGACGCGAAGCGGAAGAACGAGCGGCCGCGCATCGTGTCGCGGCGCGCGTTCATCGAGCTCTGTGCGCGCGTCACGCACGAGGACGAGAAGGCCTTCGAGCAGCTCTTCCGCCGCATCGCGCTCAGCGTGGACTGGACGCAGACCTACGCGACCATCGACGAGCGCTGCCGTCACCTCGCGCAGCTCTCGTTCGTGGACCTCGTCGAGAAGGGCCAGCTCTACAACGTGGAAGCCCCGACGATGTGGGACGTCGACTTCCAGACCGCGCTCGCGCAGGCAGACCTGAAGGACGAGGAGCGGCCCGGCGCCTATCACGACCTCGAGTTCGCGATCGAAGGGACCGACGAGTCGTTCGTCATCTCCACGACGCGGCCGGAGCTCCTGCCCGCATGCGTGGGCGCCTGCGCGCATCCCGACGACGAGCGCTTCAAGAAGTACTTCGGTAAGCGCGCCATCACGCCTCTGTTCCGCGCGCCCGTGAGGATCTTCCCGAGCGAGCTGGCGGACCCGAAGAAGGGCACCGGCATCCTGATGGTCTGCACCTTCGGCGACGCGACCGACGTCACCTGGTGGCGCGAGCAGAAGCTGCCGACGCGACAGATCCTCGGCAAGGACGGCAGGGTCAGGGCCGTCGAGTTCGGCAGCGAGCAGTTCCCCTCGCTCGATGCGTCCGCCGCCAACGCCGCGTTCGCACAGCTCGTCGGCAAGAACGTCACGCAGGCGCAGAAGACCATCGTCGAGCTGCTCCGTGATCCGGCGTCGAGCGCGACCGGGCGCGGCGCGCCACTCCAAGGCGAGCCCAAGAAGATCGTCCACCCCGTGAAGATGTACGAGAAGGGCGAGCGCCCGCTCGAGTTCATCACCACGCGCCAGTGGTTCGTGAAGCTGCTGCAGAACCAAGCGGGGCTCCTCGAGAAGGGCAAGCAGATCGCCTGGCACCCCGAGTTCATGCACGCGCGCTTCCACAACTGGACCGAGAACCTGAACGGCGACTGGTGCATCTCGCGTCAGCGCTACTTCGGCGTGCCGATCCCCGTCTGGTATCCGGTCGGCAGCGACGGAGCGATCGATCACGAGCACCCGATCCATCCCGCGCGCGAGCAGCTCCCGGTGGATCCGCTGAGCGACGCGCCCAAGGGCTTCACCGAGTCACAGCGCAACCAGCCAGGCGGCTTCTCGGGCGACCCCGACGTGTTCGACACGTGGTTCACCTCGTCGCTCACGCCGCAGATCGGAGCGCACTGGCTGCTCGATCCCGAGCGCCACGCGAAGCTGTTCCCCGCCGACATCCGCCCGCAGTCGCACGAGATCATCCGGACCTGGGCCTTCTACACGATCGCGAAGGCCATGCTCCACGAGGGCAAGGTCCCCTGGAACCACGTGGTGATCAGCGGATGGATCCTCGATCCCGACCGCAAGAAGATGAGCAAGAGCGTCGGCAACGTGGTGACGCCGATGAAGCTCCTCGAGGACTACACGTCCGACGGCGTGCGCTACTGGGCCGCGAGCGCGCGGCTCGGGATGGACACCGCGTTCGACGAGAAGGTGCTCAAGGTCGGTAAGCGCCTCGTCACCAAGCTCTTCAACGCGGGCAAGTACGTCTTCGCGCAGAGCTTCGGCGACGCCGAGATCTCGCTCGACGCCAACAACGAGGAGCTGATCACGCACGAGATCGATCGCGCGTTCATCGGCAAGCTGCGCGCGCTCATCACGAAGTCCACCGAGAGCTTCGCGGAGTTCGAGTACGCCAACGCGCTGATGGCGACCGAGCAATTCTTCTGGTCGCAGTTCACCGACGCCTATCTCGAGCTGGTGAAGGCCCGCGCGCGCGGCGACGGCGGCGTGGACGACTCGGGCCGCGTGTCGGCGATCATGACGCTGCGCCTGGTGCTCAACGTGCTCGTGCGCCTGTTCGCGCCCTTCGTGCCGTACATCACGGAAGAGGTGTGGAGCTGGGTGTACGCGGACGAGACCTTCCATCGCAGCGTGCACACCGCGCCCTGGCCCACGGTGAAAGAGCTCGCGACGATCCGCGCGCCCGAGAGCACGGAGAGCTTCGACGTGGCCATCGAGCTGATGGCGGCGATCAACAAGAAGAAGACGGACCTCGGCGCGAGCGTGGGGCGCGTGGTGCGCAAGGCGAGCATCGCGATGTCGGAGGAGAAGCGGGTCGCGATCGAGCCGGGGCTGCGCGATGTGATCTCTTCGACGAAGATCGAGGAGAACGAGATCGTGGTTCGGGTGGAGCCATTGGGCTTCGTGATCGATGCGATGGAGGTCGCACCGAAGGTCGCCTCGTCGGAGTGATCTCACGGGGTCGCGGCGGGTGGGGGCACCCTCCGTTCGCTACCTCATCGAGCCCGAAGCGGGCTCTCGCGGGCGCTCTCGGAGGGCGCCCCCACCCACCGCTC
>JAYVCF010000116.1:0-9085 GCA_043750095.1 Deltaproteobacteria bacterium
GCCGCCGCCCGCGCGCAAGCTGTGCGACGGCGAGCTCGACAAACCGCCGCGCCCACTTCCGAAGGTGGTGCTCACGCCCGCGCGCAGCGGCGACGCACCGGCGATCGATCCGAAGCTCCCGCTCGGCGGTCGCTGGACCTGGATCAACTTCTTCGCCGGTTGGTGTGGCCCCTGCAAGGAGGAGATGCCGCGTCTCCGCGCGTGGGAGAAGAAGCTCGAAGCCGCAGGCACGCCGATCCATCTGGCGTTCGTCTCGCTCGACGACGACGAGCGCGAGCTCGTGAAGTTCCTCTCGTCGCAGCCGTCCGGCGGTGTGCGCTCGTCGCTATGGCTCAAGAGCGGCGCGTCGCGCGAAGACTTCCTCACCGGGCTCAAGCTCAAGAACCCACCGAACCTGCCACTCCACATCCTCGTCGACCCGAGCTCGAAGGTGCGCTGCGTGATCGACGGCGCGGTCGAAGAATCCGACTACGCCAGCGCTGCAGCGATCGTCGCAAAAAAGTAAGCTGCCCACGATGACCACCTACAACACGACCATCCGGCGCGCGGCCGACCGTGGCCATGCCGATCACGGCTGGCTGAATTCGTTCCACACCTTCTCGTTCGCCGACTACCACGACCCGAAGCACATGAGCTTTCGCGCCCTCCGCGTGCTCAACGACGATCGCGTCGCGCCGGGCCAGGGCTTCCCGCGGCACTCGCACAAGGACATGGAGATCGTCAGCTACGTGCTCGAAGGCGCGCTCGAGCACAAGGACAGCATCGGCACCGGATCGATCATCAAGCCGGGTGACGTGCAGCGCATGACGGCGGGCACCGGCGTCCATCACAGCGAGGAGAACGCGTCGCGAGACGAGGGGGTCCACTTCCTTCAGATCTGGATCTTGCCCGAGACGCCGCGGCTGGCGCCGGGCTACGAGCAGAAGCACTTCGACGAGAGCCAGCGTCGCAGCCAGCTCCGCCTCGTCGGCTCGCGCGATGGCCGCGAGGGCTCGATCACCATCCACCAGGACCTCTCCCTCTTCGCATCGCTGCTCGAGGCGAACGAGCGCGTCGAGCACACGCTCACCAGCGGCCGACACGCCTGGGTCCAGCTGGTGCGCGGGACGATCACGGTGAACGGCGAGACCTTGCGCGGCGGCGACGCTGCCGCGATCTCGACCGGAGTGCCCGGCTCGCCGGGCCGACACAATTATATCGCGTCCGCTCCGCGGACGACTCCTGTCGAGATCTCGACCGAGTCCAAGGTCGTGATCGAGTCCACGACACCGAGCGAGCTCCTGCTCTTCGATCTCGCGTGAGCGCGAGGCTCAGCGCGTGCCCGAGATCACGCGCGTGGTGTCGCCGGTGATCTCGAGCACCTCGATCGGCCCGTCGTAGATGCGCGCGAGACCCACGTCGACGCGGACGACGTGTCCCTCGCACGCGGTCGTGATGCCGTGCTCTTGCTTGGTGTGGCCGATCACCATCCGGCGCGCGTGCACCACGGCCAGCGCGTCGTCGAGGCGGGCGCACGTCGCGGGATCGTCGGCGAGCGCGAAGCCGCGGTACCAGATCGGTCCGTCGTCGGCCGCGAGCGTCTGCGAGAGCGGCGCCTGTCCGAGGAAGAACGCGCGCCCGTCCTGGTTGATCTCGTCCAGACCGTCCTCGAGATACGACGCCTGCGCGCCGCCGTGCACGAAGAGCGTTTCCCCCACCATCACGATCGTCGCGTGCGAGGCGAGACCCCGCGCGTAGGGTCCGCCCGGTCGAAACGCCGCCGCTCGGCCGCGCACCGTCCGCGGCATCGCGTCGTAGGCAGGGCCGGTCGCGTCCGCCGCGAACGGGGCGAAGTCCGCGTAGCCGCCCGGCGTGACGTATCGAAAGTCGCCCTCCGTGTTCATGAACTCGTGGTTGCCGTTCAGCGCGATCAGCCGTCCCCCTGCCGCGAGCGCCTCGTCCTCGAGCCGATCGACGAGCTCGAAGATCGCGCGCTCCTGATCGCCGCGATCGAGGAGATCGCCCACCTGCACGACGTAGAGCGTCCCGCCGATCCAGTGGTCGGCCGCGTCGATGGCACCCGCCGCGACGAGCGCGCTCTCGAACGCATCGAGGTCACCGTGCACGTCGCCGATGGCGATCAGCCGATCAGGCGCGGGGTACGTGGACGGTGGAAGCGGCGGGACGTCGGCGACACCGGTCGAAGACGGGGGCGGAGCCGGCGCGACGGCGCGGGCATGCGGACGCGCAGGCTCGGTGTCGTGGCTCGATCCCGAGCACGCAGATCCGGAGCACACCCAGAGGGCGATCGCGATGACGAACACGCCACGCACAGCGCAGGTCGTAACACGTTCGTGCGATGCTCGGCGGCATGAGCGACGCAATCGAGACGGTCCGCGGCAAGAAGATCGTGATCCGCTTCGAGGGCAAGCGATGCATCCACTCACGTCAGTGCGTGCTCGGACGGCCCGACGTGTTCGTGCCCAACGCAGAGGGCGAGTGGATCCATCCCGACGCCGTGCCCGTCGACGCGGTGGTGGCGATCGCGCAGCAGTGTCCCTCGGGCGCGATTCGCTACGAGCGGCTCGACGGCGAGCCGAACGAGCTGCCGCCGGGCGTGAACACCATCCGCGTGCGCGAGAACGGCCCGCTCGCGGTGTACGCGGACGCGCGCATCGGCGGAGCGGATCTCGGACCGCGCGTGACCTTGTGTCGGTGCGGTGCGTCGAAGAACAAGCCGTTCTGCGACGGCGCGCACGCCGCTGCGAGCTTCGCCGCGACGGGAGAGCCCGCATCTCAGGAGTCGGCGCCGCTCGATCGACGCGACGGACTCTTGGAGGTGACCGCGACGAAGGACGGCCCGCTCGAGGTCGCCGGGAACCTCGAGATCGTGAGCGGCACGGGACGCACGCTCTTGCGGACGCAGAAGACGTGGCTCTGTCGATGCGGTCAGTCGGCAAAGAAGCCGTATTGCGATGGCACGCATCGGAAGGTGGGGTTCAAGGGATAGAGCGAGTGCGAGTGCGAGTGCGAGTGCGAGTGCGAGTGCGAGTGCGAGTGCGAGTGCGAGTGCGAGTGCGAGGTTGACGCCTCCACCCCTCACGGTCGATCGTCCGACTCCATGAAGCTTCCCCCGCCCCCACGCCTCAGCGGCGCCGTCTTGCGCGCCATCGTGCGCGCCTCCGAGCGAGACAGCGTGCGACGCGTGCTCGGCGGGCTCATGCGCAAGGATCTCGGCGTCGAGGAGGCGCTCGCGCTTCCGCAGAGCGCGCGCGACGTGCTTCCGCTCTCGGCGCGTCCGTGGCAGGCGCGTGGCACGCACCCGCGCGGCGAGGAGACGCTGCCGATCGCGACCACGACGCGCGACTACACGCCGACGTCCACGCAGATCGCGTCGCGCTACCGCGACGGCTCGAGTGATCCGCTGGAGGTCACCGAGCGTGCCTTCCGCCTCGCACGCAACCTCGCCGGACAGAAGCCATCGATGGGCCCGATCCTCTACTACGACGAGGAGCGCGCCGTCCGTGATGCCGCGGCCAGCCGCGAGCGATGGCGCGCGGGTCGTCCGATCGGACCGCTCGACGGAATCATCGTGCCCGTGAAAGAAGAGGTGGACCTCGACGGCCACGGTGCGCGCCTCGGCACCGCACAGCCCGCGCGCAAAGACGCCAAGGATGCGACGGCCGTGCGGCGACTGCGCGAGGCGGGTGCGATCGTGATGGGCACCACGTGCATGACCGAGTACGGCATGTCGCCGCTCGGCGTGTCCGCGCGACGAACACTTCCACGCAACGCGCAGAACCCGCGGCACGCGGCGGGCGGAAGCAGCACGGGATCGGCCGTCGCGGTGACCGTCGGACTCTGCCCCGTCGCGCTCGGATCGGATGGCGGCGGCTCGGTGCGCATTCCGAGCTCGTTCCACGGCATCTTCGGCATCAAGCCCACGTTCGGACGCATCTCGCGCCACGGTGACGGGTTCGGCGGGACGATGGCGCATCTCGGGCCGCTCGGTGCGAGCGTGCGCGACCTCGCGATCTTCCTCGAGGCCGTCGCAGGCGAAGATCCCGAAGACGAGCTCACCCACCGCAACCCGGGCTTCGCGCGCGGCTGGCTCGAGGGCTCGCTCGGCGGCGGCGTGAAGGGCCTGCGCATCGGCGTGCTCGAAGAAGAGATCTCCGCGGCCGACGTGCAGATCGCACGCGCGTGTCGTGAAGCGCTCTCGGCGCTCGAGCGCGAGGGTGCGACGCTCGTTCCGGTCACGCTGCGCCTCGGCAAGCACGCGCCCGCGATCGGGTATCTGTCGATCGGGCTCGAGGCGTACGCGGCCCTCTTGCCGCAGCGGCGGAACGACTTCGCCTCGATCGGCACCGACCTGCAGCTGCTCTGCCGGATCATGAGCACCTTCGCGCCCGACGACTATCTCGACGCGCAGTGTCTTCGCTCGGGCCTGCGCCGCGACGTCGCCGCGCTCTTGCGTCAGGTCGACGTGCTCGCGCTTCCCACGACCGCGCGCACCGCACCGATCGTCAGCGACGGCGACGTGCTCGGTGGAATGGCCGACACGCCCGAGCTCGCCGCCGCGTGCCGCTTCGCGTTCCTCGCCAACCTCACGGGCCTGCCCGCGGGCACCGCGCCGATCGGAAAAGACGCGCGCGGCATGCCGATGGGCCTGCAGATCATGGGCGACGCGTGGGACGAAGCGGGCGTCTTGCGCGTGCTCGCTCACCTCGAGCGCATCGGCCTCTCGAGCGTTCCGAAGCCCGCGGTCACCGTCGACGTGTTCGGCTGATGACCACTCTCACGGCGATCACGGCCCGCCTCCGCAAGGACGTCGACGCGCTCTCGTTCGCGGAGCCCGTCACGCACGTCTACAATCCGCTCGACTACGCGCGCCGTCCTCACGAGCTCTATCTCGAGCGCTGGGGCCGCGGTCCGAAGGAAGCCGTGTTCCTGGGCATGAACCCGGGGCCTTTCGGAATGGCGCAGACCGGCGTGCCCTTCGGCGAGGTCTCGTTCGTGCGCGACTTCGTCGGCATCGAGGCCAAGGTCAATCGCCCCGCGAACGAGCATCCGTCGCGTCGGATCGAGGGCTTCGGATGCGCGCGCAGCGAGGTGAGCGGCCAGCGCTTCTGGGGCTGGGCCAAGCAGCGCTGGCAGGCGCCCGAGCAATTCTTCGCGCGCTTCTTCGTGATCAACTACTGCCCGCTCGTCTTCATGGAAGAGAGCGGAAAGAACCGCACGCCCGACAAGCTGCCCGCGAGCGAGCGAGCGCCTCTCTACGAAGCGTGCGACCGCGCGCTCGTGCAGATGATCGAGGCGCTCGCGCCGCGCTTCGTGATCGGAGTCGGTGCCTTCGCCCAAGAGCGCGCGACGGAGGCGCTCGCCGGACGCGATCTGACCATCGGCTCGATCCTGCACCCGAGCCCTGCGAGCCCGCTCGCGAACCGCGGCTGGGCCGATCAGGCCGAGGCGCAGCTTCGGGCGATGGGCATCGAGCTGCCGTGAGCGGGAACGACGACGAAGACGAGTACTCACCCGAGATGCTGGCTCGCATGAGCGGGATGATCCGCGACTTCGTCCCTCACAACGCCGCGCTCGGCCTCGACGTGATCCGCGTGAGCCGAGGCCACGTGTGGGTGCGCCTTCCGTATGCGGAGAAGCTGGTCGGCAATCCCGCCACGGGCGCGCTCCACGGCGGTGCGATGTCGAGCGCGATGGACGCGGCCGCCGGCCTCGCGGTGATGGCGAGGATCGGCCGTCCGGGCAGCATCGCCACCCTCGATCTGCGGATCGACTACATGCGCGCCGCGCTCCGTGGGCAGGACGTCGTCGTGCGAGCCGACTGCTACAAGGTCACGCGCCACGTCTGCTTCGTGCGCGGCGTGGCCTACACGACCGACGAGAACGACGCCGTCGCCTCGCTCTCGGCGACCTTCGCGAGGAAGTCGTGAGCGTGGACCTGGCGGCCTTGCTCGCCCGCGCGAGAGAGACCGGCGACGCGAGCGTGCTGCTCGACGCGATCCCGTATGCGCAATTCCTCGGGCTCGGCATGAAGCGCGAGGGCGGTGTTCCACTCGGGGTGCTCCGGTTCGGCGAGCACCTCGTGGGTGACGCGTCGATCCCCGCGCTCCACGGCGGCACACTCGCCGCGCTGCTCGAGTCGACGGCGATCATGGCGGTGATGGTCGATCCCGCGACGACGACGATGCCGCGGACGATCACGATCACGATCGACTACCTGCGCTCGGGCCGCGCGATGGACACGCTCTGCCGACCGCGCATCGTGCGGCAGGGACGACGCGTCGCGGTGGTCGCAGTCGAGGCCTACCAGGACGATCCGGAGAAGCCGGTGGCGACCGCAGTGGTGCACCTGCTCGTGGCGGACTGAGCGAGAGCGAGAGCGAGAGCGAGAGCGAGAGCGACAGCGAGAGCGAGAGCGACAGCGAGAGCGAGGTGGACACCGCGATGATCAATGTGCTCGCGTCGAACCCTCTTCACATCCACAGCATGTATGAGTTCGAGAGCGCGCTGTGCGGGGCGATCCCCGCGTGCTGTCCGTTCACGAACGCGTCCAACCCGCAGCACATCTGCCCGAACGGGTTCCACGACGACGGGGCCTCGTGCTCTGGATTTGGCCTCGTGATCCGCTACCCGCCGTGAGGCCAGCTCGTCTACGGATCCACAGGAGCAACCCGATCGTCCATGCCAACGCCCCCGCACGCGATGGAGTCCCCGTCATCGAGCACTGCGCGGGACAGGGGACCGGGCTCGCCACCCCGAGTTCAGCCGGCTGGAACGGCACCGTCGCCCAAGCGCTGACATTCCCCGCTTGATCCCAGGCGCGGACGCGCGCGTCGAGGTTCTCCGCCACGACCAGATCGGGAAGCCAAGCGCCGCCGAGGCAGTGCGCGTCGGGCCCTGAGCCGAACCACGTGGTTTCCTGTGAGTCCAGACCCGGCGTACTGTGAACCAACGTCGTCCCGATGAGCGTCCCGCTTCGCTCGACCTCGATCTCGATCACGAGATCGTCGAGCGGCGCTCCCGCCAGCGTCGTCCACGCGGCCCTTGCGCCGGCAACCTCGCCGCAGAGGCCGGGACCGGTCGAGCTCGGCCCCGCCACCCGGATGCCGGTCAGGGTCGGGGCGGTGTGCCGCTCCGCAGCCTCGACCGCGAGCTCGGTGGTGAAGAGCGAGCCGTTCATGTGCATGACCGTGAGGTGGTACGTTCCGCCTGGCGTGAGTGGGAGCGTGGGCTCGACCCAGAACGCCGTGCCGGCTGAGTCGTGCGCGGAGACCAGTGTGAACGCGATCGAAGCACCGGTCCCGTCACGCAGGGTCAGGCTGCTGGGGTCGTAGCCATCGAGCCGCGCGAACAGCCGAGCGTTCGGGGCAACGGGATGGGGGCCGGCAGCGGTACCCGCGAAGAACGGCGGGGCATTGGACAGGCAGCCGCATCCGCACGGCTGGCCCGCGGCAGGCGCCGCGATGACGATCGGGCCGAGCGCCGCGAGGAGGCACACGATGCAAGCGCTACGTGTCCACATGGATCGATCCTAGCGCGGTCGTGGGCGTGTGGCACCGCGGTGTGATCGGATCAGGGCTCGCTTTGAAGATCACGAGTCTCAGGCACCAGGGGGCGTTGGTGCGCCGCCACCGGTGTCGCCACCGCCACCACCACCACCACCGCCGCCGCGTCCCGCGAAGTCCGCCAGGCTCGCGAACGCGTCGAGCAGCTCGGGTCGTCGGCGCGCCGAAGACTTCACCTCGGCGTAGAGGTCGAGCAGGCCACGCATCGCCTGGCTCTCGGCGCGCATGCGCGCGTCGGCGAGCGGCTGCAGCTTCGCGTCCATCTTGGCGCGCAGCACCCGCTCCTTGTCCCAGGCGCGCGTCGCGACGCGAACGTCGCGGCCGAGTGATGCGGCGGTCATGTCGGGGACCTTGATGTACCGACCGTTCGACTTCCACGCCGCGATCGCATCCGCCGCCACGGTGTCGTAGTCCGACGCGGGCTTCAGAAGTCCGAGCTTCCCCTCCCGCGTCAGACCGGCGGGCTGGGCGCGCGGCGCATGACGCGCGGGCGCCCGATTCTTGTTCGGCTTCGCGCTCGTCTTCTTCGCTGCCGACTTCTTTCTCGACGGGTTCTTCTTCGCCATCTCGCACCCCTCATTCGACGAAACGGCGTCGAATAGCGCGAAGTTTCGACAAAAAATGGGCACAAAGCACGCGAATTCGACGAAATCAGACCACCCCTGATTCGATCAGGGTCGAAGGCTGCTGGATCAGGGTCCGATCGTGGCGGCGACTTCGCGTACGCCGTTCGCGTCAGGGGTCCACGCCGATCGGATGGGGCTCGGCTGAGGCGCGGACAGGCTTCGAGCGTGCATCGGCCGGCGCGCTACCCCGCTGCGCGCTAGCCGCGCGCCACGCGATGCAGCGTGCGCGCGATGCGATCCAGCGCGTCGATGTGCTTCGGGTCCGCGTCCGCGTATCCGTGCGCATCCGCCGTCTCGAGGCAGGCCTTCACTTCGTTCGCGCTGCCCATCGCGGTCTCGAAACGCAGTCGTGCGTTGCCGCCGCGCTTCCACTCGCCCTCTGAGATGTTGAGCGGAATGCTCGTGAGCGCGCGCCGCATCTGCCTCGCCAGGTCCGCGTCGTGTCGTTGGATGCGCTCCAGTGTGTCGCGCAGCGCGCGAATTAGCGTGATCGAGTCGCCGTAGATCTTGAGGGCCATGTTTCGTTCTCCGTGTTCGCCTCCGAACCGCTCGGGGCGTCACCACGCCACCACCGGCGCGCACAGCGGCAGTCCACCCTCGGTCCGCGGAGGCGGACCGACGCGAGCGGAGCACCCCGGAGCCACGGCGAGCCGTACTCCTCCATACGTGAGGCCCTGGCGAGGAGTGCGAGCACGCGCGCGCGCAGCGCGGGGTGGACGGCCGCGAGCACGTCGGCACGATCACGATGCCCCCGAGCGAGCCGTACTTCTCGTCTGGTCCGAGACCCGAATCGGCGAAGCCGAGAGGCGTCGCGAGAGCGAGTGCGAGTGCGAGTGCGAGTGCGAGTGCGAGTGCGAGTGCGAGTGCGAGTGCGAGTGCGAGTGCGAGTGCGAG
>JAYVCF010000117.1:0-18149 GCA_043750095.1 Deltaproteobacteria bacterium
AGCAGCTCACCGTCACGGGCCTCGGGCTCAGCGCGGGCGGAGGAACTCAGTCGCAGGCGATCACGATCACCTCGAGCTCGCCCCAGATCCTGAACGTCGCCGTCATGGGCGGCGCTGCGCCCACTTCGATCGCGATCGAGTGCGCCGGCTGTGGCGGCTCGCAGCTCTCGAACGTGACCGCGAGCGCGGGCGCCGGTGTGGGTCTCGCGCTCGGGTTCCACGGAACGGGCGTGCTCACGGGCCTCCGCGTGATGGCGAGCAGCTTCCTCGGCGGCAACACGAGCGGTGCCACGTCGGCGAGCTCGGGCGTGCGCCTCGAGGGCTGCACCGGCACCTCGAGCTGGACGATGTCCAACACGTTCGGCGGCACGACACCGGCGGGCGGCGCGCCCGTCGGCCTACGCACTGGGTTCGAGGTGACGGGCGCCGCCTGCGCGCCGTCGGTGACTGGCGGCGGTCACACGGGCTGCGAGGTCGGTGGCGCGACCTGCGTCGGCGTCTCCTGCACCACCGGCGCACAGTGTAGCTTCACGGGCTCGCTCTCCTCGGGCCTGGCCTTCGGCGGGATCCGCGGCAGCACCAGCCACGTCCTCTCGTGCATCGGCGTGCAGTGCCTGAGCGGCGGCTGCGCGAGCTTCGTCAACAACTCGATCAGCGCCGGCTTCCTCCTCGGCGCGAGCACGGTCGGCATGGGCTTTCAGATCGATGGCGCCTCGCCGACGACCGTCGACCGCAACACGATCACCGGCCCCGGCGGCGGCATCGGCACCCCGCCGATGATGGGCCGCTTCTACGGCCTGTACCTGCGTCAGACGACGTCGCAGATCACGAACAACATCATCCTCGACGGGACGTGGGCGGGCGCGGTGGACGTGGTGCGCTTCGACATGACGGCGATCGCACCGATCCTGCACAGCAACACGATTCAGTACACCTCGTGCACCTCGTGCGGCCCGCGCGTCGGTCTCGGACTCGCCAGCTCGCCCGCGGGCGCGTCCGGCCCCCAGGGAGTCTTCCGCAACAACATCTTCGATCATCTCGGCGCGGGCGGCCTCACGCGCGCGGTCGTCGAGTACGACGTGTCCGCCGACCCGCTGACGTTCGAGAACAACGACATGAGCGATACGGTGATCTACTTCGACGAGGGCATGACGCCGCTGACCATCGCGGCCGTGAACGCGCTCGGCGCCGGCTACTCGGGCAACATCGCGGGCAGCTGCGGGCTGACGGCGACCCAGCACCTGCCGGGCGTCGGATCCGCTTGCTACGACACCGGCACGATGGCCGGCCCGCCGCCGCGAGGCGACTTCGACGCTCAGTCGCGGCCGTTCAGCGTGGTGGGCGCAGGTCGCTTCGACATCGGCGCGGACGAGTTCCATCCCTGAGATGCGTCGGTGGTCGATCCTCGTGGTCCTCTCGACGTGCGCCGTCGGCTGCTACCAGAGCCACCTGCGGCCCGTCGTAGAGGACCTGCATGACGCGTCGTCGCTCGATGCGGCCACACACGACGCGTCGTCGCCCGACGTGGGGACGTCGAGCCCCTGCGGATCGACCACGTGTGGGGCGGGCGAGATCTGCGTGACCGGTCGCTGCGCGGGCTGCTGCGATCTTCCGCCCGCCTGCATCGCGATCCCCTCCGGTTGCAGCGGCGCGCTGGCCTGTGCCTGCTTCACGAGCGATCCCTGCGGAGGTTGCACGACCTGCCAGTCGGTCACCGCCGCCGGCATTCAGTGTGGCAACTGCATGTGCGAGTGCGCCGCGCCGTGGACACCGATCGCGACGCCCGAGGGGCCTCGGCGCATCGTCGAGCTGCGCGTCGGTGATCTCGTCTACTCGGTGGATCACGGCGAGGTGCGGGCCGTGCCGCTCGTCCGCGTGGGTCGAAGAGCGGTCGCTCGTCACGTGGTCGTGCGCGTGACGCTCGCGAGCGGCGAGACGATCGAGATGAGCCGTCGGCATCCCACCGCCGACGGACGCGCGTTCGACACGCTCGTTCCCGGTGGGCGACTGGGCACTGCGCTCATCGCCTCGGTCGAGACGGTGCCCTACGACCAGCCCTACACGTACGACATCCTGCCCGCCTCCGACACGGGCACGTACTTCGTCGGCGATGCCTGGATCGGAAGCACGCTGCACCAGCCGAGTGCCGAGACCTGGCCTGCGGATCCGGGCGAGGGATGAACTCGAGAAGAAAGGTGGACAAGAACGTGTCGTGGTCGGAGCCTTGAGCATGGAGGTTGGGATGCGCTTAACTCACTTGGTTCCCGTGGCTGCGGCTTTCGTCGTCGCGGGCGTTATCGGATGCAGCGACGGCAGTGGCGTCGCGATGCGAGACACGGGAGGCAGCGGGCTCGACACCGGACGCGGCGATGCGGGCGGCGGCAACGTCGACACGGGTGTCGGCGCCATCGACACGGGTGTCGGCGCCATCGACACCGGCGTTCCCGGGATCGACGCCGCGACGGCCGACGACGCCGCGGCCGCGATCGACGCTGCGATCGACGCTGCGATCGACGCGGCGATCGACGCTGCGAACGTCGACGCTGCGACCGTCGATGCCGCGGTCGACTGCACCGGCGTTCATCCGATCATCGGGCCGCCTCGAACGTGCAACGCGGGGAGCTGCCTCTGCGCCGCGACCGATCGCTGCCTCACTGCCGATGTGATCGGAAGGTGCTGCGCGGGCGCCTTCGCTTGCGCGCCTCCGCCGAGCGACTGCATGTACATGCACCCGATCATCGGGCCGCCGCGGACCTGCAATTCGGGCAATTGCTACTGCGCGAACCCCGACGGGTGCTTCCCCATGGATCGCGCGGCTCGCTGCTGCGCGGTCGCCGTCAGTTGCGTCCCGTGACCCACGAAGCTCTCGCGTGAGCACGGCCGCTGCGACGGAGCCCAAACCCGATGCGGCGCGCACGCGTCGCCTGATCCGCGTCCAAGCGATCTCGGGCATGGCGTTCTTCGCGTTCGCGGCGGTCCATCTCACCAACACGATGCTCGCGACGGCAGGCGAGGGCACCTACGACGGCTTCCAGCGCGTCGCGCGCGTCGTGTACCAGTTCCCGGTGGTCGAGCTCGGCGTGATGATCGCGCTGATCGTCCACGTCGTGGCGGGCGTGATGCGGATCGTCGAGCGTCGGAGGCAGAAGAAGCCCGCGCACATCCCGCGCCGCCTCTTGTTCCATCGGCTGAGCGGCTACTTCCTGCTCGCCGTGGTGTTCGGCCACATCATCGCGACGCGCGGCCCCTCGCTCGTGCGCGGGATCTACCCGGAGTTCATCGGGCTCAACTTCTCGCTGACCTCGATGCCGTACTTCTTCTTTCCCTACTACATCCTGTTCGGGCTCGCGGGCCTCTATCACGGCGTGAACGGCGCCACGGTGGCTCTCACCGCGCTCGGCGTGCGCGTGCCCGAGGAGCTGCGTCGCGGCCCCGTGTTCATCACTGGCGTGAGCGTCGGTGCGCTGCTCGTCGTGCTCGGCGTCCTCTCGATCGGCGGCGTGATCTTCCCGGTCACGCCCGATCCCGAGCATCCATTCGCGCGGCTCATCATCGAGGTGAGCGCGGGTCTCGGCATCCCCTTGTAGGGTCGGCCCGGCGAGCCGGGCACTCCTGCCGAGATCAGTAGCCGATGATGGGTGACGTACGAACCCAGGCATCACCCGAGAGCTGCGCGATCATGAAGTCGGCCAGATCGTCGCGCGTCATCGAGGGCTTGAGGCCGCGTCCGTCGAGCGATGCCTTCACGCCGCCACGGGCGGGAGTGTCGATGAGCCTTCCGGGGCGCACGTTGACGAACGCGAGATCGCTCGCGAGCAGGAGCACCTCGCCGCGGTCCTTGTCGATGAACATGTTGCGCAAGAACGTCGCCTTGAGGATCTTGAACACCCACGCCACCGTCGCCGCGGAATCGCCCGCGCCCCAGGCCGAGAGGTTCACGACGCGCTTGACGCCCCGAGCGTGCATCGCTTCGATCAGGTTTCGCATCAGCGTCTCTTGAAGGTCGTCCTTCTTGAGCGCGCGCGGACCGAACGCGACCAGCACGGCGTCCTGCCCCTCGAGCGCGCGATCGAGCGAGTCGCGGTCGCGCGCGTCACCTTGCACGACGCGGAGCCGATCGTGCTTCTCGGTGATGTCGGTCGGCTTGCGCGCGAACGCAGTGACCTCGTCGCCGCGGACGAGCAGCTTGCTCACCGCATGTCTCCCCGTGGCCCCCGTCGCACCGATGACCAGAACTTTCATGCCGCTGCCGTCGCACATCCGCGGCGGGCTGTCACGGTCGCGGTCGCTCGTCGTAGGCGCAGCGGAACCCGAGATCGCTGCTCGCGGCGTCGAGCGTGGCCCAGCTGCGTGCGGTCACGCGCAGCGTGGTGATCGCCTGCGTGTACGAGCCGCCGCGGATGATGCGCGACGCGGAGAGATCGAAGCCGAGGTCGATCGGCACCACGGGAACGTCGTTCGTCCACTCCCAGACGTTGCCGGCCAGATCGAGCACGCCGTAGGGGCTCGCGCCGCCGGGGAACGATCCGACGGGCGCGGTCTCGAGAAACCCGTCCAGCGGATCGGTGCGGACGGGCGAGCGGCCGTGGTTGGCGAGGTGCGAGTCGTAGACGCGGCCCCAGGGGAAACGGCGCGTTTCGTCGTCGCCGCGCGCGGCCTTTTCCCACTCCGGCTCGGACGGGAGGCGGCCACCGACGAAGCGGCAGTAGGTGACGGCGTCGTTCCAGCGAACACCGACCACGGGGTGATTCGGCGTGGCGAGGACGCCTCCTTCGCGCGTCGCGGAGGGGGCGCAGCGACCCGCGAGCACGCAGCGTCCGTACGCCGCGTTGGTGACCTCCGTGCGATCGAGCCCGAACGTCGGGATCGACACGCGTCGCGGGGCGGGCTCGATGTCGAAGCGATCACCGCCGCAGCCGCCTGCGTCGAGCGACGACACCTCGACCTCGAGATCACTCTCGCAGAGCGAGACCGCGTACGCGCGATCGCCGCGGCTCGCGCCCATCATGAACGCGCCGCCGGGGATCCAGACGATGCTCGTCGCCTCGAGCGCGACACGATCCTGTGCGAAGGCCGGCAGCGCGGCGCACGCGAGCGCGACCACGAGCCATGCACGCGCGCGGGTCACGCGACCTTCTGGCGTTGCCGCCAGAGCATCGCGAGCGCGAAGACAAAGAGCGCCACCGACGTGAGCTGCGAGGTCGAGAGGCCGATGAACATGCCGCGGATCGCGTCGCCGCGTGTGGTCTCCACGAGGAACCGCAGGACCGCATACGTCAGCCCGTAGAGCAACACGCGCTGCCCCGTTCCCACGTGGCGCGCCGGCACGAGCGCGAACACGAACGCGAGCACGATGAGCCCGAACGACTCGTAGAGAGGCGTCGGATGTCGCGGCACCGAGGGATGCGATGCGGGCGCCATCGGGTCCGAGTACGTGATGGCCCAGGCACCGTGCCACTCGGCTCCGAAGCAGCATCCACCGAGCAGGCAGCCGATCCGCCCGATCGCATGCCCGGCGGCGATGGCCGGGACCGAGAGATCGAGCAGACGCAAGTAAGGCAGTCCGAACGATCGCGCCGAGAGATAGCCCGCGAGCGCGACCGAGGGCACGGCGCCGTAGAACACCAGACCGCCCGCACGAATGCCCTGAAGTGGATCGCCCGATCGCGCCCACTCGACCACGACGAACATGAGCCACGAGCCAGCGAACCCGGCGCCCGCCGCGTACCCGAGCGACGCGATCGTCGCGCCGACGTCGAGGCGCTGTCGATACGCGACCCGCGCGATGAGCGCGCAGCTGAGGAACACGCCGATGGCGACCGCGAGGCCGTAGCCACCGATGGGACGTCGCACGCCGAAGAGAACGACCTCGGTGACGATCGGAAACATCGATCAGCCCGTTCCGGGACCCGGCGGCAGAGGCGGTGGCGGCATCCCAGGCGAGATCTGCCCGGAGGGCGAAGTCGGCGTCACCGGTGCCGGCAGCGTGGGCGTGGGCGTCGTCGACGAGGGGGCCAGGGGCGTCACGCTCGGCATCGACGGGAAGGGCGGCGGCGCGATCGAGCCGTTGGGCGTCATCCCTCCGTCCGGATGCACGGGCCCCGCGTCGAACGCGCCGATGCTCGGGTCGAGGTACATCGCGGTCGCACACACGTTGCAGACGCCGCACGTGAGCGCGACGAGCATCGATGGAATGAACGCGATGATGCTCGTGACGAGCCCGCCGACCGCGAGCCCCTCGCTCTCGCCGCCGCCGGACTTCGCGCGCGAGAGCGCCACGCCGCCGAGGATGATCCCGACCAGCGCGAGCACGGGCGCCAAGAACGAGAGCATCGTCCCGAGGAACGGAACCCAGCCGAGCACGATGCCGCCGACCATGCACACGAAGGCGAACAAGCCGAGCACGATCGAGCCGATGCCCATCAGCGCCCGAATGTCCACGCGGCGAATGCGCAGGTCAAGGCGCGCCGCCGTCGAGCACCGGTGCGCGGCAGATCCCGCCGCCGATCGGATCGCACGTCTCCAGGCCGGCGCACGGCGCGTCGTTCCCGAGCGTGCAGGCCTGCGCGCACCGGAGTGAGTCGGGCGCGCAGACGGTGCCCGGCTCGCACTGGGTGTCGTCCGCGCACGCCGTTCCGATCGGGTGGGCACCGCCGAGGTAGCAGACGCGCATGCCCTCGATCAGCAGACACGCCGCGCCGTCGCGACAGAGCCGCTGCTCGACACCATCGCCCGCGTCGTAGTCGCACTGGCGCATGCAGAGACGCATGTCGCGATCCGCGCCGCCGTCGCGCCCGGGCACGTTGGTGCTCAGACAGACGAGGCCCGTCATGCATTCGCTGCTCGTCTGGCAATGGCCGCCGCTCCCGTTGCCACAGGACATCGCGAGCGATGCGAGAACCGCGATGCACACCGAGCGCACGCCCTCGATCTACCACGTGCTAAGTGGGATGCGCCCGATGGAACCGAAGAGCGACGTGATCGTCTGTGGCGGCGGCATTGCCGGTCTCGCGGCCGCCACCATGCTGGCCGAGCGCGGTGTTCGCGTGACGATCCTGGAAAAGGAGGCGTTCCTCGGCGGACGCGCGGGCAGCTTCGCCGATCGTCTCCTCGACGGGACCACGTTCCAGATGGAGCGCGGCTTTCACGCGTTCTTCCGGCAGTACCACAACCTCCGCGCGCTCATGCGCCGCGTGGATCCCGCGCTCGCGTGCCTCGCTCCCCTGCACGACTATCCGCTGCTCGGGCCGAACGGTGCGGTCGAGAGCTTCGCGTCGCTCCCCACGCGCACTCCCTTCAACCTGATGGAGCTGGTGCGGCGCACGCGCTCGCTCGGTGTCGCCGATCTGATGCGCGTCGACGTCGCGCGCGCGCTCGAGATGGTCTCGTTCGATCCCCTGACCACGTACGAGCGCTGGGATCACGTCACCGCACGCGAGTACCTCGATTCGCTGCGCTTCCCCCGCGACGCGCGACACATGCTCTTCGATGTGTTCGCGCACTCGTTCTTCAACCCCGAAGAGGAGTACTCGGCGGCCGAGCTGCTCGCGATGTTCCACTTCTATTTTCTGGGCAATCCGGAGGGGCTCGTCTTCGACGTGATGCGGCAGCCCTTCGGCGTCGCGCTCTTCACACCGCTCGCGCATCGGCTGGAGGCGGCGGGCGTCACCATCCGGCGTGGCGTGAGCGTGGAGTCGATCGAGCGCGAGCCCGGGCGGGTGCGCGTGCGCACCGGTGACGAGGTGCTCGAGGCGAGCGCCGTGGTGCTCGCGCTCTCCGTGCCGGCGCTGCGCGATGTGGCGGCACGTTCGAAGGGTCTACCGACTCGCCTCGAGCGCGAGATCGACTCGCTCGAGGCCAGCTGGCCGTTTGCCGTGCTCCGTCTCTTCCTCGATCGTGCGCCGCGCCGCGATCGCGCGCCCTTCGCCGGCACCGCGGGCCTCGGGCCCATCGACAACATCTCCATCTTCGAGAAGCTCGAGGACGAGAGCCTCGCCTGGGCCACGCGCACGGGAGGCTCCGTCGTCGAGCTGCACGCGTACGCGGTCCCGCCGCATGCGAAGGAAGCAGACGTGCGTGCGTCGCTTCTCGAGGGCCTTCACGCGGTCTATCCGGAGACGCGCGAGGCCCGCATCCTCGAGGAGCGCTGGATCTTCCGGCGCGACTGTCCGGCGTTTCGACCGGGGAGCTTCGCCCATCGTCCGCGCCCGATCACCGAGGTCGCCGAGATCGTGCTCGCCGGCGACTTCGTGCGCCTGCCCTTCGCGATGGCGCTGATGGAGCGCGCAGCGACCAGCGGCATGATCGCGGCGAACGCTCTCTTGCGCGATCGAGGCCTGCCCGTGCACGACGTTCGCGTGCCGACGATGCGAGGCCTGCTCGCCTGATCGGGGCTCGCGTAGCATCGCGGGATGAAGAACACGCACCGGTGTCCCAAGTGCCAGCACGACCGCATCCTCTACATCGCGCAGGTGGCCGACCGCTACGGCGAGCACGCGAACGGCGAGGCCTCGGTGCCCATGAAGATCGCGCACTACACCAAGAGCGCAGGGACGCTCTTCGGGATGGCGCTCACGCGATCGGAGCGAGCGGGCGAGCTCGAGGCCGGCGTCTGTCCTCGCTGTGGCTACTGCGAGCTCTATGTGAAGCAGCCCGGCGACATCATCATCGATGGCCACGCGGTGCGTGAGCTCGTCGCGCAGCCGAAGACGGAGTGATCTCGGCAGGAGTGCCCGGCTCGCCGGGCCGACACAATTGTGTCGCGTCCGCTTCGCGGACGACTCCGGTCGAGAGCCGCTCACTCAGCGCATCCAGAAATCAGCGCATCCAGAGATCGCGCGAGCGCACGGCTTGTGCGAGGACGCCCGCGCTGGGCACGGCCGCCATCACCGCCGCGTAGTCGCTGGGCGTCGCATCTTCCGAGAGGAAGCGCGCCATCGTCGGACCGCTCGTGCCCGCGAAGAGATCGAGGAACACGCGCTCGGCGTCCCTCGGATGCGCCGCGAGGAAGGCGAGGAACACGCGATCGAAGAAGAGCGACGTTGCGCTGCGCGGCGCGGCGATCGAGGGCGTCCGTGTGCGATCCCAGCTCGCGAGCGCGTGCCCGATCGCGTCGGCGTCGCGCTGGATGAACGCGAACGCGTAGCCGGTGCTCGGCTTGGCCGCGCCGCCACACAGGCCCGCGCGCACGATGCGCCCCTTGCCGCGATCCACTTCGGCCGTGGTCATCGGCAGCACGCCGCGCTCGCGACCGAGGACGCTCACGGCACCGGCGCCGCGCGCGTCGAGCCATGCGCGAACGCTCGCCTCGTATCGCTCGAGCTCGAAAGGTCGCGGGCCGAAGTACGTGTCTTCCACCAGCGCACGCCTCGGCGTCTCGGGGAGCACGTACACGAAGTGCGGTCCGTCTTGTTGCGAGACGCGTAGATCCATCAGCGTGGCCACGGCGGGCTCGAAGATCGGGCGCTCCACCTCGACCTGCATTCCTGCGAAGTGCTGCACCCAGCTCACGTCGCCGGGGCGAGACCTCGTCGTCCCGATGGCGCCGCGTGCGTCGATCACGAGCCCTGCGCGTAGCGCACCGCGATCCGTCTCGACCTCGGCGTGCCGTCCGAGATCCCGGATGGCGCCCACGCCGACGCCCAGATCGAGCCGCACGCGGTCGTGACGCGCGAGGATGCGCAGGGCCGACTCGTAGAAGCGATCGGAGGGGAGCGTCTCGTAGGGACGCGCTTCGACGTTGCGCGCCACGCGTCGATCGCGACCCACCACGTCGATCGCACGATAGCGACGCGCCACCGCGTCCTCGAACGGATGCGAGCGCCCGCGAAAGAACGAGAAGGTGCGATCGCGCCCGTAGCCCTCGCGGCGATCGAGGATGCGAACGCTCAGCGGCAAGCGGGCGAGACGCACCGCGATCGAGAGCCCGGCCGCCCCCGCGCCGCAGATGACGACGTCGACGTCCACGGGCCGGACCAGAGGCGTCGAAGACGCGATTACCATGGGGTCACTCGGCGAGCAGTGCGCGTGCGAGCTCGGGCCAGCCGAGCTTCTTGATCCGCTCGAGTGGCACCGCCATCTGCGTCGCGACGCGGGCGAGCTCTTCGTCGCCCATCGCAGCGACCTGCGCGATCGTCGTGATGCCGATCTCGCGCAGCGCCTTCTCGTACTTCGGACCGACACCCTTGATGCGACGAAGCTCGGGCTCGGCCGCGGCGCTGAGCGCCTTCTTCGTTCCGGTGGTCGGCGCTTCGGCGAACCGGGCTTCCATGGTCGCGAGGCGTGCGTCCACGTCGGCGCGGATCGCTTCTTGTGCGCGCTCGAGCGCTCGCAGGCGCAGGTCGAAGCTCTCGGTCGCGCGGCGCAGTTCGACCATTCTCGGATCGCCCTCCACGCTCGCGATCCGCGTCTCGAGGCTCTCCATGCGGGCGCGGCGCGCTTCGAACAGGCGCTCGTGCTCGGCGATCGCGTGCCGAATCGTGGCGAGCGTGCTCTTGAGCGAGCCGAGATCACTCTCTTCGAGCGGCGCGGGCGTGGTCGAGCGCGGCCCCGCCGAGAGCCTCTCTTCGACCTGCGCGACGAGCGCCTTTCGCGCCGTCTCGAAGCCTGCTTCGATCCGCGCCACGCGCTCGTTCACCGTCGTCTCGATCGACGCGATGCGCGGATCGAGGGTGTCGAGTCGCGCGTGCGCCGCCTTGGCTTCGCCGTCCACCCGTGAGGCGATCGAGCGCGTCGCGGCCGCCTGCACCTCGACCTGTGCGAGGCGCTCGCGCAGCGGATCGCCCGAACCACCTGGATCGCTCACGCGTCCCGCGGGCGGCGCAGCGCTCGGGCGCGGGATGAGCATCGCGGCAGTGAGGCTGCTCGTCGGAGGCATCTCCGACGTTCGATCGGCGGCAAGCGCGGGCATCGGCGTCGATGGCCGCACGGGAAGGATCGGCGGCCGCGCGGGATCGGTCGCGCGCATCGCCGGATCGGTGCGCGTCGTCGAAGCAGGTGACGACGGATTCGCGCCGATCATCGTGCGCGCAGGGGGCATGGCCCGCTGCGGAACGCTCGAGGTGCGCAGCGGCGGCGGCCCGCCCGCCGTGGGCGCGGACGCGGACGCGGGTTGGCTCTTCGGCACGGCGATGTGCGGATCGGTCCGCTCTTCCTCGTCATCGCGATCATCGGTCACATCCGTCGACACGGTGGGCATGGTAACAAAATCGTCAGCAGGCGCGCGGTCCGTCTGTGTCGTTGAATCGTGCCCACTCGCGGCCGTCCAAAGCCGAAGGAACCCCATGAAACGTGTCGTTCTCCTGCTCTCGATGGGTCTGGTCTCGGTCGGCTGCTTCGGCGCCTGCGGGAGCAGCGATCCGGCGGGCCCCACCTCGACCGAGACCACGACGACGACGACGACGACCTCTTCGGGCGACGACACGACCGCGCCCGCGAGCGAAGAGCCCGCGATCGTGGTGGGGACGGATGTGTGCGCGACCGACGCCGACTGTGTTCCGGCGGGCTGCTGTCATCCCGCTGCCTGCGTCGCCGTCACGAACGCTCCCGCATGCGGGCAGAGCGTGTGCACGAGCGACTGTCGCTACGGGACGCTCGACTGCGGTGGAGGCTGCCTCTGCCACGCGGGTCACTGCGCCGCGCGCTTGTCGGCGCTGCCACACATCCCGGGCGTCCCCGAGGTCCAGTAGTCGCGCTCTCAGTTCGCGGTCTTGGCCGCGAGCGCGTCGTCGGCCATCTGCGCGTACGTCACGTTCGCGAGGTTCTGCTCCTCGGCGTCCGTGTAGAGGTGTCGGATCACGTGCTCGGGCACGCCCATCACGCGCGTGACCAGCGGCGCGGCGTAGCGGCCATAGCGCGGGTGGTTGAAGACGTCGGAGAGCGAGCGCAGGAATTTCGCGAAGGGCCGCTGGTAGCCCGTCTTCAGCCCGAGGAGCTGGATGCGCTTGAACGCCTCACGCAGCCGACGCCCCTCGGGATCGACGAGCTCCATCGGACCGAAGAACACGTCGCGAAAGAAGGGCTGCGCGTGCCACATGAAGCCGAGCAGTGACGCCGTCGCACGCACGCGACGACGCCGGCTCTTCTTGGGCTGCGTCGCCATCCAGGCGTCGTAGGCGGGCGACGCGTAGTACTCGCTCATGTGGTAGTCGACGGCGATGTGACGCGACTCGTCGCGGTTGATGAGCTTCATCGCCGCGTGGCTCATCTCGTCGTCGACGAAGTCGTCGATCGATCGCAGGAGCGCGATGTCGAGCAGGAGCTCGCCCGTGGTGATGTACGCGTTGGCGATGTCGGGCGAGAGATCCTTGACCGCCTGCACGAAGTGCTTGGCGAAGCTCACCAGGTGCGGGTTGCGCTCGTAGCGCTGGTAGTGATGCACGTCGTAGTGACGCGCGAGCCGCTCGGCCACGCGGCTGTGGCGCTCTTCGTCGATCACGAAGGTCTGAAAGATCGCGCGCAGCGTCGGGTCGGTGGCGAGGTCGCGCTGCACCGCGAAGAGCGCACCCGCCAGCTGCTCGATGCCCGCCATGTCGGTGAAGTACTGCACGATGGCGATCTCGTCGTGTCGCGCCAGCGCGCGCGGCTTCACGGACCAGTCGAGGTCGCGATCGATCTGCCACTGGTCGCGGCGAGCCATCTCGAGCATGCGTGTGAGGTCCACGGTGCCCCAGTCTAGCCCGCGGCCGGGTCGCGATACACCGCATCGACGGCCAGGAGCGCATCGATCGAACGGAGGCGCGCGTGTTCCCCGGGACCCGCCTCGGACAGAATCCATCCGTCGGCCGTGCGCCGGAAGACCTCGAGCCGTCGCGCGCGCTGGCTGACGAGCACGTACTCCTCGAGCGACGCGAGGTGTCGGTAGTGCGCGAACTTCTCGCCGCGGTCATCGAGCTCGGTGCCGTCCGACAGGACCTCGACGACGATGAGCGGGTTGGTGATCGCGTTCGGATCGACGGGCGACGTCGAGCGGGGGCCGCATACGACGAAGAGGTCCGGGTAGGTCGTCCGATCCGTGGCGTCGACGCGCACGCGGACGTCGGATGTGAAGAGCGCACACGGGCGGGTGCCGAGCGCGTTCCCGATCTCTCGGATCAAGTTCGCTTGAAGCCGACCGTGCTCAGGCGTGCCGCCGGCCATCGCCCAGACCTCGCCGCGCAGGTACTGGTGTTTCTCGACGCTCTTCGCTTCCAACGCGAGATACTCGTCGTGCGTCAGCGTCAGCTTCTCTGCGGCGCTCATGGGCGCAGGATAGCAGGCGGCCACTGGTCTTCACGATTCGACGCGCATCGCGCGACAACGCCGGTGTGCTCTCGTTTGCCGTCGGCTGGAACGCAGTCGTTGCCCTCTCGATCTGCCCCCCGGTTTGACTCTTCTTGCCCGGCCTCGGATTCTCCGGCGCTCATGCGTCCGACACCTCTTCTTCTCCCGCTCACCGCCATCGCGCTCGTCGCGTGCGGTGGAACGGACTCGCCCACGCCACCGACGACGGAGACGCCCGTGACGACCACTGCGCCCGAGGACGGATCCGACCCCACCTTTCTGGAGCAATTCGCCGTGACGTACCGATTTGGCCAGGGCGCGCCCAACGGGTTCCGCATCACGCCCGACGACAGCACGCTCCTGTTTCTCCGCTCGGGGCCGCGCACGTTCGTCAACGACCTCTACGCGATGGACGTCGCGACCGGTCAAGAGCGCGTGCTGCTCACGGCCGACGCGATCCTCGGCGGCGGTACCGAGGAGCTGAGCCCCGAAGAGCGGGCACGTCGCGAGCGCATGCGCCTCGCCGCGCGCGGCATCACGGGCTTCGATCTCTCGCCCGATGGCGCCACAATCCTGGTGCCTCTGTCGGGTCGCCTGTTCCTCGTCGATCGCGCGCACGTCGGCGATGCGGGCGCCATCCGCGAGCTCACCTCGTCCGCAGGCTCGCCCACCGACGCACGCTTCTCGCCCGACGGCCGATCGATCGCGTGCGTGCGCGACGGCGATCTCTTCGTGATGGACGTCGCGTCGGGGAGCGAGCGGCGCCTCACGCAGCGCGCCAACGAACACGTCGACTACGGCAGCGCCGAGTTCGTCGCGCAAGAAGAGATGGGCCGCTTCGAGGGCTACTGGTGGTCGCCCGACTCGTCCACGTTGCTGGTCGAGGAGTCCGACACGAGCGGCGTCGAGACGATGCACATCCTCGATCCGATGCATCCCGAGAACACGCCGGATGCGCCGCCCTATCCGCGCCCGGGTCATCCCAACGCGGTCGTGCGCCTCGGGTTCGTGAGCGCATCGAGCGCGCACGTCACGCCGCTGCGCTACGTGACCTGGGATCGCGAGGCGTATCCGTATCTGGCGACCGTGCGCTGGCCCGCGGGCGGTGTGCCCGTGGTGCTGGTGCAGGATCGCGCGCAGCAGAACGAGCTGATGCTCGCCGTGGACATCACCAGCGGCGACACGCGCGAGCTCTTCCGCGAGCACGACGACGCCTGGCTCAACCTCGATCAGGACGTGCCGCGCTTCCTCGCCGATGGTCAGCGCTTTCTTTGGACCACGGAGGCGAGCGGTGAGTACCGGCTCGAGCTGCGCCACATGGATGGGTCCGCGCCTGTCGCGCTCACCCCCGCGACGGGCTTCGGCTACGCGTCGCTCGTCGGCCTGAACGAAGCGGGCGATCGCGCGTACGTGATCGCGAGCGGCGATCCGACCGAGGCGCACGTGTACTCGGTGTCCCTCACGGGCGAGGGCGCGCCCACCGCGCTCACCGAGGGCGCGGGCACGCACGAGGCGACGTTCTCGCGATCCTGCGCGCTCTACGTGGACGTGGCGCGCGCGCTCGATGCTCCGCGCTCGGCCACGCTGCGACGGACGGCGGACACGACCACGACTCCGATCGCGACCCACGCGGAGGAGCCCGCGTTCGCGCCCAACGCCACCCTCGAGACGGTGGGCGAGCGCGGCTTCCACGCGATCACCATCCGGCCTCGCAGCTTCGATGCATCACGCCGCTACGCGGTGCTCGTGAACGTGTACGGCGGCCCGGGCGTTCGCCAGGTGCTCAACGAGCGCGAGCGCTGGCTGCTCGCGCAGTGGTACGCCGATCACGGCTTCATCGTGGTCAGCTTCGACGGCCGCGGCACGCCCGGCCGAGGTCGCGACTGGGAGCGCGCCATCCGTGGCGACTTCGGCACCATCCCGCTCGAAGATCAGGTGGCTGCGCTTGCCGCGCTCGGCGCGCTTCATCCCGAGATGGACATGGATCGCGTGGGCATCTACGGCTGGTCCTTCGGCGGCTACTTCTCGGCCATGGCCGTGCTGCGCAATCCCGACGTGTTCCGCGCGGGCGTCGCGGGCGCGCCCGTGAGCGAGTGGCGCGACTACGACACGCACTACACCGAGCGCTACCTCGGCCTGCCGGAAGAAGAAGGTACGGCGGGGCCGTATCAGCTCAGCTCGGTCCTCACGTACGCAGCGCGCGAAGAGGGCGAGCGCCGTCCGATGCTGGTGGTGCACGGCACGGCCGACGACAACGTGTACTTCTCGCACTCGATCAAGCTCACCGACGCGCTCTTCCGCGCGGACCGGCCCTTCGAGATGCTCCCGCTCGCGGGGCTCACGCACATGGTGCCCGAGCCGATCATCACGCGCAGGTTGCAGTCCCGCATCGTGGCGTTCTTCCTGCGCGAGCTGTATCGCTGACTCGAGTATTGCCCTGGGCGAGCCGCACGCGGACGCCTTCCTTGCTGGGGAGCGGCCCGCCGGTGTCGACGAGCGTACCGTCCTTGCGCGACCTGCGTCGGATGACACCGAGGACATCGTTCATCACTGCGTGCTCGACGCGGGGTCGAGTTCCTCCCGAAGCCGATCCAGCCCGACGCGCAGGGCATCGCCAAGCCTCGGTAGTTTTCCGCCGCTTACCCGCCACCGCGGATGGTGATTGCGCGCACGAGGCGATGGATCGGCTCTCGCGCACTCGACGTAGTCTCCGCGCGCTTCGGAGGCTTTCCATGGTGCGACCGTCGGTTCGATTTCTGTGCCCGTGGCTCGTGACGTGCGCCGCGCTCGGCTGCGCCGCCCCGTCGCCCCCTGCAGACGCAGCGGTGCTCGATGCGATCGCGGCAGACGCGCTCACCGCCGACGCAGCCGCGCCCGAGACGTGGCAGAGCTGCGATCCGATCGTTCCGAGTCACTGCGGCTTTCCCTTTCCGAACGACGTGTACACACGGCCCGACACGACGAGCGCGACCGGCCTGCGCCTCTCGTTCGTCGGTCGGGCGCTGCCCTCGCGCACCGTCACCACAGCGTTCTTCGAGCCACTCGACGGGTTCTCGCCCGTGTCGTCGCCGATGACGCACATGCCCGGCGCCACCGTGACGGGCCTCGTCGGACAGCGCGACCTCGCCGCCTCGCTCGATGCGACCGCGAAGACCGTGCTGCTCGATCTCGACACCGGCGTGCGCGTCGCGCACTTCGCCGAGCTCGACCAGGCGTACGACAACGACGCGGAGCGCGCCCTCTTGCTGCGTCCCGCCATCGCGCTGACACCCTCACACCACTACGCGGTCGCCATCCGCGGTGTCGTCGATGCGGCAGGCGCCGTTCTGCCGGCCTCACCCGTGTTCGCTGCACTGCGCGATGGAACGCCGAGCGACGATCCTGCCGTGACCGATCGACGCGCGGCCTACGATGCGCTTCTCTCGCGGCTCGCGGCCGCCGGCATCGATCGCGCGGGTCTGCAGATCGCATGGTCGTTCACGGTGGGCTCGCGCGCGAGCCTCACCAGCGACCTCGTCGCGATGCGCGACCGTGCCCTCGCGATCGTCGGCACCGCGGGGCCGAGCTACGAGATCACGAACGTCGAGACGCTCGATGCGAGCACCAGTCCCCACATCGCGCTGCGCGTGACGGGCGTGATGCACGTGCCCAACTTCCTGACGCAGGTCGCGCCCGGTGGACGGCTGCGGCGCGATGCGAGCGGGCTGCCGATCGCCCAGGGCGAGCGTCCGGCGCAGTTCTGGATGCTGGTCCCGCGAAGCGCCGCGACGACGCCTGCGCGACCGGTTCAGTGGGGCCACGGACTGCTCGGGTCGGGGGACGAGATCTTCGACTTCGACACGCTCTACGCGCTCGCAGACACCTACGGCTTCGTGATCTTCGCGGTGGACTGGACCGGGATGGCGCGCACCGATCTCGGCTACCTCGCGAACGTCGCGGTCAGTGGCGACATGGGCCGATTCGCGACGGTCACCGAGCGGCTCGAGCAGGGCATCCTCGAGTCTCTCGTCGCGATGCGGCTCGTGCGCGGTGCGCTCGCGTCGGATCCCATGATCGCGCTCGCGGGTCACTCTCCGATCGACACGACGATCGCTCCCGTCTTCGTCGGTCAGAGCCAAGGCGGCATCCTCGGCGGCACGTACATGGCGCTCACCACCGACGTGCCGCGAGGCGTGCTGCTCGTGCCCGGACAGGGCTACTCCTTCTTGCTCCAACGCAACAGCGGCGGCTGGGGCATGTTCTCGGGGCTCTTCGAGGCGAACTATCGACCGCTCGACGTCCAGCGCTGTCTGGCGCTGATGCAGCTCGTCTGGGATCGCGCGGAGCCGAGCGGCTTCACGCCCTACGTCCTCGGCGATCGCTTGCCAGGGACGCCCGAGCACGAGGTCCTCATGATGGTTGCGCGCAACGACCACCAAGTCTCGATGCTGGCTGGCCACCAGATGGCGCGCACGATGGGTGTACCGCTGCTGGGCCCGCCGAATCACGAGCTCTACGGGATCGCGACGGTCGATCGGCCGCACTCCGGGTCCGCGATGATCGAGGTCGAGTTCGGCGTGCCCGCCGTGCCCGACGTGAATCGTCCCGCCACCGAGGGCGTCGATCCGCACACGATCATCTTCTCGCCGACGTGGGCCGCCGCGACGCTCCACGGCTTCATCACCGATGGCGTCGTCGACACCACCTGCGTGGGGCCCTGCGATCCAGAGTGACGCGCTCGCGATCGAGGGTTGGGCAGCGCCCGCCTCGAGCGACTAGCTAGCTAGTGCTCTGACCGACGCATTCTGATGACATGCGGATGCCGAGCACAGGCCGCGGCGGGAGCGGGTGCCCCGTTGCTTCGCTCCGTCGGACACGAACGACGGTGTCCTAGGACGCTCCTCAACGGG
>JAYVCF010000118.1:0-5048 GCA_043750095.1 Deltaproteobacteria bacterium
GCGCGCGCCGCCGCGCACGCGCGTGACGCCGACCGATCGGAGCGCCTCGGACATGGCGTCATCTTACCGCTATGATTCTCCGCATGGCCAAACCAAGACAGGGCATCGCCATCGGCGATCGCTTCGAAGCTTTTTCGAGAGTCATCACCCAGTTCACCGGCAGCACCGGCGCCTTCGGCGGCGCGCTCGGCGTGATCGCCGTCTGGGCGCTGCTCGGCCCGGTGTTCCGCTACTCGGACACCTGGCAGCTGGTGATCAACACCGGCACCACCATCGTCACCTTCTTGATGGTCTTCTTGATCCAGCGCTCGCAGAACAAGGACTCGCTCGCGCTGCATCTGAAGCTCAACGAGCTCGTCGCGGCGATCGAACCGGCGAACAATCGCCTGGTGAACGTGGAGGACCTCAGCGAGGACGAGCTGCGCGTGCTCCATCGCCACTACGCGGTGCTGGCCGATCTCGCGCGGCGCGAGCTGGAGATCGCCGAGTCCCACTCGGAAGAGGCCGCCAACGCCCGCCACGTCCGAAAGCACGGCCACAGGAACCGGCCGAAGTGATCTCGACGGAAGTGCCGCCGGTCTGCCGAGGAGGCCGCTCAGGCCTCCTAAGAAACTAGACGCGCTCGACGATCAGCGCGACCGCCTCGCCGCCGCCGATGCAGAGCGTCGCGAGCCCGCGCTTGGCGCCGCGCTCCTTCATCGAGAAGAGCAGCGTCGTGAGCACGCGGGCGCCGCTCGCTCCGATGGGGTGGCCGATGGCGATGGCGCCGCCGCGGACGTTCACGCGCGCGTGGTCGATGCCGAGCTCTTTCTCGGCGACCATCGCCACGACGGCGAAGGCCTCGTTGATCTCGTAGAGGTCGATGTCCTTCGGCGTCAGGCCCGCCCGCGCGCACGCCGCCTGGATCGCGCCCACGGGCGCGGTCGTGAACCACTCGGGCGCCTGCGCGTGGTGGCCCCAGCCCACGATGCGAGCGAGGGGCGTCAGGCCCTTCTTCTTCACCATCTCGCCGCTCGCGAGGATCAGCGCGGCCGCGCCGTCGTTCACCTTGGAGGCATTCGCCGCCGTGATCGTGCCGGCCCCCGGTCCTGAAGCGACACTCGTGAACGCGGGCTTGAGCGTGGGCATCTTGTCGAACTTGGCGCGCTTGGGCTCCTCATCGAGCGCGACGGTGGTGCTCGCCCCCTTGCCTTCGATCACCACGGGGACGATCTCGGATGCGAACGCGCCCGACTCCTGCGCCGCGAGCGCGCGCCGGTACGACTCGATGGCGAACGCATCTTGTGCCTCGCGCGTGAAGCCGTGCTCCTTCGCGCAGAGCTCCCCCGCGTTCCCCATGTGCCAGTCCTTGTACGGATCCCAGAGGCCATCGACGATCATCGAGTCGAGAACAGTCGAGTGGCCCATGCGAAGACCGGCCCGCGCCGACGGCATGATGTAGGGCGCCCTCGTCATCGACTCCTGACCACCTGCGACCACGACGTCGGCCTCGGACAAGAGGATCGACTTGCTGCCGAGGACCACGGCCTCGAGGCCGGAGCCGCACACCTTGCCGATGGTGGTGGCGGGAACGCGATCCGGAATGCCGGCCCCGCGCGCGGCTTGCCGAGCGGGCGCTTGCCCGAGACCTGCCGTCAGCACGTTGCCCATGTACGTCTGCTGCACGTCGTCGGCGCTCAGACCCGAGCGCTCGAGCGCGCCCTTGATCGCGATGGTCCCGAGCTTGGTCGCCGAGACCTCGGCGAGCGTCCCCTGGAACGAGCCGACCGGCGTGCGGGCGGCGGCGACGATGAATACCTCACGCGACATGGGATCTCCTCTTTCAGATCTCGTTCCGCGCGACCTCGCGGTCAAGGGTCTCGCGTGAGCCGGGGCTCAGCCGCCGGTCACGGCGGCGTCGTGGGGCACGCCCGTATCGGGCGCAGCGGCTCCGCTGTCCCCGGCGTCACGACGACCTGCATCGACGGGGGGCGGTCCCGCGTCGGTCGGCGCCGCGCAGCTCATCGTCATCGGTCGGCCCATCGCGCGCAGATCTTCCCAGAGCAGGAACTCCGAGCTGTCCGAGACGCTGAGCGTCGCGTCGGTGCGCGACATGCCGCCGACCACGAGCACACCGTGGTTCGGGATGATCGTCGTCGTGTGACCCCAGCGACCCGAGACGAGGTCGGGCAGCCCGTGCCACGCGTACGTGCTCGTCGCTGGCGTGAAGCTCACGAGGCCGGTCGCGCGCTCCGCGAAGAGCGATGAGGCCATCGCGCTCGGGATGCTCGCACCGCCGACGAGGAGCACGTCGGTCGCGCTCGCGTCGACCACGTTGGCGGTGTGGAGCACGGTCGTCGCGGCGGGGCCTGCGATGCGGGTACCGGCGACCACCATCCCGTCGCCGCTGAAGCGCGTGATCGTGAGCTGCGATGGCGAGGCCGGAGGACCGTCGACCACATCGCTCCCGAGGGGCGCGGGGCCGCCAGCGACGAGTAGACCGCCCGCGAAGAGGATCGCCGTCGTGCCCGTCACGCCCGCGATGTGCGTGGCCGTGTGGTACGCGGTCGGTAGCGGCCTGCCGTCATCGGGCATGGTCATCGCGTCGTGTGCGGCGACCGCCATGCTGCCCATGGTCATGCTGCTCACGACCTCGCCGGCGTGAGCGATCACGTCGGTAGCCGGCGGCACGGGCAACACGGCGTCCATGCTCGTCGCGACGTGTCCGCCCCAGATGAGGAAGCTGGTCGCCGAGAGCGGGGTGATCGATGCGCCGAGCCGATCGGTGAGCAGCGTGTCCTGGCGACCGCCGTCGAGGTACCAGCCCGCGGAGAGCCCGTACGAAGGACGGCCCATCGGCGAGACGGTCACGCTGTCGATGCTGCGCACGACGCCGATCGCCGTCGGCCCGTCCGTCGCGGCCGTCGTGGTGTAGTTGCCGACCGCGTGCGCCGTGGTCGTCGCCGTGCGCGTGAGCGGGTCGTACACGATCACCGCGTCCGAGCGGAAGCCTGCCGCCTCGCCCATCATCATCTGCGAGAGCGGGCCGAAGAGCGCGCTCACCGTGCTCGCGTTCGCGTTGGCGTCGAAGCCGATCCCGCCCTCGGGTGCGTGATCGATGTCGAACCCGCCGTAGGTGTGGATCTCGTACTGCCCCGCGGCGTTGGTGCTGATGTAGCGGGCCTGGAACATCACGCGCGAGAAGCCGGCGATGCCGCCCTCGTCGCTCATCGTCACGGCGTGGAAGCGCGCGTCGCGCGGGTCGAACACCTCGACGAGACGCTGCGCGAGCGACGGACGCGAGAAGGCGACGGCCCCGGCCGAGGGCCCCTCGATGCCGCCCAGGATCAAGACCTCGTGGTTCGGCAGGAGCACGGCTTGGTGCAGGGCGCGCGGGACGGCGGTGGTCTGTCCCTCGTGTGTCCCCGCGCAGCTCCATCCGCCCAACGGATAGAGGCGCACGCGAACCTGGTCGCGGCCGAAGCGAACTCCGCGCGCATGACCGAGCGCATACGGGGCACACGTGCCGGTCTCGGCGCCGGAGTAGCCGACGATGGTCACGTCGTAGTCGAGGGTGGCGTCGACCCGCGCGTCCATGGTGAAGTGCCGCTCGAGCGAGCGCGCGACGCGGAGCTGCATGGCGCCGCCGCCGTGATCAGCGCCTGGATCGGTCAGCGCGACGCAGTCACCCGTGAGGCTCGGGCAGATCTGAACCGTGAAGAACCGGAGGTCCGCGGGGAAGTCGGCGGTCTCCTGGCTACAGTCGAGCGTCGGTGCGAGCTCGATGCGCAGCGGTGCATGCCCACCACCGCCGCTGCAACCTGGAGCCCCGAACGAAGCACCCGCGAGCGCGAGCGCGATCCACGAGAAGCGAGCCTTCACGGCGCGAACGTTACCACGAGGCCCCCGCGTTCGTGGCCGATGTCGTGGAGATCGATGCGCTCGCCCGCTGGACCCGAGATCATCGCCCGCGACGAGCGCGAGGGGGCTATGGCGCGCGCGCGGCTCGCGTCAGACGGGTGAGGAGCCGCGTCGCCGCCGCCACGACCGCCGAGCGCTCCGCCTCGCTGCGCTGTGCCAGATGCAGGAGCCAGAGCGCGTTTCCCGCGACCTCCGCGGCGCCGCCGCCAGCCTCCGCTGCGCTGCGCTCGGCGGTCGGCGAATCGAGCGCCGCCGCCGCGCTCCCATCGGCGCTCGCGGCCGCGGTGAGCAACGTCGCCAGGATGGTGCCGGCCGGCTGCGGCGTCGTCAGACTCGGGTCCGAGCTCAGCGCCTCGCGGATCGCCATGCACTCGGTCGATGCAGCGCGAGCGCGCGCCGCGTCGGTGATCGGGGCGAGCGCGCGCAATCGAGCCGCCTCCGGCGCGCGCCCGATGGCCTCGAGTGCGACCGGCGCGAAGTAGCGCACGGCGCGATCGGCGGCGAGCAAGCCCAGCCGCAACCGACGGCCATGCGCAGTGCCGGTCCGCGTGATCGCATCGAAGCGCGCAAGCTCGTCCGCGGTCACGCCGCGTGACGAATCGCCCGCCGCGGCATGGAAGCCGTGATGGAACGCGTACACCACCGGATGCACGCTGGGATCGGTCGATGGAGTCGGCGAGCGGGGTGGAATCGGCTGTGCGCGCGCGCCGGCGACGAAGCACACCAGCGCCGCTGCGGCCCCAAGCAAGAAAGATCGCATCGCTGCCGGAGTGTCCGCACTCGGAGGAAGCGCGTCAACGAGCGAACCTGCGCAAAAAACGTTGGGCGTTGCAGGACTTGAACGCACTCAGCCCGCGGAGTCTACGCGCCTTCTCGACGTAGGAGCGGATTCGCACGCCCAGCGAGGCCCCCAAAAGACGCGGAGGGGAGCGCACGCGGTGCAAGTGTCACCGCGTGTCAACGATCCGTCAGTCGCGGACGCCGTCGAGCGTCTACGCGCGCTCGGATTCGACGCAGCGGCCGACGCGCTCGAGCTCGAGCGGCGCTGAGGTTCGCGGGCCGCGTGGTGCGGCTCGCAACGCCTCGACGCGCAACGCAGAGAAGGGCATCACGAAGAAGGAGAGCGCGCGGACCGCAGCGCGTCGCAT
>JAYVCF010000119.1:0-7742 GCA_043750095.1 Deltaproteobacteria bacterium
CGCTGTCGGCCACGCACGCGTGGCAGGTCGCGACGCTCCCGCGCGCCGTCGTCGTGCAGGTATTCAGCGCGGGGTTGCAGCTATTCGCGGCGCACGCGGACTCATCGCCCGGGGTACACGTGACGCACGTTCCGGCATTGCAAACACCGACGCCCGTCAGATGCGCGCAGTCGCTGTTCACGGTGCATGGGGCGCACGCGTGGCTCGCTGAGCAAACGCTGGCGGTCGGACTCACGCAGTCGGCGGCCGCGAGACACGCGACGCACGCGTGGCTGGTCGTCGTTTCGCAGTGCCTGTTCGCGCCGGTGCAGTCGCCGTCACCGAGGCAGCCTACGCACGTCTCGGTCGCGAGGAGACAATGCGGGATCGTGCCTGTGCACATGCCGTTGCACGCGATGTGCGCGTCGACCATCGGCGCGTCGATCATGCCGACGTCGCGGCCGCCGTCGCCTCCGCTGTCGACGCCACCGCCGTCGATCGGCTGACACAACGGGTCCGTCGGCCGCGAGGAGCACGGCACCTCGGAACCGGTGCATGCCGTCAGACCGAGAGCCACCACGAGCAAGCAAGTCATACGCATCGTCATTCTCCCCACGTGTCAGTACGAGACCACGAAACCGTCGGACGTGAGCGCGACCGCGGAATGGCTCGCCCCTCCCGATAATGCACCAACGATCAGCATCACGACGCCAGCCACGAGCACGGCGGCTCCGGTCACGGTGAGCGCGATGTCGACCGATTGGTTCGGAACGTAGACCAACCGGGCATCCGGCGCGCCGACGCAGCCGCTCGTGCACCGCTCGGAGCCGGCGAGGTTCGCGATGCCGACCACCGCGACCGCCGCGCCCACGCCCGCCGTTGCCGCGCCGGCGGCGATCCATCCGACGTCCGGTCCAGCGCTCGGCGTGGTCGGGACCGCGTCGCTCCCGGCCACCAGCTCGAATGCGATCTCCACCGTCTCGGTGCCAGCTGCGATCTCCACGTCGCGTCGCTCGGTCACATGCCCGTCCGCGCTCACCACGAAGTGATGGGTGCCGGGCGAGAGCGCGCCCTCGTGGGGAACGGTGCCCCAGAGCTCGTGGTCGACGGTGATCGTCGCGCCCTCCGGCACTCCCACCACGCGGATCGGCGAGCCCTCGCGCGTGGCCCATCGGGCGCGTGCCTGCGAGAGCGCGCTCTGCGTCGCTTGTCCGATCACCGACTCGGCGCCGTCGGCGTCCGCGCTGACCATCACACCTTGCGGATCCACGAGCACCACCGAGACCTGCACCAAGCCGTTGCGATGCCAGAGCGCCACGCCGATCGCGAGGTCCGCGTGAAGCGTCCCGAGCATCGGCCCGGCGCAGCTCGGATCGCCGCACACCTCCGCGCTCGCCGCGCCCATCGCCTGCGCGAGCTCGTCGCCCGCGAGCACGGTGAACGAAGAGTCCTCGAGGTCGCGCTGCACGCGGCCCAGCGCCTCGACGCCGTGCGCCGCGGCCAGCTCGGCGTCACCGCCGACCGGAAACAAGACCGCGGTCTGCGCTGACGCGCGCGCAGCGAGAGAGAGCATCACGGCCACCATCGCGAAGAAGACTCTGCTCACCAGGTTCCTCCAAGACTCAGCGACGCACTCGTCGCCGTCACGCTCGCGCTCGGCACCACGGGCGCGCCGCCGCCCACCGCGTCACGAATCAAGTAGACGATCGGCACACTCAGCAGCGGCACGCCGATGCTCGCGATCGCCGAGCCCTCGTCGGCGAGCGCGGTGCCCTGCACACACGCGTCGGTGGGCCGACCCGCCGGGCCGCAGGTCGGTGCGGTGAGCGCCACCGCTAGGCCCACGCCGATCGCCGCCACGCCGGCGCCGCCGATCACCCAGCTCCACCATGGTGTGCCCGCTTCGTCCGACATCACGAGCGGGAGCGCCGCCGTCACGAGCGCACCGCCGACCCATCCCATCGCGAGCGCGGGCAGCTCGAAGCCCGTCCACTGATCGCGGCGAGAGAGATAGTCGAGGTCCGTCGGCAGCGGCTGCGTCGCGAGGTGACCGTATCCCGCCTCCACGTTCACGAGCGCGAAGCTCGTCACGTACGCGCCGATCCCGAGCACACCGAGGCCGATGCCCACGCCGGTCTCCCATCCCGCGCGCCCGGATCCGGCCGTCGGAACCGCTCCGCTCTCGTCGTCGGTCGCCCCGCTGGCTCCCGCGCCCCAGAGCGGCATCGTCACCGGCTCCGTGCCGGTGCGATCTTCGCTCGCGCCACGGCCCACGGCTGCGACCGAGCCAGGCAGACCCGCGGCCGAGTGCGTGCGCACCGAGGCCAGCACCGAGGAGGTGGACACGCGCACGCGATCGATCCGGATCACGTCGGCATCCGCAGCGGGCTCGAGGGCGAGCAGCCAGACCTCGGCCGCACCGATCGTGCTCGCGGCACTCACGGCATCGGCGAGTCGATGCTCGTCGGCGTCCTCGCGCGTCGCGTACTGGAGTCGGAGCGCCGTGTCCGTGCGCACCGCGGTGTCGAAGCGCACGTCGATGCGTACGGTCGAGGCGCCCTCGCTCAGGCGGATCCGGTGGATCCGGCCGCGCTGCGTGGTGCCCTCCTCGCCGCACTCGATCTGCGCGCGGTACTCGCCCGTCGCGAGGTCTTCGCTGATGAACGGAGTCTCGCCGAGCGGAATCCCGTTGAGGCGCACGCGACATCCGGCAGGAACGCTCTCGAGCCGCAGCGAACCCGGAGGCGCTTCGGCGAGGCGTCGATCGATCCGCGTCATCAGCTCCACCACCTCTGGAGTGTGCTGATAAGGAGAAGGAGCGATGCGCGGCACGAGACGTCGGCACTCGAGCGCACGTGCTTCGGCGCGCGGATCTTCGGTCTCGACCAGCGCGCGTACATCGTAGAGGCAGGTGTCGAGCACTTGGCGCGCGCGCGTCTCTTCACGGTTCAGCTCGGCCGCAGCCGGCTCCGACAGCGCCTGCGCCTCGCGGAGCGTCTGAGCGGCCGCGGCATAGTCTGCGTGCGCCAGGTGCCGAACTGCGAGGCGCGAGAGCGCGAGCCAGTGATCGAGATCACTGTCCGACATCGTGGGGGGCTCCGACGAGCCGTGCTCCTCGAAGCGCGAGCGCGCGTTCGCGATCGAGATCGCAGACACCTCTCCCGTCGAGATGGCGCCCGCGACACTCTCCGCCCGGGCCGCGAGCGTGGCCGCGTCGCCGTCTTCGAGCGACCAAGGCAGCACGAGGACCGAGCGGGCCTGCGCCAGCGCGCTCGTCGTCACGAGCAACAAGGGTAGAGAAACAAGGTACGCCAGCGCAGGCGCGGGGTTGGCTCGGAGAGACATGCGGCGTTGTCGAACGCTGCCCGGGCGCGTTGCGCGTTCCCCGGCGGCAAGCGCGGCGACCTTAGCCGGGGAAGCGCGATCGTTCCACGTTTTCTGCCGCGATCCGGCCGGTGCGTGCCGCTCTATCCCTTCCGTGGCACATCGGCGGCTTCTCTTTCTCTGGGTCGACGCAACGGGGCGCGCGCCAGGCCGATACGGCTGGCACTCAGGAGGATTGCCATGATGTCGAAGGTCCGGGTCTCGGTGGTTCGTGTCGTCGTGCTCTGCGCGTGGGTCGTTGGTTGCGCGCCCACGGTCACTTGTCCGGCTGGCTCCATGCTCGCCGCGGATGGGAGGTGCATCGCAGCAGGCGACGCGGGCCCTTCGACCGACGGCGGGGCGGGTGACACGGGCCGTGGCGACGCCAACATGGGGGCGGTGGACGCGGGCACCGGACCCGATGGCTGCGCGCTGATGAGCTACTACGCCGACACCGATCACGACGGCCACGGTGACGCGTCAGCGCCGATGACCGCATGCGCCGCGCCGGCGGGCTCCGTCGCCTCGAGCGACGACTGCAACGACACGTGCGCGACTTGTCATCCGGGCGGGACCGAAGTGTGCGAGGGCACGCTCGACGAGAATTGCGACGGCCACGTGGACGAGTCCTGCGCGTGCACCAACGGCGCGACGCGGGCGTGCGGTGCGAGCGCGACTGCGCCTTGCCACATGGGCACGCAGACATGCGCAGCCGGGGCGTGGGGAGCTTGCGCAGGGAACGTCGATCCGGCCGCCGAGCTCTGCGACGGGATCGACAACAACTGCAACGGCACGATCGACGAGGGCGTGTTGACGACGTGGCACCACGACGTGGATGGCGATGCTCACGGCACGACGGACCCGACCATGACGATGATGGCGTGCACGATGCCGACTGGCTACGTCGCCTCGAGCGACGACTGCAACGACGCGGTCGCCGCGGACTATCCGGGCAATACCGAGCTCTGCGACGGGATCGACAACAACTGCGACTCCTTGCCGGACAACGGATCAGGATTCACGTGCGTGCTCGGGATGGCCACGACCTGCATGACGATGTGCGGAAGCATGGGGACCGCCATCTGTCCGGCGGGTTGTCATGCGCCCATCGGCCTGGGCTGCACGCCACCGGCAGAGGTCTGCGGCGGTCTGGACGAGAATTGCAACGGGATCGCCGACGAAGGCTTGGGCGTCGTTCGGAACGCGGTGACTGCCGTCGCAGGCGGCGCGACCACGGCAGCCAGGTTCTCGGGCACACACCTCGTGCCGACCGCGACTGGGTACGTCGTCTTCGGACAGACCCAAGAGTCGCCCGGCCATCTCGTGATGCAGGCGATCCAGTCGGATGGCACGCCGACCGGCTCCTCGCTGCCGGTCCCGCTCTCGATCGTTCCGCCCAGCTCGCTGCCGTTCTCGGTCCGCGCGGCGGGTGCCGACTTCCTGATTGCCTACGGATCGGTCGCGGCGAGCGGTGACATCACGCTCGCACGGGTGAACGCGACCGGCGGCATCGTGATGGCCCCGGCCGCACTCACGCGTCCGGCCGGATTCACGGGGTACGCCCGCGCCGTGATCGCCGATGCGAGCACGACGCTCGCGACGGTCTATGCGAGCGTCCGCTCGAGCGGAACGCCGTACACGTACGCGATCCGTCGCTACCGCGTGAACATCAGCGGCGCTGCTCCCGGCATCACCAGCACGACCGACGTCGTCGCGAACCTCTCGGGGCAAGTGCTCTTCGATGTCGTGTCCACGATGGCGCGGGACTACGTCGCGTACATCGACACCGCGGGCAACTTGGTGCTCGCCGGCGCTCCGTCCGGTGATGCGACGACTCCGGCTGCGGCGGTGATGGGCACGATCGTCCCGGCCGGCACCTCCATCCCGGTCGGCGTGGCGATCGCCATCGGGGATCGGAGCATGGCGATCGGAGCCGGAAATGCGCTCGGCGTGACCTGGCAGGATCCCAACACGGCGTCGATGGCGACGACACACTTCGCCGAAGTTCGCACGACCGCGCCGTTCTTCACCGTGGGAACGGCGATCGCGCTCTCTCCCGCTGCGTCGGGGCGAGCCGTGCTCTTTCCGCCGCCCACCTGGATTCAGATCGTCGCCGTACCGAACGGTACGGCCGAGACTCACTCGGGCTATTGGTTCGTCGCCTCGTCGGATCTCGATCCCAGCGGCGCGGGCGGCGCCTCGCTCGATCACGTCTGGGACGTGGTCGGCGGGACCGGCGCGCCGAGTGCTCTCTTGCTCACGATGCCGACGCCGGTGAGCACGAGCCGCTCTGACATCTCGCTGGTCGTCGGACCTCAGGGCATCCGTCTGGCCGAGACCGATGCTGCCGGCTCGCTGGTCACGCGCCAGGTCGGTTGTCGCTGACCCTCACATCACCAGTCGCGCGGCGGGCGCCAACACCCGCCTCAGCGCGCGCTGCATCTCCTGCGCGTTCGCGAACCGATCCACGGGTCTCTTCGCGAGCGCCTTCTGCACCACGGCCTCGAGCTCGGGCTTGGCTACGAGCTCGGGGCGGCTCTCTTGCAAGGGCGGTACGGGCGCGAGCGTGTGCGCGCGGATCATGTCGGCGATCTCCTCGGCCACGAAGGGCCAGGCGCCGGTGAGCAACTCGTAGAGCACGACGCCCGCCGAGTACACGTCGCTGCGCTCGGTCGTCTCTTGTCCGTAGCCCTGCTCGGGCGCCATGTAGGCGGGGCTTCCCATCATCGAGCCCATCACGGTGAGCACGCTCGAGGGGCCCATGCTGGCGTTCTGGCCGAAGCGCACGAGACCGAAGTCGATCAACTTCGCGCGCTCGCCGCTCCCGGTGCTCATCAAGAACACGTTCTCGGGCTTCACGTCGCGATGGATGATGCCGTGCGCGTGCGCGCAGCCGAGGCCCGCGAGGATCTCGTCGGCGATCGCGAGGGCGCGCATCGGATCGAGGCGGGTCTCCACCAGCAACGACTCGAGCGTGCGGCCGACGAGCAGCTCGGTGACCATGTAGGGCGTGTCGCCATCCATGCCGAGCGCGATCACCTCGAGCACGTTGGGGTGACGGAGCTCGGCGAGCGCGCGCGCCTCGCGCTCGAAGCGCTTCCGCAGATCCGGACGCTCGAGCGCCTCGCCGCGAAGGAACTTCATCGCGACGTGCTTGCCGTCACGCGCCGCGCGCGCGCCGTACACGATGCCCATCGCGCCCTCGCCGAGGACGCTCCCGAGGACGAACTCTCCGATGGTGTCGCCGACGCGGCGCGTCTCGCTCATGGAGCCGGGATCTCGGCAGGAGGCGTCGAAGACGCGATGGTGCTCGCACGGAGCGTCGCCAGGCGGGCCAGCGCGTCGCGATCTCGCGGCGAGATCTCGCCCTCGACCCGCGCGATCTCGTCGATCGCGTCGGCGCCGTAGATCGTGCGCACCATGGCGCTCGCTTCGGTGCGCGGCTCGCGCACGGCGATGGTGACGAGATCGTGGCGCATCGTCGGATCGAAGCGCGCGTCGGGGTCCACGCTGAACGCGTGCTGGTAGCGATGGCACGCGTCGGCATAAGCATGCGCGATCACTTCCGCGTGCCCGAGCAAGAGGAGCCCACGCGCGTCGTGCGGGTGGTTGCCCGAGAAGCGAAACAGCTGCGCCCGCTGCGCGCTGCTGATCTCGCGCTCGTCGCGCACGCGCGTCGCGATCGATGCGAGCTGTGGCGGGAGCGGCGCGGCCCATGGGTTCGGTGTCGGTGGTGCGACGAGCGCGAGCTCGGTCGTCGTCGCCGGCGGCGCGACCTCGGCCTGACTCGGCGGTGGCACGATCGACGGAGGTGGCGCGATCGGGGGCGGCAGCACCGGTGCGAGCGGTAGGGTGGGTGCGGGCGCCGTGATCGACGAGGGGAGCGCGTCGACGGTGGTCGCAGGCGGCGGCGGCGGTGCGCTCGATCCGAAGTAGAACGCGAGCGCGATCACCGCGATGCCCCCGAGCACCACGAGGCCGCCGATCGGACTCTTCGGTGCCGCCGACGCCATGGCCGAAGTCGGACCGACCGCGTTGGGGCTCGAGACGGGAACGTCGGAGATCGTGACGTGGATCGAGTCGGCCTTCGTGCTGTCCATCGTGGGCCGCTTCTTCGGAGGCGAGACCACCGGCGTCGAGGCTCGTCCCACGGCCGCGTCGAGCGCGCTCGCCATCTCGGCCGCGTCCGTATAGCGATCGCCCTTGGATTTCTCCGTCGCGCGCAGCACGATCGGCGCGAGCAAGGAGACCAGCGGCGAGTCCGGCACGAGGTCGCGCATGTCGGGAAGGGGCCGCAAGAGATGCATCCGCAGCACCTCGGCCGCATCCGCTGCCGCGAAGGGACGCCTCCCGGTGATCATCTCGAACAGAACGACGCCGAGCGAGTACACGTCGGCGCG
>JAYVCF010000120.1:0-14386 GCA_043750095.1 Deltaproteobacteria bacterium
AGCTCGCGTCGCGCGCCGCGGCGCCCGCGCAAGAGATCGTTCAGTACGTCCTCGGCGGCACGGCCACGGTGATCGGCGCCGTCGCCGGCGTCGTGGTCATCCCGGTGCTCGTCTTCTATCTGCTCTACGACTTCGATCGGATGGTCGACGGCGCGCGCAACCTCGTGCCGCCGCGGCTTCGCGATCAGGTGGTGGAGATCGCGCGCGAGATCGACGCCGTGCTCGGCCAGTTCGTGCGCGGTCAGCTCCTCGTGATGATCGCGATGGGGACTCTCTACGCCATCGCGTACTCGGTGGTCGGCGTTCGGCTCGCGATCCCCATCGCGCTCGTGGCGGGCTTGCTCGCGTTCATTCCCTACGTCGGCAGCGGCTCGGCGCTCGTGATGGCGCTCCTGATGTGCGTGGTGGACTGGACGGGATGGCAGAAGCCGGTGCTCGTCGTGGTCGCGTACGCGGTCTGCCAGTCGCTCGAAGGTTTCGTGGTGGTGCCGCGCATCGTGGGCGACAAGGTCGGGCTTCCCGCGGTCTGGGTGCTCGTGGCGTTGATGATCGGCGGCGAGGTCTTCGGCTTCCTCGGTGTGCTGCTCGCGGTGCCGGTCGCGGCGGTCGTGAAGATCTTCGTCGTGCGCGGGCTCGCCTGGTACCGAAGCTCCGAGATGTACCGAGGTGTGGCCAAGCCCGGCGAGGCGCGGGTCACGGCGCTCGTCGATCGCGATCACGATCTGATCCTGGGGCTCGCCGTCGGCGCGACGGACTCCGAGGACGAGTGAGGGCGAGCGGCGCGCTCGCGATGGCTGCGCTCGGTCTGCTCGTGGTGAGCGCCGCAGAGTCACAGCCCGCGCCTCTCGGGATCGATCTCCGAATCCTCGCGGGTGGTCGCGTGCTCGCGCGGCACGGCGCCCATGCGGGCGGCGGCGAGGCCGTGCGGATCGTATCGGCTGCGAGCGTCTGCGACGGAACGCTGGGTCCCGACGTCGAGTCACCCATCGAGAACGAAGAGGGCGAGACGAACATGGCGCTCGCCGCCGAAGTACGCGGATGCGTGCCGCGCGATCCGCTCTTCGCGATCGTGCGACCGCGACCGATGCCGACCTGGCCCGTGACGCGAGCCGCGACCGACCCGCGCGCGACGGCAGCGATCGCGCTCGCAGAGAGCGCGGCCGCGACCGCGGCGCATCTTCGAGGCGCGCAGGCGTGGGAGAGCCCGCGGGTCTACGAGATCGGCGACGCGCTCTACGTGCTCGTCTCGGGTCCCGCATGCAGCGAGGAGGCTTCCGAGGGCGGCTGCTCGCCTCGCGTGGCCGCGCTCACGCGGGTGCGCGCGGGAGGCGCCCCCGAGGTGGTGCTCGCGCGACCGGCGCACTGGCTCTGGACCCAAGAGGAGCTCGTCGACTGCTGGTTCGGCTGGTACGGCGTGACCGACGTCGACGGCGACGGCGTCGTCGAGGTGCTCGAGGGACAGCTGGGCGAGAGCGCGTTCATGCTCCGTCTCGTGCGCGTGGGCGCGCGACCGGCCGGAGATGTCGTGTGGATCGCGAGCTATCGCGATGATCCGCTGGAAGCGACGGTCGGGAGGCCGCCGCGCCCGGTGGCGCACTGAGCTCTCGCTCTCGCTCTCGCTCTCGCTCTCGCTCTCGCTCTCGCTCTCGCTCTCGCTCTCGCTCTCGCTCTCGTCACCCCTCGATCGGGACGCTCGGAAACTCGCTCGTCTTCTTCGCCTCGCTCTCGATCGCCTTCATCGCGGCGAGCACTACCTCTTCTCGCCAGGGTCGACCCACGATCTGCACGCCGATCGGAAGCCCTGCGCTACCGCGCTCGATGTGCGCGGCCTTCTTGTCGAGCCGGTCCACCTTTTCCTTACGGTCGGTCTCGGTCGGTCGCACGCGCGTGATCGGGATCACGCCCGCCGGGAGGTTCAGCAGGTTGTATCGAGTCGTGTAGACGGCCGCGGCCGTGAAGTCGCCCGTCGATCCGTGCTGCGGCGCTGCAGTCGCCGTCGCGGGACAGAGCACGAGATCCAGCTCCAGCTCGTTCCAGCGATCGAGCTCGTCGCGCTGCATCGCCGTTCGCTGTCGCGTGATCCCCCAGAGCTCGGCGACGCTCTTTCGTCCCGCGATGGCGAGGATGTCGGCGAGGCGCTTCTCTCCGGCCGCACGCGCGACGCGGGAGAGCTGCTTGAGCAGGGCCGGCGGGCTCGACCCCATGCGGCGATTCAGCGAGACGGGCGCGATCACCGGATCCTTGCCGAGCGCGGCGCTCATGATCTCCATGCCGTCGGCGCTGAGCCCCGCCGCCATCAAGAGGTAGTGCTCGCGCGCGTGCGGCGGCACGAACTCCACCATCGTCGCGCCGGCGCGCCTCAAGATCTCGGCGGCCTCGCGCACCGCACGCTGGCTCGTCGCGCACGGCGTCATGTATCCGTCGTTCTCGTACACGCCGACGCGCAGCTTCCTCAGGTCCACGCTCGACGGATCGCCCATCGCGATGGGCGGACACTCGGGATCGAGGCGCGCGTGCAGAGGCGTGTCGATCGCGCGGAAGAGCAGCACCAGGTCATCGACGCTGCGCGCCATCGGCCCGATCTGCGAGCGCACGAGCTCTTGCCCGGCCAGGAGGCCGATGCTTCCGCGGTTCGACCAGCGATGGAGCGTCGGCTTGAGCGCGACCGTCGCGGTGTACGCCGCCGGAATGCGCACCGAGCCGCCGATGTCGGTCCCGACGCCGAGCACGCTCTGTCCGCTCGCGAGCGCGGCCGCCTCGCCTCCGCTCGATCCACCCGGGGTGCGCTCGTGTGCCCAGGGGTTGTTGCACGTCCCGTAGACGTGGTTCGTTGTCTCCATCGCGATGAGCGTCTGTGGGATGTTCGTCTTGCCGATCACGATGCCGTCGGCCTCGCGAAGCAGGCGCACCGTGACGGCGTCGACGGTGGCGCGATGGGCACGCCTCGACTCGACTCCGAGCGTGCTCGGCGTCCCCGCGATCTCGATATTCTCCTTGATGGTGATCGGCAGTCCGCCCAGCGCGCCGAGCGTCTCTCCGCGCGCGCGCCGCGCATCGATCGCTGCGGCCGACGCGAGCGCCGTGTCGTCCATGGTCACCACGATCGCGTTCGTCCGCGGCCCGACCGAGTCGCGTCGCGCGATCAGCGCTCGCACGATCTCCACGCTCGAGAGTTGCTTCTTCCGGAGCTGCGCCAGCAGCTCGAGGGCGCTCTGATGATGAAGGCTCACTCGCCCGCGATAACACGGAAACCGGCCACCGGAACACCCTTGCCCAAGCTGCGCTCGTCGCGCGAACATCGGCGCTCGGAGGGACTGATGAGCGGGACGCCCGGACAGCTGTGCGACAACTGCGGCGCGCCACACGAGGACGGCCTCGCGGCGTGCGCGTTCTGCGACTTGCCCATCGTCGGGCGGAGCTCCGGCATCCGCTGCCCCTCGTGCAGCGAGCTGAACACGGCGGACCGACGAAGCTGTGCGGAGTGCGGCGTGGCCTTCACGAAGGGCTGCGTGTTCTGCGGCAAGGTCGCGTTCCTCACGGCGACGGCGTGCCCCGGCTGCAACGAGGCGTTCGTGGGCGCCGAGCAGCGCAGGGCCGATCGTGAGGCGCACCAGAAGCAGCAGCAGACGATGAACCTCGCGCAGCAGGGCCTTGGTGCGCTCACCGGCTTCGCGTCGTCGTCGGCGGGGCAGGGCCTCATCGACAGCCTCACGGGTCATCACTCGCAAGGCGGCTCGCACCAACCCCAGGCACAGAGCGGTGGTACGGGGCTGCTCGGCCAGCTCTTCGACGCCGTGATCCATTCGAACGACAAGAACATCAAGCGATAGGCCAAGAATGGATCTCCAAGATCGAGTGGCCGTCGTCACGGGCGGCGCATCGGGTCTCGGCCGCGCGACGGTGATCGCGCTGGCCGAGCGGGGCGCGAAGGTGGCTATCGTCGATCGCGACGGAGAGCGCGCCACCGCGCTGGCCGAAGAGCTGGGCGGGCACGCATGGGCGGCGACGGCAGACGTCTCCGACGAAGCGCAGATGCTCGCCGCGATCGAAGGCGCCGCCTCGCGCGGGTCGATCGGCATTGCGGTCGCATGCGCGGGCGTCGGCTGGGCGGCGCGCACCGTGGACAAGGAAGGCAAGGCACACGAGCTCGCGCTCTTCCGCAAGGTGGTGGATGTGAACCTCGTGGGCACGTTCAACTTGGTCCGCCTCGCGGCTGCCGCGATGCAGAAGAACGCGCCCGACGCGGGCGGGCAGCGCGGCGTGATTATCTGCACCGCTTCGGTCGCGGCCTTCGACGGACAGATCGGGCAGATCGCGTACGCGGCATCGAAGGGTGGTGTCGCAGCGATGACGCTCCCCGCGGCGCGCGACCTCGCCAAGATCGGCGTGCGCGTGATGACGATCGCCCCCGGCACGTTCGACACGCCCATGCTCGCGATGCTCCCCGACGACGCGAAGCGATCGCTGGCGGCCTCGATCCCCAACCCGTCGCGGCTCGGCGAGCCGAGAGAGTTCGGCGCGCTCGCCGTGCACATCGCCGAGAACGACTACCTGAACGGTGAAGTGATCCGGCTCGACGGCGCACTCCGCATGGCTCCGAAGTGATCGCGCAAGAGCGCAGCTGGATGACCCTCGCATGAGTCAGAGCCGCCTTCTTCGAGAGCGACGCTTCGGGCCGTTCTTCCTCGTCCAGTTCACGGGCGCGTTCAACGACAACGCGTTCAAGCAGGCGATCATCATCTTCTTCGCGATGACGCTCACGGCCGCGCAGGCCGAGCACGTGGCGCTCGAGGCGTCCGCGCTCTTCATCGCGCCTTACTTCTTGTTCTCGGCGACGGCCGGGCAGCTCGCCGAGAAGTACGACAAGGCCACGGTCATCCGCGCCACGAAGATCCTCGAGATCCTCTTGATGATCTTCGGAGGGGTCGCCTTCTACTTCGGGAGCATCCCGCTCCTCTTGACGCTGCTCGCGCTGCTGGGGCTCCAGGCCACGTTCTTCGGCCCTGCGAAGTACGCGATCCTTCCGCAGGTGCTGAGCGAGGGCGAGCTCGTCGGCGGCAACGCGCTCGTCGAGACCGGAACCTACGTCGCGATCCTCGTGGGCAACATCGCGGGCGCCGAGGTCGTCGCGCAGTTCGGGACCGTCTGGGTCTCCGTCATGCTCGTCGCGTGCGCCTCGCTCGGGTACGTGGCCGCGCGCGCCGTGCCGTCCGTCCCATCGACGGTGCCGGATCTGAAGATCGGCTGGAACGTCTTCGCGGAGACCTGGCGCACCATCCAGTTCACGCGCGAGACGCGCTCGGTCTGGCTCTCCATCCTAGGCATCTCGTGGTTCTGGCTCTACGGCGCGCTCTTCCTGAGCGAGCTGCCTACCTTCGTGCGCGAGGTGATCGGCGGACAGACCAACGTCGTCACGCTCTGCATCGTGTTCTTCTCGCTCGGCGTGGGCACGGGCTCGCTGCTCTGCGAGCGTCTCTCGCGCGGCCACATCGAGCTCGGCCTGGTGCCGCTCGGGTCGATCGGCCTCTCGGTCTTCGGGATCGATCTCTTCTTCGCGAGCGAGTGGCATCGCGCGGCGGGAACGAGCCTGCCGTGGAGCGTGGTCCTCACGGACGGCCACCACATCCGCATCCTCGTCGACCTCGCGCTGGTGGGCCTCTTCGGCGGCTTCTACAGCGTTCCGCTCTACGCGCTCGTGCAGCACCGCAGCGATCCCTCGAAGCGCTCGCGCATCATCGCGGGCAACAACATCATCAACTCCGTCTTCATCGTCTGCGCCGCGCTGCTCGCAGCCGTCTGTCGCGGCTACTTCGGCCTCAGCGTGCCGCAGGTGTTCCTCGCGGGCGCGATCCTCAACGCGCTGGTCGCCGTCTACATCTACACGCTGCTGCCCGAGTTCCTGCTCCGGTTCCTCGCCTGGCTGCTCGTCAACACGATGTATCGGCTGCGCGCGACGGGGCTCGAGAAGATCCCCGACGAAGGCGCGGCGCTCGTGGTGTGCAACCACGTGAGCTTCGTCGACTCGCTCATCGTCGGTGCGATGTGCCACCGGCCGATCCGCTTCGTCATGTACTACCGGATCTACCAGTCGCCCGTGCTCGGATGGATCTTCCGCATGGCCAAGGCGATCCCCATCGCGGGGAAGAAGGAAGACCCAGCGCTGATGGATCGCGCGTTCGCCGAGGTCGAGAAGTGCCTCGCGGAAGGCGAGCTCGTCGGGATCTTTCCCGAGGGCATGATCACGTACACGGGCGAGATCAACGCGTTCCGACCGGGCATGGAGCGCATCCTCGCGGCGAGCCCCGTGCCCGTAGTGCCGATGGCGCTGCGCGGGCTCTGGGGATCGTTCTTCAGTCGGCGAGGCGGGCCCGCGATGTCGCGCACGCCGCGTCGCTTCTGGTCGAAGATCGAGCTCGAGGTCGGCGACGTGGTGCCCGCGGCCGAGGCGAGCGCAGCGCGGATGGAAGCCGACGTGCGGCGCATGCGCGGCGAATGGAAGTGACCGCGTGAGCGCGCGACGGACTGGCGTCGTCGTCCTCGTGATCGGCCTCTCTGCGCTCGTCGCCGCGGGCGTGGCGTTCCTCGGGAACGTGTCGCCACCGCGGACCACGCTCCAGATGGCGCCGGTCGGCACGACCATGCTCGCGCACCTCGACGTGCCCGCGATCCTCGGCTCACCGATGTGGCGCGCGTACGTGGACGATGACGAGGGCATGACGCGCATCGAGCGAATCTGCGGCGAGAGCCCGCTCGCGTCGCTCCGGGAGGCCGACGTGTTCGTGGTGGGCACCGACGAGAGCCCGCTCGCACACCTCGCGTTCCTCGCGCGCGGCCCGCTCGATCTCGATCGGCTCGGCACCTGTGTGCGCGACGTCGTCGAGGATGACGGCGGTGGTGTTCACGAGGTCTCGATCGAAGGCGTACGCGCCATCGCCAGCGATCGTGGGGACGGACGCGCCGCGTTCCTCACTCGCGACACCGTGGTCGGCGGCGACGAGACGCTCGTGCGCGAGCTGATCCACATCGATCACGGCACGTCGGAGCCGATGAACGACGCCGCGCTGACGCGTCTCTACGGAATCGCGCTCGCTCGGCACGACGTCGTCGTCGCCGCGCAGATCCCGGACGCTTGGCGCGGCGCGATCGCACACGCGCTCGAGGGCGTCCCCGGGGTCGAAGCGTTGACGGGCGCGGACGCGGTCGCGATCGGCGCGTCGCTGGCGCGGGGCGGGATCGGTCTGACCGTGTCGGTCGCGTGCTCGCGCGAGAGCGACGCCCGTCGCATGGCCGCGGCGGCAGGGGCGGCCATCGACAACGCACTCTCCGATCCGCTGCTGCGCATCAGCGCGGCGGGCGTCGCCTTGAGGCGCATCCAGATCGAGCCTCGCGGCGCGGACGTACTCGCGACGCTCGATCTCGATCGCGATGCGTTCGAGTCGTTGGTCACGCTGATTCGCGAGCAGCTCGACGAAGCCCGCCTCGCGCGCACGCGCCCCTTGCCCTGATCCTCAGCGAGCGGCGCGCATCGCCTCGAGGAACCTGTCGGCGTCCTCGAGGGCCACACCATCGACGCGAACGACACGGCCGCGGTGGATCGAGAGCTCGAGCGACACGCGGCCGCGGCTCGCGGGAACGAGCACGTCGAGCGCGAGATCCAGGAGCGCCCCGCCGAGCAAGAGGCCCGCGCCGATCGAGAGCAGCACGAGCTCGCCCGAGCGCGCACCCTCGAAGATCCACGTGCCGCCGACGAGGACGCCCATCGCGAGCGCGGCCGCACCGACGTAGAGGTGAAGGCTGGGGTAGCGAACCTCACGGCCCGCGGCGAGCACCGAGCTGAGCGCGACGCGATCGTTGCGCTCGCGAATCTGTCGGCCGAACGCGAAGCGACGCTCGCGGACCTCGAGATCGGTTCCGGCGAGCGCGAGTTCGGCCTCGCGGCGCACGCCGGCCAAGCGCAACACCAAGCGCACGGCCCAGCTGATCAACGCGATGCCCGTGACGAGCCAGACCACGCGCAGGGCTCCGCGCCGACGCGGTGTTCGCATCGTGCCCGCGACCCGCATCGTCCCGGTGCGGACGGGGGCCGCGTCTCCCGCGATGGCCGCGACCAGACCTCGTGTCACCGCATCGAGCCGGCTCGCACCGATCATCTCGAGCGCCTCGCGCGCAGCGGCGCTGGTCGAGGCGGCCAGCGCGCTGATGCGTGCGGCGTTGCGACCTCGCGCCGAGGCTGTGCGCCCGCGATCCCCGGCGTCGTCGACGATCGACTGCGCGACCTCGCCCCAGAATGCGCGTCCGAGCGGCTCTCCCACGACGCGATCGACGAGGATCCAGACGGCGTAGGGCGTCGCGGCCTCGAGCCAGTCCACGTGTCGCGCGAAGCGATCGACCAGGGGGCGCCGCTCCTCTGCCGGCAATTTCTCGAAGCGCGCATCGAGTCCGACGAGCGCGAACGCAGCGACCAACGCGCGCTCGAGCTCCGTCTCCGGGCCGCGCTCCAGGATCGTGCGCAGGTTGCCCGCGGAGGTTGCGGCCGACTCGTGCGTCACGTCGTGCTCGGTCGCGCGCTTGTCGACGAACTCGCGACCCGCGAACAGAACGCGAGCTTCCGCTTGTCGCGAGAGCACGTCGAGCGCGAGGGCACCGAGCTTGGCTCGCTCCGAGTGCGCGCAGGCGAGGGCCGCGATTTTTCCGATCGCGGCGTCGTCCTCGGGAGGCCTGCTCGTGCGGGGGGCCATGGCGGGGCGCGACGATAGCAGGCGGGGGGAAAAGCACGAGGGCGCGAGCGAGCGCGCTACGTCACATCGGCGCGCCGCAGTACACGCCGTGGAACACGGTGACGTTGTTGGCCTCGCGACACTCGCCCGCGATGTGCCCGTCATCGGCCACGACCCAGATCTCCATTCCGGGTCCGCTCGTGGGCGCTGCGGGCCACGCGCACTCCACGCTCTCGCACATCCCGACCGCGAGATCCCCCACGCTCGCGCCGGCACAGATGCGTGTTCCGCCCATCGACGGATCACCGACGTAGAACCCGACCGTGACGCCCGAGCCGACCGGCTCCGTGCCGCGGTTGCAGATCCTCGCGGTCAGGCGCGCGCCGCTCGAGTCGCACACGAGCGGGTTTCCGCTGGTCGTGAGATCGGGCGAGGCGCCCGGCGTGGCGTCGCCCTGCACGTTCTCGCGGAAGTTGTTGAGCATCGGGTCGAGCCAGTTCGACATCGTCGCGCTCGTCGAAGGGATCGTCCCGAACTCGCCCGTGTTGGTGACGAAGTACGCGTGCTGGTTCCACACCATGCGCGAGCGCACCCAGCGGTCGGCGCCGTCGCGATAGACGCGGATGCCGAGCGTTCCGACGGGACGCGACGCGCGACACGTGTTTCCCGTGCCCGGCGTGCCGGCCGGTGGAGGCGTGCAGACGAACGTCTCGCAGCCCGCGGATGCGCAGCACTCCGCGTCGGTGGTGCACCGGCAGAAGCCGCCGTCGCAGTGGCCGCTCAGGCACTCGGTGCCGTCGGTGCAGCGCAGGCCCACAAAGAGTGGGTCGGTACTGTTGGCATCGAGGCCGAAGCCAGAGCAGTCGCGCCCCGTCGTGAAGCCGGGCGTAGGGCAGTTCCAGTTATCGCCGATCACGATCTCGGCGTTGTAGTCGCCGTCCACGTCGGCGATGACCGGGTTCTCGTACCAGGTGCACGATGAGCGGCTCTGGCTGAAGAGCACGGTGCCGTTGCGCCCGTCGTAGACGCGCAAGAAGCACTCGTCTCCGTAGACGGCCTCCGCGCGGCCGTCCGCCTCGAAGTCGAAGATGCTCGAGCCGGTGACGTTGCTCGAGGCGTCTTGCGAGCGCTGCGACCAGAGCACACCCGTCGTCGTTCCCGTCGCGCACGTGCCGATGGGTGTCGCGCTACAGTCGAGATCGAACACGGAGTAGGCGCTCGCGCCCGCGCTCGCGAACTCCGCGCGTCCGTCACCGTCGAAGTCACCGATGGTCGGTGGTCCGCCGCTGCCAGCTCCTGGAAGCGTCACCGGGCCAAACACGATCGTTCCGTCGAGCGTCTGGACGCGCGCCGCGCCTCCGCTGATGACGGCGATCTCGGGGGTCGCGCTCGGCCATGCGTTGCCACCCGGAAAATCGCCGAAGTCCGCGATGGCGACGTGACCCGCGGCGGTCACGGTCGTCACGTAGCTCTCGGCGGTCCAGGAACGGCTCGACGTGCTCCATTGCCAGACGCCGTCGCCCGCGACGAATTCCGGCGCGCCGTCCGCGTCCACGTCGGCGACCACGCCGAAGATGCCTTGGCCGTAGTTGTGGAGGCCGAGGGAGGTGGCGTCGATCAAGCAGCCGTCGTGTCCGATGACGATGCCGCCGCGAAGGATCTCGGGGTGGCCGTCGTTGTCGAGGTCGGTGAGGCTCGGGCCTGCCCATCCGCCACCCACGACGTTGTAGGGCGTCGTGCAGGCCGCACCCGTCGTCGAGTGCCACAACACGCGCCACGCGCTCGTGGCCGTGTCGTAGGTGAACGCGACCACTCCGCCGCCGGCTTGGTTCGCGACGATCTCGGGGCGTCCATCCCCGTCGAGATCGCCGACGGCTGGCGGCGAGCTGTGGGACACGAGCTGGAGCGACCCGAGCTCGGCCTGCTGCACGCACGTCGCACCATCGAGGATGCGGATGACGCCGGTCGGCTCCTCGCTGCCGCCGTCGACGCCGTCGTCGAACACGGCGATGATCGAGGGGCGGCGCGGCGCGTCCGGCGTGCGGCCGATGCCGAAGTCGACGACCATGGGTGTCGACAGGACGTGGAGGTTCGCTGGGAACGCATCGCCCGCTGGTGCGACCGTGAACGCGCACTGGACCGTCGGGCTGAACGTTCCGCTGGCGACCAGCCGCGCACAGCTGGGATCCGAGTCGTGGCCGGGCGGCGTGCCGTACGGGATGCAGTGCATCGTCGTGGGATCGCAGTACGAGTCGCCCGGGCACGTGTCGGTCGTCGTGCACGCGCCGCTGTCGCGGACGCAGGTCGTGCCGCTGTAGCAGAGCTCCGTCGAGCGGCAGCAGCTCGCGCCGCACGCGTTCGCGACGGGGCAAGGCGCCGCATCGACGTGGGCGTCCGCGTTCGCGTCCATGCCGCCGCCATCGCGGTGCACGCCGCTGTCTGGGCTGCCGCAGAAGCCGTCCACGCAGACTTGTCCGGTCGCACAGTTGCGCGTGCTCGTGCAGGCCATGCGCGGAACGGTGGGGCCGCCGCAGTCGCAGCCGATACCGGCGAGAGCGAGGAGCGCGGCCATCGTCGAGACGCAGAGGTGTGCGTAGTGCCGCATGAGTGCCCTTTCGCGTGCAGAGAGAGGTGCCCGCGTGGGGCCCAGTATAGAGGCATACTCGCACCCGCCGTGAGCGGGTCGACCGAGATCGGACAAGACGAGGCGGCGCGCTTTCTCGTTCGGCACCTGGGGCTGGCGTCGTTTCGCAAGGAACGCGGAGCGAAGGGGATCCGCGCGGTGCTCGGCGCGCTGGGCGCGATCCAGCTCGACCCATTGGACGCCATCGGAACCAACGCGGACTTGGTGGTGCTCGCGCGCGTTCGAGGGATCGAGAAGGGCGACGTCTTCGACGCGCTCCTGCCGCACCACGCGTTCGAGCACTTCGCCAAAGAACGTTGCTTGCTGCCCTCGTCCGCGTTCCCGTTCTATCGCGACCGCATGGTCGAGACGCCCTGGTGGCGCAGCGGGGAGCGCGCGCGCCGCGTCGATGCGTCGATGCTCGATGCCGTGGTGGCCGAGGTGCGCGCGCGTGGTCCCTCGAGCGCGGGCGATCTCGTGGATCGCGGACGCGTCGAGCCGCTCGACTGGAGCGGGTGGAAAGGCACCTCGAGCGCGACCAAGATGGCGCTCGAGATCCTGTGGACCCGCTGCGCCGTGGTCGTCACGGGGAGGCGCGGGCGCGACAAGGTCTACGACGTGCCCGAGCGCGCGCTGCCCTCGCACCACGACGCGCCGCGTGACGAGGCGTTCGAGTCGTGGGCCGTGGTCGCACGCGTGGCGAGCGCGGGGTTGCTCGCCGAGTCGATGAGCCCCTCGTGGTCCATGCTGCGCGACGTGCGTCGTGGCCCCGTGATCGATGCGCTGGTGGCGGAGGGTCGCATCGAGCGGGTCACGGTTCGCGGTAAGCGCGGTGGGTACCTCGCGCCGGCAGGATTTCGCGCACGCGTGCGCGGTCGGACCGACGACGCCATGCGGATCCTCGGGCCGCTCGATCCGCTGCTCTGGGATCGGCCGCTCGTTCGCCACGTGTTCGGCTTCGACTACGTCTGGGAGGTGTACAAGCCCGCCCGAGAGCGGCGCTGGGGCTGGTACGTCTGCCCGCTCCTGCATCGCGGTCGGCTCGTGGGACGCATCGACGCGCGCATCGACGGGACGACGCTGGTGGTCGATCGCTTGTTTCGCGAACGGGCCGTGGCGCTCGACGAGGACGCGCTCGACGCATGTCTCGAGCGGCACGCCGCGGCGTGCGGGGCTGATCACGTCCGTCGCCCGCGGCGTCGCGCGGGCTGAGCCATCGCTCGCGGCGCCACGGGGCCGTCGCCGTGGCGCGCTTTCGCCGCAAGTGCGACGAAAACCGTCGCCGATCACCCTCGCGAGACCGAAACGGCACGGGCCCGGGCTTGCAATGTCGTCTGCGCGGACCGGGTCGAACTATTTCGAGCCCATCAGCGGAGGCGACCTATGGGCAACATGAGTGAGACTACGGACGAGAGATCTTCGATCGCGCAGAGACGGCTTCGACCCATCGCGGCAACGTTGCTCTTCGCTCCGCTGCTCGCCTTCGGAGTCATCGGACTTCCCAGCCTCGCTCGCGCAGAGCCGGGCATGCACACCTTCCGTGTGGAAGGCGGCCTGGGCTTCACGGTCACGCAGCCTCCTGCCGATCGGTTCGATCTCGGTGGTGGTGGCGCGGTGGGCTACGAGCTGCGTCCGGCTCCGTGGCTGGGGCTCGAGGCGCGATTCTCGGCCTACATCTTTCCGTCGAACGACTCTGCCCCGACGCTGAGCGGCTACGGCACGTACTACGCCCCGGCGATCGGCTTTCGTCTTCATCCGCTCGCACCGCTCGGCCTGCCGGGCCTCTGGATGGGTGTCGTGGGTGCCGTCGTGTGGACCGGCAACGTGGTGCGACCCGGCCTCGAGATCGGCATCGGCTACGAGTTCGACGTCGCCTGGTGGATGCAGCTCGGTCCCTTCGTTCGCTATCAACACGCGTTCCAGACGGAGCCCTTCGGGTCCGACGGTGGGTTCATCTCGGCCGGCCTCTCGTTCGCGTTCGGCGGAAACGAAGTCGCCGGTGATCGCGATGGCGACGGCATCCTCGACAGCGGTGATCGCTGCCCTGATCAAGCCGAGGACGTCGATGGCTACCAGGACGAAGACGGCTGTCCGGACACCGACAACGACTCCGACCGCATCCTCGACGTCGCGGATCACTGCCCGAACGACGCCGAAGATCCCGACGGCTTCGAGGACAGCGATGGCTGCCCCGACATCGACAACGACCATGATCGGATCTTGGACGCGGAGGATCGCTGTCCGGATCAGGCGGAAGACCTCGACGGATACCAGGACGAGGACGGCTGCCCCGAGACCGACAACGACGGCGACGGAATCCTCGACGCCGCGGATCGCTGCCCGAACACGGCGGAGACCCGGAATGGCTTCGAGGACGAGGACGGCTGTCCGGACGAGACTCCGACTGCGCGCGCCGCGCCGGCGGTGTCCGAGTGCCAGATTCAGCTCAACGAGCTCGGTGCGCGCATCCAGTTCCCGCGCGGCGGGACCCGCGTGCTCGCAGGCAGTCGGCCCGCGCTGCGCGATGTGGTCGCGCTGCTCAGGGCGCATCCGGAGGTCACGCACGTGCGCGTGCAGGCCTACGCCAGCCAAGAGGGCGAGGCCGACGCCAACATGAGGTTGACCGAAGGACGCGCCGAGACCGTCATCGCCACGCTGGTTCAGGGCGGCGTCGCACGCTCGCGCCTCGAAGCGGAACCCTTCGGTGAGACCGATCCGGACGTGACGGGCGATACCGAAGAAGACCGTGCGGGCAACCGCCGCGTCGTCTTCGTCATCGACACCTCGGGACCGGTGTCGCAGTGATGCGCCGCGGACTCTGCCTCGTCGCGTGCGCATGGGCATCGGTCGCCGCTGGCTGCGGCGTGCAGATCGTCACCAGCCCCACTCAAGCCGCCAGGGACGCGAACGTGCTCGTCGACGCCAGTGATGGCGGACACGACGCGGGGTCCGACGCGAACCTCCCCGACGCTTTCATGGTGCCGGACGCATTCGCGCTCGACGCGTTCGTGGTCGACGCCAGCATGCCCGACGCGAACGTGCCCGA
>JAYVCF010000121.1:0-4800 GCA_043750095.1 Deltaproteobacteria bacterium
GCATCGAGAAGCTGCTGGTCACCGACGATCTCGGCGCGCTGGTCGGGCTCATCACCATCAAGGATCTTCTCCAGGCCGAGCGCTATCCGGGCGCGAGCAAGGATGGAAAGGGCCGGCTGCGCGTCGCGGCCGCGCTCGGGGTCGGACCGGATCGCGCCGAGCGTGCCGCCGCGCTGGTCGCCGCGGGCGTGGACGTGCTCGTGATCGACACGGCACACGGACACAGCAAAGGCGTGATCGACGCGGTGAAGGCCACCAAGGCCGAGCACCCGCACACGCAGCTCATCGCGGGCAACATCGCCACGGCCGACGCGACCGAGGCGCTCATCGCCGCCGGTGTCGACGCGGTGAAGGTCGGCATCGGGCCCGGATCGATCTGCACGACGCGCATCGTTGCCGGGATCGGCGTGCCGCAGATCACCGCCATCGCCGACTGCGCGCGCGCGGCCGCGAAGTACGACATCCCGATCGTCGCCGACGGCGGCATCAAGTACTCGGGCGACGTGGTGAAGGCGATCGCCGCGGGCGCAGAGACCGTGATGATCGGCTCGTTGTTCGCCGGCACCGACGAGACGCCGGGCCAGGCGATCCTCTATCAAGGTCGCAGCTACAAGCAGTACCGCGGCATGGGCTCCATCGGCGCGATGCGCCGCGGCAGCAAGGATCGCTACTCGCAGGCCGACGTCGACGACGCGGGCAAGCTCGTGCCCGAGGGCATCGAGGGCCGCGTCCCCGCGCGAGGCCCGCTCTCGAACGTCGTCTATCAGCTGGTCGGCGGCCTCCGCGCCGGCATGGGCTACACGGGCTGTAAGACCATCGCCGAGCTGCGCACGAAAGCGAAGTTCGTCCGCCAGAGCGCACAGGGCCTGCGCGAGAGCCACGTGCACGACGTCGTCGTGACCGAAGAGGCGCCGAACTACCGCGTCTGATCCGTGTGCGCGAAGCAGCTGCGGCGCATCGCGCGCTCGAGTCGCGTGCCACGTCGGGCTCTACACTGTTGATCCCGTGATCTGGGACGACCGGCTCACTCGTTCAGCGCGGCCTCGGCCTCGCGCGCCGTCGCGAGGTTCACCGTCTCGCTCTCGAGATCGAAGAGCACGACGACCTCGCCCTTCTCGAGCTGTCGGCGCACCTGACGCACCTTGTCCTCGAGGGGCACGTCGGTCGGGCCGTACTCCGTGCCTTCGCGGGTGACGTACTCCTCGAGGATGCTCTGGAGCGCGGCGGGGCTCACCCGATCCCAGGGCACGAGCACGCGCGCCGGAAGGTTCTCGTTCGTGTCTGGGTCTTCTTCGGTCGACAAGTTGTGCATGTACCCGTGGAGACGCCGCAGCGCGAGCGTACTGACGGGCGTTCCACCTCGACGACCGAGCGTTCCGCGAATGCGACCTTGTTTGGCGCGTGAAAGGACGCACCATCGTGAGGCATGAGCGACGACGCGAAGCTGACGCGACGACGGGTTCTGGTGGGAGCCGCTGCGACCGCGATGGCGGGAGCGACGGTAGCCTGCTCGCCCGAGAGCGGACGCGCGCAGTCGGTCGCTCGTGAGGAAGAAGGCTCTCCCGTGACCACTCCGACGCGAATGCCCGTCATCTACTTGCCGCACGGCGGCGGGCCCTGGCCCTTCGTGGAGGTCGGCTTCGGCGACCCGGCCGAGTACGCGCGGCTCGCGACGTACTTGCGTGGGATCGGCTCACTGCCGCGACCGCGCGCGGTCCTGATGATCTCGGCGCACTGGGAAGAGCGCGTCGCGACGGTGATGAGCGCGGCGCATCCGCCGATGCTCTACGACTACTACGGCTTCCCACCCGCATCGTACGAGATCGAGTGGCCCGCGCCCGGCTCACCCGAGCTGGCATCGCGCGTCGCGCTCCTGCTCTCGGCGGCGGGGATCGAGTCGGCGGAGGACAGCGCGCGCGGCTTCGACCACGGCACCTTCGTGCCGCTCAAGCTCGCGTTTCCGGGCGCGGACGTCCCGACGGTGCAGCTCTCGCTGAAGGCCGGGCTCGATCCCGCCACGCACATCGCGATCGGCCGCGCGCTCGCGCCTCTGCGTGACGAGGGCGTGCTGATCGTCGGAAGCGGGATGAGCTACCACAACATGCGTGGCTTCGGCCGCGGTACGGCGGTCGCCGACTCGCTCGCGTTCGACACTTGGCTCGGCGACACCGTCGCGTTGCCTGCACCCGAGCGTGACGCGCGACTCACCGCGTGGGCGAGCGCCCCCTCCGCGCGCGAGTGTCATCCGCGCGAGGAGCACCTTCTCCCGCTGATGGTGATCGCGGGCGCTGCCCACGACGATCGCGGGACGCTTCCGTTTCGCGACACCGTGCTCGGCGTGCGCGTATCCGCTGCGCAGTTCGGCTGAAAAGTCTCCGACTGATTACTCGTCGAGCTTGCGCAGCTCGTCGTCGAGTCGATCGTCGAGCTCGCTCCGCGGCGCAGCGGCGAGGTCGCCGCGCGCGACCGCGGCTTCTTGTCCGCGATCACGCCAGCGCGCGGCGACGACCCAGAGGCCCACGAACGCGGCGCCGATCGCGAGCAGAGGCGCGGCCCAGAGCGCACGATCGAGGCCTTCGTCCGACGGAACCGAGATCGCCTGCGCGCCGAAGCGCTCGCGGTACGTCGACTGGATCTGCACCACCGTCATGCCCGACGCGAGCTGGCCGCGGAGCTCGGCGCGCATGTTCTCGGCCCAGGAGCAGCCGCAGGTCGAGAGCGGCAAGCGCTGGCAGTCGCCGCACTCGCAGAGCAGGCGCTCGAAGAGCTGTCGCTCGACGGGATCGTGGATCTCGACGGTCCCCGCGTGGAGCGAGCTGGTCCCATCCGCTTGCGCCGAGGCCGTGCTCGCGAAGAGCGCGATGCCCGCCGCGCCCGCCAGCGCGAGCAGTACCGCCGCCGCCGCCAAGCCCGGTCGCATCACGGGCGTGCTGACGCGATCGCCGAGCAGCTCACGAATGCTCGGGGCCGCCGCGAGGAACACGCCGAGCAGGACGATCATCCCGCCGAACCAGATCCACCAGACGAGCGGACGGTTGATCACGCGGAACGTCGCGCGGCCCGTCTGGGGATCGACGGTGCTCAAGATCGTGTAGAGGTCGGAGCTCGGCGTGGAGCGGATGGCGACCTCCGTGGTCGGCATCTCGGGGTGCGAGCGGTAGACGAACTTCGCGGGCGAGACCTGCGCGACGGTGTTGCCGCCGCTCGTCACGGTGAGATCCGCGTAGAGCATGTCGGCGCTGGTATCGACCTCCGTGCGCGCGTGCTGGAACGTCAGCGTGAAGCCCGCGACCTCCATCGACTCGCCCGAGCTGAGCGTGTCCTCGCGCTCGATGTCGTAGGCCGCGCCGAGGAATCCGAAGAACATGAGGACGACGCCGAGGTGCACGACGTACCCGCCGTAGCGGCGCCGCGCGCGAGAGAACATCGTGACCAGCGCGGTGAGCGGCGCTTCCTTCGCGCTGCGCATGCGCGCCATCGTTCCGCGCGCGAACTCCTGGACGATGGTTCCGATCACGAACGCGCCGATCGTCGTACAGACCAGGGGCTCGACGCGCGTGAGCCAGACCAGCACGGCGCCGGTCGTCGTCCCGTAGATGTCGGTCGACTCCACGAGCGCGGGCAGACCGATCGCGCGACCTGCCATGAAGTGCAGCACGCCGATGGTGAGCCCGAAGATCGCCGGCCTCACGTACGCCTCGCGCAGGTTCCTGCCGCTGGCCTTGCGCCACGCGATCAGCGGGCCGACGCCCATCAGGAACAAGAGACAGAGCGCGAGCGGCACCATCCAGCGGTTGTAGTAGGCGGGCCCGACCGTCACCGTCTCGCCGCGCACGACCTCGCTGATCAGCGGGAACGTGGTCGCGACGAGCACGAACACGAACATGCTGGTGAGGATCCAGTTGTTCAGCACGAACATGAACTCGCGCGAGAGGAGCGAGTCGATCTGACCGATGGCGCGCGGCTCCGGCGTGGGCTTGCGGATCATCTCGATCAGCTTCGCGTAGCCGATGAGCGGAAGGATCAACACCATCCCGATACGCGGCATCCCGCGCCCGCCGGGACGGATCAGATCGTCGATGCCGATCAAGCGCCCGCGCAGATCGGGCAGGCGCCACGCGATGAGCGTGATGATGAAGAGGGCGAGCACGAGCATGTACCAGGCGAAGTACTGGCCGATGTCGGAGCGCGCGAAGCTGTGGACGCTGGCGATGAGGCCCGAGCGCGTGAGGAACGTGCCGAAGATGGTGAAGAAGAACGTCCCGCAGAGCAGCGACACGTTCCAGACGCGCAGCATGCCGCGGCGCTCCTGGATCATCGTCGAGTGCACGTACGCGGTGCCGAGCAGAAGCGGCATGAACGCGGCGTTCTCCACCGGGTCCCAGGCCCAGTAGCCGCCCCAGCCGAGCTCCTCGTAGCTCCAGAACATGCCGAGCATGTTGCCGAGCGCGAGGAATCCCCAGGCGAGCAGCACCCAGCGGCGCGCCGCGATCATCCAGTCGTCGTTGAGGCGGCCCGTCCAGAGCGCCGCGATGCACATCGCGAACGGGATCGACCAGCCGGTGAGCCCCATGTAGAGGCAGGGCGGGTGGATCGCCATCCAGTAGTTCTGCAGGAGCGGGTTCAGGCCCTCGCCGTCGGCGGGCGACATCGTCGCGCCCGCGGTGCCGAACGGGTTCGCCGCGAAGAGCATCAGGCCCGCGAAGAACGCGAAGATGCTGGCGAGCGTCGCGAACGCGATCGGCTGCAGCTCGCGGTACTTGTCGCGGATCCAGACGGTGAACGCGAGCGTGTAGAGCG
>JAYVCF010000122.1:0-10605 GCA_043750095.1 Deltaproteobacteria bacterium
GGATCGGCACGCGGTTCACCATCGCAGTGAGCACGGCGACCGCATCCCCGACGTACGGAAAATCGCCGAGCAGCTCAGCGGAGGGAGCGCGGTCACGCCCGCCTTCAACATCTACGGCCTGGGCGTGCTGCTCTACGAGTGCCTGCTCGGCGATTTTCCGTACGTCGGGGATGCGGTCGCCGTGCTCACTGCGATGGTGAACCGCGTGCCGATCCGATCGATTCGCGAGACGCGGCCCGAGGTCCCCGCCGCGCTCGAGGCCGCCATTCTCAAGGCGCTGCGCTTCGAGCCGTCCGAGCGCTTCGCGACGGCGGCCGGGCTCGCGGCGGCGTGTGCGGCGGCGGCTCCGAACGGCCCCGCGAAGCTGGCGCTTCTCGACGTGCCACGCGAGCAAGGCGTGACGCGCCGCGAATGGATGCGTGCGCCTTACCTCACGCTGGCGTCGATCGTCGGCAAGTCGGGCCGCTCGATCGATGCGCGCACCGAGGACATCTCGGAGGGCGGCGTGTTGCTGGTCACCGCGGCGAAGTGGGACGACGGCGAAGCGGTCACGCTCCGAATGCCGCTGCCGCGCTCGGGTCTCGTCGTGACGATCGTCGGCATCGCGCGGTGGCAGCGCTCCAACCGCGGCTCTCGCGCGATGGGGATCGAGTTCACGCAGCTTCCGGATCGCGCGCGGGAAGACATCCGGACCTACGTCGCGATGATGGCGGGTGCGAGCGGCGCCGGGCTGACCGAGCTCGACCCGGCACGCTGAGCAGCGCGCGTCAGGCACGGCGACTCTTCGCGTACCTCCATCTGTGGAGCGAGCCGCGACCCGCCGCCGATACGAGCTGCGGCAGCAAGACCTCGGGCGCCACCGCATTCGATCGCCGTCGCTACCGGGTGTCGTGATCCTCCCGTCACCGATCATCCCGACGATGCGTCGAGCCGCCCGACGAATGCCGCGGCGTGCTCGGGTGGAAGAGGGTCGGGTGATCTCGATCGATCGAGCGCGCTAGGCTCGCGCTCGATGACCCAGATCCTCGCAGCCGTCCTCCACGCGCACGGTGGCCCCGACGCGATCACCCTCGAGACGATCGAGCTGCCGCCGCCCAAGCCGAACGAGGCGCGCGTGCGGCACACGGCGATCGGCGTGAACTTCATCGACACGTACCATCGCAGTGGTCTCTACAAGCTCCCGCTGCCTGCCGTGCTCGGCGTCGAGGCCGCCGGCATCGTCGAGGAGATCGGCAGCGACGTGACGCGCGTGAAGGTGGGCGATCGCGTGGCGTACGCGTCGGCCGGGCCCGGCGGGTACGCCGAGGCGCGCAACGCGGCGGCCGACAGGCTCGTCCGGCTCCCCGATGGGATCGCGGACGACGTCGCCGCGGCGGCGCTCTTGAAGGGCATGACGACCGAAGCGCTCATCCGGCGCTGCTACGCGGTGAAGCCGGGGCAGACCGTCCTGTTCCACGCGGCCGCGGGCGGGGTCGGGCTCATCGCTTGTCAGTGGCTCGCGCACCTCGGCGCGACGACGATCGCGACCGTTGGCAGCGAGGCCAAGGCCGCCCTCGCGAAGGCGCACGGCGCGCACCACACGATCCTCTATCGGAGGGAGGACTTCGTGGCGCGCGTGCGCGAGATCACCGGCGGCCGTGGCGTCCCGGTCGCCTACGACTCGGTCGGCAAGGACACGTTCCATCGCACGCTCGACTGCCTCTCGCTGCGTGGGCTCGGGGTGAGCTTCGGGAACGCGTCGGGGCCGCCCGCGCCGATCGATCTGCTGACGCTCTCGGCGAGAGGCTCGCTCTTCGTCACGCGCCCGACGATGCACTCGTACACGTCGACGGTGGACGAGCTGGACGCCAGCGCGGCCGCGCTCTTCGACGTGATCGCGCGCGGCATCGTGAAGGTGCAAGCCCGCCACCGCTTCGCGTTGCGGGAGGCGGCCGCCGCGCATCGTGCGCTCGAGGGCCGCGAGACGAGCGGCTCGGTGCTGCTGATGCCGTGAGGGGCTCGACGCGGACCCTGCTGCCGACGGCGACGAGCCACGGAGGCTCCGTCAGTTGGCGAAGCGATCGCTCGGACGCTGGTACGTCCGCAGGACGAGCTCGCTGCGCGTGATCGTCGCGCCGGTGACGTGCAGCGTCACGACGCAGGATCGAGGCGGCGCACCGCTGCGCATGTACTCGTCGTGCACCATCACGCTGGCGACGACGTGGCTGCCCGCGTGCTGGTAGTTCGCCACGCGCATGTTCTGATCCCAGACCATGACGTCGACGGACTCCGGTAGGGCCATGCCGGTCTGGGCGCACGTGACGTCGCCCGTCATCATCACGTCGGTGCCCGCCTGCTCGCCCTCGATCTCGGCCCAGATCTGCGCGAACGCGAACCCGCTGCCATCGAACGAGACCGTGACGTTCTGCGGCGCGTCCATGGCGAGCGGCCCGCGCGAGACCTCGTCGCCCGGCGTGTAGGTGCTGCGGTTGTCGAGGTATGCGACGTAGCCGCCGAGGCCTGAGAAGCAGCAACACGAGAGCAACGAGAGGACGGCACAGCCCGCGACGATCTTACCGACGTTGCTCTTGTTCGGCGTGGACTGCGTCCCTGGCTGCATCATCGCGCGGACGCTAACACGTGCCGAAGAGCGCGCGCGTCGGACGACGGGGACCCGGAAATCGAGCTCGCACACGTTCCTCCTGGCCAAGAGCGAGTTCTGCAAGGGCTCGATCTCGGTCGGATCGGCGCCATACTCGGCTGGTGAGCGGCGCGTCGTGGCAGTGGGTGCTGGTCGTGGCGATCGAGATCGCGGCGATCGTGTTCCTCGCGCGGCGGATGTTCGGTCCCATCAGCGCGCCGACTCGCCGTGGACCCGACGTGCCGGTTCGCGCGCTCCTGCGCAAGAAGCGATGAAGCTCGCGCTAGGGGACGTTCCGCCGACGCGCATCGCGCTCTCGAACGATCACGACGTGCGTCGGGACGGCGCGTACGTCCTCTACTGGATGACGGCGGCGCGCCGTACGACGTACAGCTTCGCGCTGGAGCGCGCCCTCGCGTGGGCGATCGAGCTCGGGCGCCCGCTGATCGTGCTCGAGCCCCTCCGCGTGGCGTACCCGTGGGCGAGCGATCGCTTCCACGCGTTCGTCATCGACGGCATGCGCGACAACGCCGCGGCGCTCGAGGCGGCAGGCGCGCTCTATTACCCCTACGTCGAGCCGAGCCCCGGCGCAGGGAAGGGCCTCCTCGAAGCGCTCGCGGCGGACGCGTGTCTCGTCGTCACCGACGATGCGCCGTTCTTCTTTCTTCGTCGCATGCTCGAAGCGACGGCGCCGCGCGTTCCGGTGCGGCTCGAAGCGATCGACGGAAACGGGATCGTGCCGCTCCGCGCGATCACGCAGGGGTTCACGTTCGCGCATCAGTTTCGGCGCTTCGTCCAGAAGATGATCCGCCCGCACTTGGTGCGGATGCCGATCGCCGAGCCCTTGAGCGGGCTGCGCCTCGCGCGCGGCTCGCTGCCGACGGCGATCACGTCGCGCTGGCCCAGAAGCTCGGACCTGGCCGACGCCCCTTCGATCTGCGCGCGTCTCGCCATCGATCACCGCGTGCCGATCGTCGAAGATCGCGGCGGGTCCGCGTTCGGACGCGCGCGGCTCGATGCGTTCATCCGCTCGCGGCTCGCGGACTACGCCGACGCCCGCAGCCATCCCGACGACGCAGCGGCGAGCGGTCTGTCGTTCCATCTCCACTTCGGGCATCTCTCGGCGCACGAGGTGTTCGCGCGTCTCACTGCGCACGCCGACTGGTCGATCGACAAGATGGCCGTCAAGGCCAACGGCCGACGCGACGGATTCTGGAACGCCAGCGACGCGGTGGACGCGTACCTCGACGAGCTGATCACGTGGCGCGAGATCGGTCTCGCGCGGGCCACACACGCGAGAGACGTGATCACGTGGGACGATCTCCCGAGCTTCGCGCGCCAGACGCTCGAGGCTCACGCGCACGATCGACGCGCTCACGTCTACGAGCTCACCGCGTTCGAAGAAGCGCGCACGCACGACCCCGTCTGGAACGCCGCGATGCGACAGCTGCGCGAAGAAGGGCGTATCCAGAACTATCTCCGGATGCTCTGGGGAAAGAAGATCCTCGAGTGGTCCGCGCATCCGAGAGACGCGCTCGACACGATGATCGCGCTCAACGATCGCTGGTCGGTCGACGGCCGCGATCCCAGCTCCTACACGAACATCGGCTGGGTGCTCGGTCTCTACGACCGCCCGTGGGCGCCGGAGCGGCCCATCTTCGGCAGGGTTCGCTACATGAGCTCCGATGCGGCGGTGAAGAAGCTCCGCATGAGGGAGTGGCTCTCGCGCTGGGCGGAGCGCGGTGCACAGCAACGCCTCGCGATCGAATAGCCGGCAGCGCCTTCGCTCGCGAGGACGGATCAGGGATGGCGGGGCGCACGTGCTGGAGGCGTTCGCGACGAGCCGCGCGCACCCGCACCGGTGCGCGCGGCGGGCTGGCTCAGGCCCACGGCCGCGGGCAGCGTGGCGAGAGCGGCGGGACTCGTCCACGGCCGGCCATAGAAGCCGGTTCGCCGCACGAGGTCGGGGTGGAACGAGAAGTCGAAGCCCTCGGGATCCGGAAAGCGCACGTCGATCATGTGGGTGCCGGGGTAGACCGAGAGCGGGTTGGCGCCACTCTCTTCCGCGTGCGGCGCGATCGCCCCATCGGCGCCCACTGTGAAATGGAACTCGCGAACGGTCTGGCCGCTGATTCGAACCTGACAGACCCACGCGCCGGGCCGATCGCCGGTGACGGGCCAGGTCTCCGTGTCCTGACCGTTGCTCGTGCCCCAGCGCAGACGCGTGAGGAGCTGAATGCGCCGCCAGGAGTAGTGCGTGGGGCCGTCGGGCGCCGCCGAGGTGAACTGTCGATCGTCCACGTTCATGTCGATGGTGTCGCGGACGCCCTGGATCTCGATCGGCGTCATGGTTCCGCCGTCCACGCCGCAGCGGAACACGGTGTCACCGGTCGGCAAGAGGGTCTCGTTGCGCAGCGCGGCCCAGAAGAACAGATCGAGCGTGCCCGACGTGCGGTCATCCACCCGCGGTCGCTGGTACACGTACGCCGAGGCGAGGAGATCGTCTCCCATGATCTGATTGCGCTCGATGTGGCGCGGGTGGCCGGCGTCGTCCATGCCGAGCCACTCGTAGTAGCGCCCGACGGCGAACGTCAGCGAGCGCAGCGGCGTCGCAGCGTCGGTCTGGCCGTCGAGGAAGACGATGTCGGCCTGCACGTTGCCGACGGCGTGAATGAGGTCCCCGTCCGACCGGCATTCGCTGATCGAGCCAGACGTGTCGTCGTCGTCGGACACGCTGAGGACGCAGCGATGCGACGAGAGCACGTGGCCGCCCTGGATCCAGTCGATGCGGATGGCGTCCTGCGACGTGAGGCCCGAGCCGAAGACGTAGAGCGAGGCGACGAACTGGTAGCCCGAGTCCGTCTCGCTTCCGCCACCGGGATTGTAGAGCCACATCCCGACCGACGTGTCGTCGAGATGCCGGACTGGCGGCGCTTGCTGGGCGAGAGCATCGCGGCCCACGAGCGCCGCCGCGAGCATCGCGACGGGTGCGATCCAAAGGAAAAACCGGTGTCCGCGCTGCGTCATCGCAGTCCTCTCGATTCTCGGCTGCGCATCGGCGGCCTGGGCGGCACGCCCCACGCGCGCCGAAGCCGAGTATTCCGCTCGCTCGGCGAGGCGCCATGGTGAGTTCGGCGAGCAGATCGATCTCGACAGGAGTGCCCGGCTCGCCGGGCCGACACCATTGTGTCGCGTCTGCGAAGCGGACGACGCCGGTCGAGCTCAGCCCTGCGGCGGGCCGACGATCCCGCCGAAGAGTCGGGCGAGCTGCGCGCGCGAGCGAACGCCGAGCTTGATCATCGCCGACCCCAGGTGCGTCGACACGGTGGAGACCGACAGACCCAGCTCGTACGCGATGAACTTGTTTCCCTGTCCCATCGCCGCGTAGCCCGCGATCTGCCGCTCGACCGGGCTCAACGCGTTCGGGGACGCGAGCTCTGGATCGTTCTTGTGCGCGATGAGATATCGCTTGCCGTCGGAGTCGAAGTGGTCGACGAGCGACCATCGCCCGGCGGCGAGTCCCTCCCAGAGTGTGATGGCCGCGTCGGGATCCGACCGACGCATCTTGCCGCGCGCGCGATCGACTGCCTTGGCAAACCCGCGGAGCGCGCTGCGCGCAGCGGCCGGTCGTGCGGCCGACTCCGCGTGCGCGACGCGGCCATCGGGATGAAGGATCGCTTCGCCCTCGTGGCCGGGCGCTGCGTCGAGCCGCCGACGGAGCCTCAAGCCCGTCGCCACGTGGACGGCAAGCCGACACAGCTGCACCGTCCGGCGTCGCGGGACCGAGGTCACACGCCCGAGCGCACCCATGAGGACGCATCCCTTGTGAGTGACGTCGGTGCAGACGACGCGGACGATGTCCTCGACACCCATCGAGACCATCGACTTGCCGCGCTCCGGGAGCCGAAGCCACGCCTCGCGCCCGACGGCCTGGCTCGCGGTGATCCCCGTCCTCGGCGCGCGATACGCCTTCTCGATCTGGTTCGAGCTCGACATCGCGTCGAACATCGCGACCATCCCGGCGCTCGATCTCGCCAACCACTCACGCTCGTCCCAGCCCTCTGGACAGCCCACGGCGCACACCGGCGGGCACCAGGCCCGCGCATGCAGCGGGTCGGAGACGTCGAAGAACATGCCCTTGACGCCGAGGTCGGCGGCGAGCGCGGGCCGAATCGCGCGCATGATCTCGGTCAACCAGACGTCGTCGGAGGGCGCGGGCCGGTAACAGGCCTCGATCACGTCCACCAGATCAGCGCGCATCCGCACGCCTCCCGGGGGCGTGCAGCATTCGCCGACGCGCGATGAGCTCGAACCGTGAGCTCACGCCGAGCTTGCGAAAGATCGACGCGATCTGATTGCCGACCGTATGCACCGAGGTGCGACGAAGCCGCGCGACCTGTGCGTTGGAGTGACCGTCCATGACGAGCGTGGCGACGGCATGCTCTGCCGGCGTGAGCGCGCCGAGCGTGGCCTGCGCCGCCGACGGATGGCTCACCAACGCGAAGTGCTCGCCCTGAAAATCGAAGTGCGCGACGTGCACGCCGTCGTCTGCACGCGAACCTTCTCGAGAGCTGGGCACGGACGTCGAGCGTCGCCGCAGCCGACACCGGCGTCAACTCGCTCCGCCTTCAGCTCGAAGCGACCGGCGGGCGTGCGTGGTAGCGTCGCCGCGATGACACGCCCCTCGCTCGCCGCGTTCGCCTGCCTCGTCGCGCTCGGCCTCTCGGGCTGCCCGCACACGATGGATCGCTCGACCACGCTCTCGCGCCTCCAGCGCGCGATCGGCGAGGAAGTCACCGGCACCGTGGTGCTCGAGGATCACAACCAGCTCGTCGAGAACATCGTGCAGAGCGGTGTGCTCGAGGGCATGTTCCAGCACGAGGTCGAGGAGGCGATCGGCCGCGGCACCGAGTGCGGTACGCGCGAGCTCTGCTCCGTTCATCACTTCCGCGCCGACGACTGGACCTACGAGGTCGGCCACGCGCCCGGCGATCCGACGCTGCCTGCAGGTCCGACCCTCGTGGTCGGCTTCGATCGCACGGGCCGCGTCGACAACACCTACTACCAGGTGCGCCGCGGGCCGGAGTCACACCAGTAGAGCGACTTCGTTCTCCGCTCTAGGGCGTGTTGCGCGCAAACGTCCAGCCGCGCCAGCTGAGCGAGCTTCCCTCACCCGAGAGCGTCGCGGTCTCGACGCTGTCGTCGGCGGCGTCGATGGGACCGGCAGCTTCGCACGGGCCGCAGCGCGTGCGCGCGGTGAGGTGGAGCGTCAGCACGTCGCCACTCTGATCGACCGCAGAGTGGCCGCGCTCGGCGATCGAGGGGTAGCCATCCATCGCGTATGTCCCGTCGAGCTCGAAGTGATAGTCGGCGACGGCGGAGATCGGTCCGCCCGCCATCTCTCCGTGCCAGTGCCCGACGAGCGGGCTGGGGCGCGTCTCGGGCGTCTGGTGCGTCTCGTTCGTCGTGGTCGTGGGCGGCCCCGCCGTCTCGGCCTGCGTGCCGCCGCAACCGAGTGCCAGACCCAGCGCGAGATGAGCAACGACACGGATGCGCATGTGCGGCGAGGGTGCGCCCTCGCGCGAGGAGACGCCAGAAGCGACTTCGCTCAGCGCTTTCGCGCCGGCGGGTCGTTGAGCAGATAGCGCAGCGCCACGTCGGTGACCTCTTCGATGGCCGCCTCGCGATCGACCTTCGTGCGGCGCGTGACGAGCGAGTGGGTCAGCTCGTCGACCACGTGCACCACGACGAACGCACCGAGCTCGCGATCGGCCAGCCTCACCTTGTCCGCGTGGGCGTCGAGGTAGGGCGCGACGAGCTTCACGATGGTGTCGAGCTCTTCCTCGTAGCGCTTCATCCGACCCACGCGCGGGATCTGCTCACGGAGCACCTTCGCGAGGCGCGGGCTCCGTAGCTTCACGTCGATCATCGCGGTGACGAGCACGCGCGTGCACTCGGCGGGCTCGGTGCTGCCCAGCTGCGCGATCATCGTGACGACCATCGTGTGGATCTCGTCGGAGTAGCGATCGAGCAGCTCACCGATCAGCGATTCCTTGCCGGGAAAGTACTGATAGAGCGAACCGATGCTCACGCCGGCACGCTCGGCGACGCGGTTGGTGGAGAGGCCTTCGTAGCCGTCGCGCACGAGAATGTGAGCGGTCGCGTCGAGGATCGCGTCGACCGTGACCTGCGCGCGGTTCTGTCGAGGCTTCTTGCGTGGGACCGTGCGCGGCTCGGCAGTCATGCGTCCACCCCTGGTCCGGTCCGAATGCGAGCACCGAACATGAGCAAATGCTCACATATTAGTGCACGTCCCGCAACCGCCCCCAGGGGCGCTCGAGGAGGAGAGCCAGATGCCGAATCCGCTGACGTACGCCAGGGCGCTTCGCGCGTTCGTTCGACTCGTCCGCGATCCCACGCGGCTCGACGAGGTCTTCGTCCTGGCCAGCTCCGTGGAGACGGAAGAGGCCGCCAAGAAGGTCGCCCAGGTGTTCCAGGACGATCCGCACTCGGCGCGCGTGCTGCGCGAGCGGCCGCGGCTCGGTGAGGTGGATCTCCGTAGGCTCTCGGCGTTGCCCGAGGGAACGCTCGGTCGCGTGTTCGCCGACGCGATGACGCGGATGAAGCTCGACCCGAAGGACATCATCGTCCCCGAGGGGGAGAGCGACTACGACTTCGTGCGTGCGCACCTGCGCGAGACGCACGACGTCTGGCACGCGGTCACGGGCTTCGACACCAACGTCGCGGGCGAGATCGGCCTGCAGGCTTTCTATCTGGCGCAGTTCCAGGCGCCCCTCTCCGCGCTGCTCTTGATGGTCGGCTTCGCGAACACGCTCTTCTTCGCCATGGAGGACCGTGATCGACGCATGCGCGAGATCGTTCGTGGCTGGCTGATCGGCAAGCGCGCGGAGCCATTCTTCGGCGTGCGCTGGGCGGACCTGTGGGAGACGCCGCTCGTCGACGTGCAGCGCAAGCTGCGTGTCGATCCGATGGGGGCGAGCGAGCTCATCGACGGCTTCATCGAACGACTTCCGACGTCGTCGCTTCGCGCTGCCATGGCGGCGTAGGTCGCCCCTGCATCGGCGCCGAGCTATACCGCGCTCGCGACTCGAGTCGCGGGAGGCGTCATGGCGGCTGGTCTTCGAAGCGGTTCGATCGTGGTTCTGGGCGGCGCGCTGCTCGCGATGGGCGCCTGTGGGGGCGCGCATCACCATCATCACCACGCCGAAGGCGAGGTCCGAGTCGACGTCGCCGTGGGCGGATCGGGCGGCGGCACGACCGGCGGCGAGGCCGTGGAGGGAGACGGCGGCGGAGTCGTCGTCGGAGCCGCGGGGCACGAGGGCGAGCGCCCGACGAGCACGGGGACGGGCGTCGTCGTGGGCCCTGCCGGCTCCACGGGCACGGGCACATCCGACGGAACCGTCGTCGTCGCAGGAACCGGAACCACGGCGTCGACCACGACGACCACGACCACCACCACGACGCCCACCACCACCACGCCCGCGCGCACTCCGTCCACCGCGACGACGGCAGGAACCGGTCACCCGACCCTGACGACGACGACGACGACGAGCGCGGAGCACCCCACGATGACGGCGTCGACGACGCCGAGCACGACGAGCGCGACCACGACGCATCCCGAAGGCTCGACCATGACGCCGACCGCACCGAGCGCCGCGACGTCGGCTGGCGTCACGACGCATCCGACAGGGACGATGACGGCGACGTCCACGCCGAGCACGTCCACGTCGACGCCGAGCACGAGCACGAGCACCGCGCATGCGAGCGGAACGCCGGTGACGGGCCCGGCGCGCGTGGGCTCGTCCACGACCACGACGACCAGCACCACCGTTCACGTTCCGGATGTCCCGCCGCGCGAGGCCGCTCCGCGCATCGTCGCGCCGGACCCGCACACGACCACGCTCCCGCGCTGATCGGACGGCCGATACGCCGCGCGCCCCGCGATGCCTCGTCGCTCTCGCGCC
>JAYVCF010000123.1:0-14981 GCA_043750095.1 Deltaproteobacteria bacterium
TGAACGGGATCCCCGACGTGTCCGAGCACTGCATGGGGCTCGGCTTCGCCACGCTCCCGAACGGGAGCTGCGATCCCGGTGTGTGGATCCTTCACGCGCTCCTGCTTGGCCACAGCATCACCGACCACCAGTCGTACACGTTCACGTTCCGCAGCGCGGATGTGTACATCCTGATGGACACGACGGGCTCGATGGGCGGCGAGCTGGCGCGGCTCCGCACCGATCTGACGTCCGGCACGTTCTCGGTGCCCGCGACGTGTGGCGTCGGCCAAGGTGTCCTCGGCGCGATCCAGTGCGCCATCCCGAGCGCGTACTTCGGCGTCGGCTACCACGACGACTACCCGTACTGCCCCGACGGCCGCTGCTACGGCGCGGCAGTGGACCTCGTCTTCCGGTCCACGCAGCGCATGGATCCCAACGTCATGCTCTCGCAGGCGGCCGTCTCGGCGCTGACGATCCACAACGGCGCCGACGGCCCGGAGTCGCAGATCCCCGCGCTCGACGTGATCGCGACCGGCGGCGGGCTGGGCACCTACCTCACGCCGCAAGTGGCCTGCCCCGCGGGCACCTGGGGCTACCCCTGTTTCCGGACCGGAACGATCCCGGTCGTCATTCACATCACCGATGCGCCGTACCACAACGGCCCTGGCTCGACGTACCCGTACTGCATCGGCGGCGTCCCGGGCATGGCGGCGGCGACGCCCGCCGGAGCGTGCACGGCGGCGACCTGCGGCAACGCGGGGTTCTGTCGAACGACGAATCCAGCCATCGATCTGGGCGACGTGACATCGAGGCTGGTTTCGTACGCAGGCAACACCAGCGGCGCATCGACCACCGATCACTTCGGCAACTGGACCTGCGGAGGCTCGACATCGTCCGCCGGGACGCACGACATGGTGTTCCACTTCAGCCTCACGTCGTCGCAGCTCGTCACGATGACCACGGTGGGACCTGGATCGACCTTCGACACGATGATCGCGCTGTTCAGCCAGGGCAGCGGCGGATGTCCGAATCGGCTGGCCACGCCCGGCTCCTGCAACGACGACTACGGAGGCACGGCCCAGTCGCAGTTGAACGTGACCCTCGCCGCGGGCGACTACTATCTGGTCGTCGACGGCTGGTCGAACAGCACCGGGGCCTTCGTCCTGCAGGTCGGCACGCAGACCCCGACGTGCGTGGGCGCGACGCACACGCCGCCGACGTTCGCTTCCACGGCCTCGGATCTCGCGACACGCGGCGTTCGCCTCATCACCATGCAGACGTGCGGCGACTGGACGTCGCCTTACTGTCTCGAGGGCGAGGCCAACGCGATCGCGCTCGGACGCGCGACCAGCTCGACCACGCCGAGCGCCACCGGACTCTGCGCGACCGCGACCTCGAGCAACTGCCGCTCCACCGACGCGTACGTGTACCGCGGCAACGCGGACGGTAGCGGGCTATCCACCAATATCGTGACCGCCGTGGTCGATCTCGCGAACTACTCGCGCAGCGACATCTCGGCCGTGCCCGTCAACGACACCTGGGGCTTCGTCCAGAACATCAACACGCGCGGCGCCACGCCGAGCGGCTGCAACAGCCAGAGCAATCCGTGCTGGAACATCGGTCCGCCGGCGGCTGGACCCACCGCGTGCTGGCACGGCTGCACGCCGGGCTCGGCCGTGGACTTCGACATCGCGTTCACGAACACGCACGCCCCGCCCGGCCTCTACTTCTTCGAGGTGGACATCGTCTCGGTCCCCGGCGGAGCAGTGCTCGCGCGCATTCCCGTGCGCATCATCGTGCCCGGCTCGGCCACGGTCTACGCCCCGTCCGCCACGTACTGGCACGACTACGACTCGACCACGACGTGCGCGATCAACGAGCGCCCGGCCTGGGGCACGCTCAACTACACGCTCGATCTCCCCGCAGGAACGCGCGTGCAGTTCGATCTCCGTGCGTCGGACAGCCTCGCGACCATCGCCACCGCCACGCCCTACGCGACGTTCACCGTCAATCCGCCGGCGAGCGGGACGAGCGTGGTCGGCTCACAGAACATCAGCGCGCTGCTCGCGGCAGCCGGTGTCCAGGCGAACCTGCGCTACCTGCGCGTCTTCGTCACGCTCTACGCCAACGCGGCCCTCACGGCATCTCCAGCGCTCCAGAGCGCGTCTCTCGACTTCACCTGCGTCCCGGCGGAGTGATCGCGACCCATGATCCGCGGCGCTCGACCGGCTGCTCGAGCCGGTGCAGATCGCACGTGCATGAACCCGTCGGTCGACCGCGTCCTCGTGGAGCTCGCGCCCGCGCTCGGCAGTGACGCGATCCTCACCGGGCCCGACTGCGAGGCGTTCGCCGGCGACGAGAGCGACGTCGCCCCGCGCGTTCCCGACGCGGTGGTGCGCGCCTCGAGCGCTGCGGACGTCGCGCACGTGCTTCGGCTCGCGAGCCAGCACGGCGTTCCGGTCACGCCGCGCGCAGCCGGCACCGGCAAGAGCGGCGGATGCGTGCCGGTCGAGGGCGGCATCGTCCTCTCGATGTCGCGGATGCGCGCCATCGAAGAGGTGGACCGCGCCGACGGAGTGGCAGTGGTTCAGCCCGGCGTGGTGCTCGCGCACATCCACGAAGCGGTGGAGCGCGAAGGGCTGTTCTACGCGCCGGATCCCAACAGCCTCGCGGAGTGCACGATCGGCGGGAACATCGCCGAGAACGCGGCCGGGCCGCGCACGCTGAAGTACGGCACGACGCGCGACTGGATCCTCGGGCTCGACATCGTCACGGGCGATGGAACACCGCTGACCCTCGGTACGCGCACGCACAAGGGCGTGACCGGGTACGACCTCGTGTCCTTGCTCGTCGGAAGCGAAGGCACGCTCGGCGTGGTCACGCGCGCGACGCTGCGGCTCGCCACCAAGCCGCAGAGCATCGCGACGCTCGCGGCGATGCTGCCCTCGACGGATGCGATCGGGCCCGCGGTGCTCGCGCTCTCCGCGCACGGGATCGATCCGCGCTGCATCGAGCTCTTCGACGAGCGGACGCTCGCGTTCTGTCGCGCAGCGAGCCCGTTTCCGATCCCCGAGAGCATGCACGCCATGCTGCTCGTCGAGCTCGACGGAGACGCGAGGGCCCTTCCCGACGCGATCGAGCGTGCCGGTGGCGTGTTGGTGGACTCGGGCGCGGACGTGCTCGTGGCCAAGCACGGCGGAGATCGCGAGAAGATCTGGAGCGTGCGACGCGAGCTCTCGCGCGCTCTGCGCCGGAGCGCGCTCGGCAAGATCTCCGAAGACGTGGTCGTCCCACGCAGCAAGCTCGGCGCGCTGATCGACGAGAGCGCGCGCATCGGCGAGCGACACGCGCTGCGCGTGGCATCGTACGGACATGCCGGCGACGGAAACCTCCACGTGAACTTCCTCTGGGACACGCCCGACGCGATGCCCCGCGTGCGCGCGGCCATGCGCGATCTCTTCGAGGCGGTGATCGGCATGCGTGGCACGCTCAGCGGTGAGCACGGCATCGGCGCATCGAAGTCCGCGTTCCTCGCGCGCGAGCAGTCGGCGGGCGTCATCGATCTCCAACAGCGCATTCGCGCGACCTTCGATCCGAAGGGCATCCTCAATCCGGGCAAGATCTTCGCGACCCGAGGGAGTCACCGAGCGTGTTGAGCCAAACCGAGCGTCGCGAGCGCGGCGACATGAAGAGCATCGCGCGAGAGCACGGCTTTCTGCCGATGCGCGTGGACGGACGCATCCCCAGCGCGCTCGAGGGCACGCTCGTCCGCACGGGTCCGGGGCTCTACGAGCGCTTCGGCCAGCGCGTCGGTCACTCGTTCGAGGCCGACGGCGCGCTCTCGGGGGTTCGCATCCGCGGCGGGCGCGCCGAGGGAGCGATCCGCCTCTGTCAGAGCGAAGGAATGATCGCCGAGGATCGCGCCGGCCGCGCCCTCTTCGGCCCGCGCGCGAATCCCGTCCGACGGATCGCCAACGCGCTCCAGCGACGGGCCAAGAACACGGGCAACACCGCGATGCTGGTCTGGCAAGACCGACTCTTCGCGCTCGTCGAGTCCAACAAGCCTCTCGAGATCTCGCCCGACGATCTCTCGACGCGCGGCGAGACGGATCTCGGCGGCGCGATCACGGGCTCGTTCTCGGCGCATCCACATCCGGTGATGGCGCGGAAGGCGACCTACAACTTCGGGCTCGACTACGGCCGGACCACGAGCCTCGTGCTCTACGAGCTGCCCTGGGTGGGCCGCGCGCGACGGGTCTTCTCTCTGCCGCTTCCGCACGCGGTGATGCTCCACGACTTCGCCGTCGGGCCTCGCCATGCGGTGTTCTTCGTCTCGCCCGTGGAGATCAACATCCCGCGCGCCGTCTTCGGGATGACGTCCTTCGGCAGCATCATCGACTGGAAGCCGAAGCACGGCGCGGAGGTAATCGTCGTCCCGCTCGATCAGCCGGAGCGCACGTCTCGCTGGACCGTGCCCGCGTTCTTCCAGTGGCACTTCGTCGGCGTGCAGGAGCGCGGGCACGAGCTCGTGGTGAGCTACGTCCACTACGACGACTTCTCGACCTTCGACCAGCTCGCGGCGAGCGGCGTGACGAAGCCGGGCCGGCTGCACGCGGCCGTGATCGATCCCATCGCGCGGACGATGCGCAGCGAGGCCATCTGGGACGGCGCGAGCGAGTTCCCCGTGATCGACCCCCGCTTCGCGGGAGCGGACTACGGCGAGGTATTCGTGATCAGCGAGCGCGAGGGACGGCGGGCGCTCGCGCGCGTGGATCTGAAGACCGGTCGCACGCGGCTCGCGTCACTCGGCGCGACGGAGCTCGCGGCCGAGGTGGTGTTCGTGCCGCGCGACGCGAGCGCGCCCGAGGGCGACGGCTGGGGCCTCTCGTTGATCTACGACGAGCAGCGCGATGCGAGCCACCTCGCGATCTTCGACACCGCACGCTGGGAGGACGGCCCGGTCGCGCGATGTCACTTCGAGACGCACGTGCCGATGACGTTCCACGGCACGTGGATTCCGCACGCGCGCTCGTAGGGAGCCCAGCTCAAGGAACGTCGGCGAACACCTCGCGCACCAGCTCCGCGCTTCGGCGCTGCGCGTACGAGACGGCCGCGCTCATCCCGCACTCGGCGGCGTCCATCGCGGCCGCCTGCATGATGAACATCGGAACCATGGCCGCGTCTCGTGCGACACCACGCACCGCGAGCGCAACCGCCGAGAGCGCGGCCTGATGAGCCGGGTCACTGCTCGCGGCGGCGCGCGCATCGATCGCGTCGGCGGACTCGGCGGAGGGCGCGCGGAGTGCGGCCTCGAGCGCATCACGCTCGCGGCCCTCGACGTGATCGAGCGCGAGCGAGGCGACCGAGCGCGCCGCGAGCGAGATGCGCTGGGGGTCGGCACCACGACGCGTCGCGATCGCGAGGAGCCAGTCGCCGCGCGGGCACGTCTGCCACAGCAGAGACCAATCTGCCCCGAACGGCTCGGCCCACGCGACCACGTCACGCTGCGCGCCCGCCTTCGCCAACCACGCTGCTGCCGTCTCACTCATCGCTCGTGCGCTCGAAAGTGAACCCACGATCGCGAAAGCGCGACCTCTGGTTCACGATCCGCGGCGATGATCGCACGATTTCTCGTGTTTCGAGGCTGGAACGAGATTTGATGACGGAGCGATCGAGACGATCGGAGCGCGTGACTTCGCGCACGAGTCGGCTCAAGAATCGCCGCCCTGTCGCGTCGCAGGAGTAGCGGCGACGCGAGTGTTCCGGCGCCAACGAGGAAGAGTTCGATGACGATGCGCATGGCTTGGGTTCTCTTCACGGCGGCGGCTCTCACCGCGTGTGCAGGCGCGAGCTTGCATCGCTACCCGCACGACACGACGCACATCTTGAGCCCGCTCGCGGAGGGCGCGGTGCAGTCGAACGTGGTGCAGGTCGCCGCGCCGCAGGTCGAGTCGCAGTACGGCGTGCAGCAAGGTGCGCTTACCGCAGAAGGCGTGCTGACCGCGCTCGACGCGAACCAGGTCTGCATCCAGGTGACGGTGCGCAACATCGGCGAGATGCGATCTGCGCAGGTGCCGCTGAGCATGTACCGCGTGTTCCTCCGCGCGAATCAGAGCGTGCGCGACGACGGACAGATGGCGAACACCGCGCAGTCGGTTCAGCCGATCCAGGGCACGCGCCCGCGGCAAGTGCAGACGGGCATGGAGACGTACTGCGGCGGGACCGATCGCTACGGCAACTGCTACTCGTGGCAGACGCGCCCGACGTACACGACGGTCTACGATCCCACGATGTACGATCTCGTCACGCAGCAAGGCACCGCCTGCTTCGCGAACACCGGCTTCATCACCGACGAGACCGACGAGATGGAGGTCTACTTCGTCCTACCGGATCGCTCGGACGGAGTCGGCTTCGAGTGGCAGTTCGACGTGGCCGACTGAGCTAGGGCGCCGAGGGCGGCGCGCAGCCGAACGTGACCTGGTTGAGGCTCGTGCCGTCGACGACGATGGCGCGATAGAGCGGACCGGACGCGAGCGGCTCGACGACGAACGCGGACGGCGTGGAGCCCGTCACAACGTCGAAAGGATCGCCTTCGGTCGCGCCGTCCTCAAAGAGCCGCTGCGCCGAAACGCCTGAACCGCTGCGCCATGCGACCAGCCACTCGAGGGCGCGCGGCTGATAGGTGACTCGCACCCGCGAGCGCGCGGGGCCGGTACCGATGCCGGTCGCAGGCGTGCTGCTCGCAGTGATCGCCGACGCGTTGCGGCTCAAGAGCCGCACCGTAATCGGGTTGGTGCCGCCGCAGCCCTCGTAGTACGAGAGCGCGATCGACGTCGCGCCGCTCGCGGTCGACCCGAGCGCCAGGCCCACGCCTTGCGGCATCATCACGCCTGCGGGCTCGACGTAGTCGGGCGTTGCGCTCGCGGTGACGTGCACGCCCGCTAGGTCGGTCGTGACGCTCACCAGGTGCACCGCGATGGTCATGTCTGGGCGCGCGTACGCGACGAGGAATGCGTCGGCGAGCGCGAGCACGACCGGCGGACCGTTGTCGACGCTGTGGCCCAGCGTGATGACGTCAGTGCTCACGCGGTTGTGTGCAGTGGTGCGGTCGTCGAACCCGACCGCACTGACCGCGACCGGCACCTCGACGGCGGCGCCACAAGAACGCGCAGTATCGGCGCCCGCGAGCCACGCCACGAGGACCGTGTTGCCAGGATTCGATCCGTTCGTGTGTCCTGCGACCGAGGGCGCGGTCAGGTTTTGCGATCCCGCTGCAGGGCACGCCGGCAAGAGTGACTCGTCCGCCGGTACGGCGCCCCGCACGCCGCGAAGCGCGACCGCGCTCGTCGCGCTGGTGACCGGAAACAGCGCCCACTGTTGACACGCCGTCAGGCGCCGCGCCGCGAGCGCGTAGGTCGAGCTGCCAAGCGCGGCGATCGCGACGTCTGCGTTCTGCGGCGTGATCGTCCCGGACACCGGCTCGCTCAGCACGAGAGGGTTCGGGCTCGCGGTAGCCGTGATGGTGATCGCCTGGAGGCGCGGTAACGCGTCACGTGCGAGCAGGAATGCTTCGTCCGCGTCCGGCTGATACGCGAAGAGAGTCTGAACCGAGCCCGCAATGATCGTCGTCAGCGACGAGGGCATCTCGCTCATCGCGATCACGCCGTTGTCCGGCACGCCATCGCAGTCCTGATCGAGCCCGTCGCAGGTCTCGTGACCCCCCGGCGTGTTCGTCGCGTCCATGTCGTTGCAGTCGGGCGTCGCGCCGGCAGCGCACATCATGCTCGGCGCGCCGTCGCCATCGTCGTCGCGCGCGAGCTGCTCGCAGTGGTGCGACTGCGCGTTGCACTGCCACGTGTGGCACGTGTCGGTGGGCGGCACGAGCGTGGCCAGGCTCGCGCAGAACGCATCGCCCGTGGTGCCGCCGCTCCCGCGCACGCAGTCGGCCTGCGGGAGGTTGTCGAGGCCGAGCGCGCTGCACGCGGGAAGCGCGAAGCCCCAGAAGAGACCGGAGACGAGAAGAAGGCCGAGCGTGGCGAGGTGGGTGCGCATCAGAACGTCACCTCCACGCCGTTCCCCGTGAAGCGCGCGTGAGGAGCTTGTGCGTCCTCTACTTCGCCGAGCGGCGCGCCGTCGGTCCAGTCGGTGAGCACGCCCATGATGATCGTGCCCACGAGCAACACGCCGCCTGCGATGAACCCGATGTCGGCGATCAGCGCCGACTCACGGATGCCCGAGGTGTCGCGCGGTAGGCGCGGATCGCTCGCCGCGACTTGATCGTGGGTGACGAGCGCGTTCACGCCGCCCGCGAGCCCGACGATCAAGCACGCCGCCGTGAGCCCCACACCCGTGTAGAAGACCGCCGGCGGCAGCGGATTGCGCGAGACGTGCACGTGCGTCTCTTCGATGTGTTGATCGATGTGCTGGTCGATGTGTTGATCGATGTGCTGCTCGGCCTGATCGAGCGTCACGTCGATCGTGACGGTGTCTTGCGCCGCGACCTCGACCTCGCGACGCGTGGGTAGGAATCCAGCCGCGCGCAGCTCGATCGCGTGGCGGCCTCCCGGCACGAGCACGTCGCCCGGCGCGACGCCCACGATGCGATCCCCGAGCCAGACCTCGGCTCCGGTCGTGTTGACGGTGATGTGGATGGTGCCGAGCAGGTTGCGCAGCGATCGCAGCGTCGCTTCCACCGTCGATCGATCCTCGGCGTCGGCCGGTGCCGTCTCGAGGTAGTGCGCGTACTGCTGGACCGCGAGGTCGTAGCGGTGGAGCTGCTCCTCGCACTGCGCGAGGTTGAACAAGGTGTTCGGCCGCTCGACGAGTCGGTACGACGCATCGAACTCGGCGATCGCGGCTGCGCAGTCCCCGTTACGAGCGAGCGCGAGACCGCCGATGAAGCGATCGCGCGCCTCGGTGAGCGTCGCCTCGTCGGGCTCGGTCGCGACGACCGCCTCTTGCGCGCTCGCGGCGGCGCTCGTCATCGCGAGGAGCAGGATGCTCGCGTGTGCGAGACGCGTGAGGTTTCGTCGCACTACAACGTCGATCAAGGCCACACTCCACACATTCTGACGAGGAGGCGCGATCAGAACTGATCGCGGAAACTGCCGCCACCGTGGCCGCTCGTGGTCGTCGGCGGCGGCGCTGTGGTCGAGTGGGGCGAGGCCTCGGGAAGCTCCGCGCCGGTCACACCGACGTGCTGCACGCCACGGCCGCGCGCGAGCTCGAAGTGAAAGTTCTGATCCGAGTCGAAGATCGCGAGCCGCTCGAGACCACGATATCCATCGCACGAGACGCCGATGCGTACCGGCGTGAGCTGCCGTAGCTGCATCGCGTCCATCGGATTGGGGAACTCGACCTCGTCGATGGTGATCGTCGCGTCGGTCGGAACGACGGAGATGCGCACGCGGACCTCGGCCGCAGGCGCGGCGACGACGGTCGTCGGCGGTGGAACCGGATCGGGCGCAGCGAGGACCGTCGTGGGTGGCGTCGCGCTGGTCGGTGGCGCCGTGACCACGCTCGTCGCCGCCGGAGCGCCTCCACCCGACACGACCCAGCCGAGACCGACCGCGACGAGCGCGAGCGCGCCGACGGCGACCCCGATCCAGGCCCCGTTCGCGCGCGGCGCGGGCGACGCAACGACGTGCGACGCGGAAGGCTCCTCGTCGCGCGTGATCGAGCCGAGCTCGCCGGTGCGCTCTTGGCGCTTGCCGTCCCCCTTGCGAACGATCGCACCCATCTCGGCAGTGGCTTGCGGCGCATTCGCCTTCGCGCGATCAGGCGCAGACGCGGGCGCGACTCGCGGCGGTGCACTCGCATCCACCGAGCCGTGCACGCGCGTGGCCGTGCTCGGCGCCGAGGCACGAACGCCGGAGTCGCCGTGCACGGCAGGCGCCGTCATGGGCGGCGGCGGTGTCGAGCCGACCATCTGCGTCGCCGCGATCGCCGACGCGATGCTGTCCTTGCTGTCCTTCTCGGGCGGCCGATCACTCGCGCGCTTGGTGCGTACGACCGTGTGACTGGCGCCCTCTTGCGTTCGCACCTCGAGCTCCGCCATCACGAGCGGTGCATCGCTCGCGGCGAACGGAGCGAGCGCCGACTCGAGCTCGTACATCGTCTGCATGCGCGTGCCGACCGGCTTCTCGAGACACTTCATCACGAGCGCGCTGAGCGCGTCGGGGACGTCCTTGCGCCACTTCGTCACCGGATCGGGCTCGGAGCCCACGATGCGCATCAGCAACATGGGATAGCTGTCGGCCTCGAAGGGCCGATGTCCCGTGAGCATCTCGTAGAGGATGACGCCCATCGCCCAGACGTCGGTGCGCGCGTCGACGTCGCGCAGGCCCTGAGCCTGCTCGGGCGACATGTACGTCGGCGTTCCGATCGCCATGCCCGTGCGCGTGAGCCCGCGATCTTTTCGATCGCCCGAGTGGATCTTGCTGATGCCGAAGTCGAGCACCTTCACGAAGTCGGGGTCTTGACCGCGGCGCGTGAGGAACACGTTCTCGGGCTTCAGATCACGATGGACGATGCCCTTCTCGTGCGCGGCGCCGAGTGCATCGCAGACCTGTCGCGCGATGTGGACGGCGCGCGGGATGCGCATCGCACCGAGGTCCTCCATCAGGCCGCTCAGCGTCGTGCCTGCGAGGTACTCCATCACCAGGAAGGGCGCGCCGTCGGGCAGATCGCCCATGTCGGTGACGTCGACGATGTGCTCGTTGCCGATCGCCGTCGCCGCGCGCGCTTCACGCTTGAAGCGCTCCACGAGGTCGCGATCGCGCGTGTACTCCTTGTGGAGACACTTGAGCGCGACCTTCTTGCCGATCAGCTCGTGCTCGGCCTCGTAGACGCCGCCCATGCCTCCGGCGCCGAGCGTTCGCAGGATCTTGTAGCGCCCGCCGACGACCAAGCCGACCCGCTCGGCCAACATCGCCTGCTCGGCAGCCTCCTCTTCGCGCTCCCAGTCGTCCTCTGACGACCCGTTCTCCGCGTCCTTCTGGGGCTCAGCCGTCACGTGGCGGGTAGAGTAACAGATGGAGCGTCAGCTTGGGACGCGACGAGTGAGGCGACGAGCAGCGTTCAGTGAGACCGAAGTCCGTCTACAGCGATTGACAATCTGCTTCGAAGGACGGTAGCACGCTCCCTTCAAACGGGGTTTTCCCGGAGGTTGCCTGTGTCGAACATCCATGATCAGATCGCGACTCGAATCAAGGCGTTTGCGAGTGAGCTCGAGGAGCTCGTGCGCAAAGCGGCCATCGACGCCGTCACCAGCTCGCTCGGCGCGGGCCCCTCGCGCGCTCCGTCCGGGCCGCGTGCGGCCAGCGCACCCGCGGCCAGCCGGCCTGGCCGCCGCGCACGAAGCGGTGGAAAGCGCCCGCCCGCCGAGCTCGCCGCGATGGTCGTCAAGGCCGGCGACTGGATCAAGTCGAACGCCGGTCACGGCGTCGAGGACATGGCCAAGGCGCTCCACGTGCAGACGAAGGAGCTCGCCCTCCCGATCGCCAAGCTGCTCAAGTCGCGCACGATCAAGAAGCGCGGCCTGAAGCGCGCGACCAAGTACTACCCGAGCTGAAGGCCGGGCGCGCCAAGACGTCCGACACCCGCGTGCCACGGATGCGTGGGCTGTGTCGCTCATGGTAGACCGGCGCGCCATGCAGCGTTCGCTCGTCCTCGTCCTCGATTTCGGGTCGCAGTACACGCAGCTGATCGCGCGGCGCATCCGCGAACAGCACGTGTACTGCGAGATCCACCCCTGCACCCTGGGGATGGGCAGCGTGGGCATGGATCGAATCCGCGCCATGGCGCCGCGCGCGATCATCTTGTCGGGCGGTCCTTCGAGCGTGTTCGAAGAGGGCGCGCCCACGATCGATCGCGCGCTGTTCGAGCTGGGCGTGCCCGTGCTCGGCATCTGCTACGGCATGCAGCTCTTCTCGCATCTGCTCGGCGGGAGCGTGAAGCCCGCGGCCGAGCGTGAGTACGGGCCGCAGCAGATCGAGATCGGATCGCCCATCGGCCTCCTCGCGGGGTTCCAGGCCGGGGAGCGCGTCGACGTGTGGATGAGCCACGGCGATCGCGTCGAGGCGCTGCCACCCGGATTCGTCGCGCTCGCGAGCACCAAGGGCGCGCCCTTCGCCGCCGCGGCCAACATCGAGCAGAGGATCTACGGTGTGCAGTTCCATCCCGAGGTCGCGCACACGCCGCGCGGTGCCGAGATGCTGCGCGCGTTTCTCTTCGACGTCGCCGGCTGTCCCGCGGACTGGACGCCGGGATCCTTCATCGAGGAGTCCACGCAGAAGATCGCGGAGCGCGTGGGCAGTGGGCGCGCGATCTGCGGCCTCTCCGGCGGCGTCGACTCGACGGTCGCGGCCGTGCTCGTCTCTCGCGCCATCGGCGATCGACTCACGTGCATCTTCGTGGACAACGGCCTCTTGCGAAAGAACGAAGCGAGCGACGTCGTCCGCATGTTCGAGACCGAGGTGGCGGGCCGTGGCGGCACGCGCCTCAAGCTGGTGCACGTGGACGCGGCCGCGCGCTTTCTCGATGCGCTGCGCGGCGTGACCGATCCCGAGCAGAAGCGAAAGATCATCGGTCGCGTCTTCATCGAGGTGTTCGAGGCGGAGGCGGCGAAGATCACCGTCGGCAGCGACGCACCGACGCATCTGGTGCAAGGCACGCTCTATCCCGACGTGATCGAGAGCGTCTCGTTCAAGGGTCCGAGCGCCACGATCAAGACGCATCACAACGTGGGCGGGCTGCCCGAGCGCATGAAGCTCGCGCTGGTCGAGCCGCTCCGCGAGCTCTTCAAGGACGAGGTCCGTGAGGTGGGCGCGGTGCTGGGCATTCCTCCGCGCGTGCTCGGCCGCCATCCGTTTCCGGGCCCGGGCCTGGCGATTCGCATCCTCGGCGACATCAGTGAGGACAAGCTCGCCGTGCTGCGCGAGGCCGACGCGATCTTCATCGAAGAGCTGCGCGCCGCGGCTCAGTACGATGCCGTGTGGCAGGCGTTCGCCGTGCTCTTGCCGGTTCGCAGTGTCGGCGTGATGGGCGACGGACGCACCTACGAGAACGTGGTCGCGCTGCGTGCCGTCGGATCACGCGATGGCATGACGGCGGACTGGTCGCGGCTGCCGTACGACGTGCTCGCGAAGACCTCGAGCCGCATCATCAACGAGGTGCGCGGCGTCAATCGCGTCGTCTACGACGTGTCGAGCAAGCCCCCCGCGACCATCGAGTGGGAATGACTCGGACACGCCTGCTCGCATCGTGCCTCGCGCTGGCTCTCGCCGGGGGCGCGCACGCGGCGGCGCAGGATGCCGGCGTGCCCGAAGCGATGCGGCTCGCGTGGGCGGACGTCGCGCCTCACGTGGACGTGGCGCGCGCGGCAGTCGTGACCATCGCGCTCGGTGTGGCCGACGAGCGTCGAGGACCTCTGGCGGCCCAGCGCCTCTGGGCCCGTCGCGAGGCAGAAGCTCGGGCGCGCGCCGCGCTGCACGCGTGGGCCGACGCCACGATCACGCGCTCCACGCTCGACGCGACCGCGATCGCGGCGATGCATGCGGCGATCGACGCACACGCCACGACGACGGCGACGCGTGCGCGCGTGGACGGCTCCGCGTGCGTCGAAGTGATCGTCCCGCTGCACGATCTCGCGGCGAGCACGCCAGGTGCACGAGGGCTGCCGTGGTCCGGCTGATCGTCGCGCTCCTTGCGCTCGCTCTCGTCGCCATCGCTGGCTGCGGTGCGGCGACCGTGGCGCCGACGGAGCGGGCGACCCTAGAGTTCGAGATCACGCCCGACACGGCGCGTGTGTACACCGAAGATCGCTTCATCGGCTCTGCGCTGGTGCTCGCCGCGCACGCTCCCTCGTTTCGAACGGGCGCGCGTCAGATCACCATCTCGGCCGACGGATACTTTCCGGTCGATCTCGATCTCGATCTGGCGCCGGGCACGACGAACGTGCGCGTGAGCATGCGCCCCATCCCACCCTGATCACGACCGGAGTCGTCTGCAAAGCAGACGCGACACAATTGTGTCGGCCCGGCGAGCCGGGCACTCCGGTCGAGATCATCGAACGGTGATGTGCGCGGGCGCCGTCTGGCGCAGGCCCTCGAGCGTGCTCGCCTGAACGACGAACGCCGCGCGAGCGATGGGCTCGCCATCTTCGTCGGTCACGATCGTGAGCGTGGTGATCGCGTCGCCCACGCGCGACTCGCGCGCCTGCGTGGTGAGGGGGTCGGGAAGCCCCGCCAGCTCGACCAGAACGGGCTCGGCGAAGCCGCCCTGGCGCTCGATCCGTACGTCCAGCGTGATGCGATCACCGCGCGTGACCTCGAGGTCGTTCGTCACGAGCTCGATCGTGAACGTGCTCGGGCTTTCGGGGAACCGGTGGGCGTCGACCATGGCGTCGTCGATGCGCGTGGTCGGATGTCGCGCGGTGCACGCGAGGGGGGTGGATGCGAGGAGGACCAGGAACGCGAGACGGAGTGTCTGGGTCATGCCCGGCTATCGGCACGAGCACGGTGTGCGTTGCTTGCCTTCACTCGTTCTTGTCGTCGCTCGCGCTCGCCTTCTTGACCAGCGCCAGAAACGCGGGGTCCGCCACGCGAGAGAGATGGCTGGCGGAACGTCCGTGTCGCAGCGCGACCAGCTCGGCGACGATGGCGATGGCGATCTCGGCTGGCGTCACCGCGCCGAGATCCAGCCCGACGGGCGCGTACACGCGATCGAGCGGGGGGAGCGGGCCGCGCTGCTCGATGCGCGCGAGGATGCGAAGGATCTTCCGCTGGCTGCCGATGAGGCCGAGGTAGCGATGCGGCCCCTTCGCGTATGCATCGAGCGCTTCTTCGTCGAGCCGATGATCGTGCGTCGTGACCAGCACGTAGTCGTGATCCGTCGGCACCACCACTCCGACCGACTCTCGCGGCGTCCTCTGCACGCGCTCGCAGCCCGGGACGTGCGCTTCGTCGTTGAGCTCCTCGCGATCGTCGACGACGACCACC
>JAYVCF010000124.1:0-6755 GCA_043750095.1 Deltaproteobacteria bacterium
GCTTCCTGCTTTTGCTCCGCGGTCGTCGCAGGCTCGGGTGCGGCCTTGCTCTTGCGCGCCTCGGCGGGCACCGCCTTCGGCGCGTCCTTCTTCTTCTCGCTCTCGGGGGCCTTGTCGGCAGGCCTGTCCGCGTCTTTCCTGGGCTTGCCCGCGGCGCGATCCGAGCTCGGCTCGACGGACGGCGAGATCGCCTCGGGACGTCGAGTCAGGAAGAACGCGAGCGCGCCGACGGCCAAGAGGGCGAGCACGACGATGACGATGGTGATCATTCTCTCCCTTGCGGCGTCGAGACCACGCCACCCCCGCGAGCGGCGCCACTATAGAGACGCGTTCCAAAACGAGTCAACGTCGGCCGCGCGCAGCCCCCGCGGACGCGGCCCGAACGATGGGTCGGGCGAGGATCGCGCCCGCCGATCGCCGGATCTCCGCGATCTCGGCGTCGTTCGGCGGGCCCTCCGCATAGCAGGCGACTTCCACACGCGAGACCAGGTCGGGCAGCGTGGGTGGGCTAGCGCCGCGGCTTCGAAGCACTTCGAAGATCTCGCGCTGGGTGAGCGCGAGCGCGACCTCGCCGTCGGATGCGAGCCCCGCGGCGACCTGCCGCAGCGCCGCGAACGAGACCGCGCGGCGGCTCGCCATGCGGAAGTGCATCGCGTCGTGCTCGCCACGGTGTGGAAGCGCCACGATCGTCTCGAGGGGGAGATACTCGACGTGGTCGACGACGAGCGAGCTTGCCTCGCGCGTCGCCGTGAATGCGAACGCGCCCATCGCATCGGTGGTCGCCTCGTGCTCACCCGCGCGAACGGTCGCGCCAACGACCGGGTCGCCGGAGATCGCGTCGCGCACGATCCCGCTCACGTCGAAGCGCTGGGCGGCGAGCAACCGACGTGCGCCGAGCGCGACGCCCGGTGCGCCGTCGGGTCGCCGCACGATGGGAGCCGCGCCGCGCTCTCGCCGCAAGGACCAGCGAACCGCGAGCGCGGCGAGCGCGATGGGAACGATGGCCCAGAGCCAGCCCAGCGCGAGTGGCCGCGAGAGCGTGAGCCTCTGTACGCGCGACTCGGATCCGGGGATCCAAGGCGCCGCACCGTCGAAGCGCGCGACGATCGGCACCTCGCCTTCGAGCTCTGTGAACGCGCTCTCGTCGAGCGTCGCGTCGTATCGTCCGCGCTCGTCCGTCAGCACGGTCGAAAGGACGCGATCCGCGCTGACGACGCTGATCGCTTCGCGCGGAAGGGGCCCGACGCCATCGGTCAGCGTGCCGGTCACCCCGAGCGTGTCGCCGGGCGAGAAGATCGCGCGCGAGAGCGCGATCGTCGTCTCGGTGGGCCGAAAGCGAACGACCGGGAGCTCGCTCTGTGCCTCGGCGCGCGTGGCATCACCGACCGTCCGCACGACGAGCCGCCCGGCAGCCGGAGGACCGAGGCGTGCGCTCTCGAGCGAGACGTGCAGGACGCCGTCCGCATCCGTCGTGCCGTGACCGAGCTCGGCGTCGCCCGATTCGTCGGTGACGCTCATCGCGAGGTCTTGTCCGCCCGTCTCGGAGGTCGCGACGATCGTGAGCCGGTGCTCCGCGACGCTCAGGTCGATCCGCGTTCCGTCATCGAGGGCGACGCGGAGCGAGACGTGCGCGCGATCGAGATCGAAGAAGCGCGTGACGTGGGTCCCCGTGTGCTCGGCGGCGCCCTCGTAGCCGGCATCGACGACGTAGTCGCCCGCGTCGACCTGGAAGTGCGTCGAGAACGTTCCGTCCGCGGTGGCGGTGACCACCCGCGTGATCACGCGGCTCGTGCGACGGTGCTCGCTCGCGACCGCGTGGCTGAGCTCGAGCGTCACGTCGTTTCCCGCGAGGGCGACGCCGAGGTCGTCACGCAGCGCACCCGTCACGACGAGGCCGTCCACGTCGCGCCGGACGTCGAGCTCGAGTCGACTCTCGGCGCGGACGATCACCGTGGGCTGAGCGAGCGCCGGAGCCGCCGTCAGGGTCGCGATGAGCAGCCCGCCTACGATGAGCGCCCAGCGCACACGGGGACGATGCAGGAGCGCCGCTTGCCGGGCAATGACGCGATTGATCGAGCGCGCCCGAGTCTGAGATACTTCTGCGCCTGAGCTTGAAGGGACTTGCCGGTCGCCCGTCCAACTCGCATCCGAGGGAGCTGGACGCGGGGACGCTCGAGATGGCGCGCACAAGAGCAGTGAAGAGATAGAGACGTAGTGCACACGGGCGGCATGCAAGGACCAAGGAGCTCCATCAGGCGCTGGCTCGCGATCGCGGCGATCGCGTTCTTCGTCGGCACGGCCGCGATGGCGCCGCGCTGCGCGTCCGCACAGACGGATCCGTCCGCGCGCTTCATCACGATGCTGGCGACGTCGGCCGCGTTCCGCGTTCGCGCCAGCGCAGCGACCTTGCTCGGTGGCGTCGCGCCCAGCCCGGCCGTCACGCAGGCGCTCATATCGGCCCTTCGTGACGAGGACGCTTCGGTTCGCGCGGCGGCCGCGCAGTCGCTCGGTCGCGTCGGAGATTCGTCCGCGCTGAGCGGGTTGCGCGCGCTGAGCAGCGACTCGGCACCCGCCGTTCGTGCCGCCGCGACCGCCGCCATCGCAGCGATCACGGCGCGCGGACCCTCGAGCAGGCCTCCGCCGAGCGGAACGGGGACGTCGCCGCCGTCGGGTGGACCGGCTCGCTTCTACATCGGGGTCGGCGATCCGGGGAGTACCGTCGCGGGGATCGATCCGTCGCTGCTGACGTCGGCGCGCACGACCGTCGTGTCCACCATCACGCCGATGTCGGGCGTCGTCGTCGCGCCTGCAGGGCAGACGGTGGCGGCCGCGCGGACCGCGATCGCCGCGCAGCACCTGCACGGCTACTTCCTCGACGTGTCGATCACGGACCTGACGACGCGTCCCGACGGCAACATCCACGCGGCGGTCTCCATCGTCGTGCAGGACTATCCGAGCCACTCCATCCGTTCGATGCTCTCGGGAGCGGCGACGGCAGGGGGCGTGAGCGGTCTCAGTGGCCAGCGCGCCGCGCTCCAGGCGGCCACGGCCGCGGCGCTGCGCAGCCTCGCAACTGCGCTGGGGAGCCCATGAAGTCCGTCCCCGCACGATCTCGCACCGTTCTGTGGATCCGATGCGGTTTGCGCCCTAGAATTGCAGAACGCCCACGGCCGATCGGCCCACGAGGCGCTTATCGATACGAGCTTGCGCCGAGGAGGCGATCGCGATGACAGCCAACGCCGAGTCCCTGCCCAAGCCGACGGGCGCGCCGCCGAAGCGTCTGCTCCGCAACTACCTGCTCGATGCGCGCTTCCAGCTCAAGTACACGGGCATGGTGGTGGGCGTGACGCTCGCCGTGGCGACCGTGCTCGGATACCTCGCGTACCAACAGTCGCGCGGTCAGACCGAGATGATGCAGCTCAACATGGCCGCCGAGGGGGCCACGGACGAGTTCATCCGCGAGTCGGCGGAGTCGTACGACCGAAACCTGTTGCTCGCGATCGGCGGCGGCATTCTGGTGCTTGTGCTCTCGCTCGGCATCACGGGGATCCTCGTCACGCATCGCGTGGTCGGCCCCGCGTACAAGCTCAAGCGCCTGTTCGTGGACGTGGCCCAGGGACATCTCCGCGTCTACGGCAAGCTCAGGAAGGGCGACGAACTCTGGGACGTCTTCGTCGAGTTCGAGAAGATGATCAACAAGCTGCGGCAAGGTCAGCGAGACGAGATCGCCCAGCTGCAGTCGATCATCGATCGCGCGAAAGAGGTCAGCGCGAGCGAGCGCGTCGTGAGCGAGCTCGAGGGCTTGCGCGACCGCATGGAAGCCGAGCTCAACTAGCGCTCGCGCGCGCGCGCTCGCGCACGTCGATCAGAGCTGGAACAGCGCGCGAAGCGTGCGCGCCAGTGCCGTGCGGCGCTCGCCGAGCGTGGCTCGACGTTCGTCGACACGGCGATCGTTCTCGGGATCGCGACGCTCCTTCTTCTCGAAGCCGGCGAGGGGAAGCGTGTCCTTCGGATCGTTCCAGAGTTGCATCGCGTCATCCTCTGCGCGTGTGATCGACGCTTCAAGTTTTCGGTGAGCGACGCGTGCGCGTTTGTTGACCGCGATCCTGCACTCGGGCATTCGACGAACATGACGGCGATGACGAAAACGAAGTTGCTCGAACAGGTGAAGGCGCTCGTGGCGGACGTGACGCGCGCGCGGTTCGCAGGTGGGGCGTACGCCAAGCTCGCTCGCGCGCATGGCTATGCCGACGGGTACATGCGCGCTCTGCTCGACGCGGGGCTGGTGGACCGTGTCGCGCTGATCCACGCGTGTGGTGACGAGCGAGGGCGAGTCGTGAACGAGGAGCTCGCGCCCGCTTCCCACGCGGCCTGACGCAGGGCCTCGCGTGGTACGGTGCCGCGATGGCGAGAACGCGGCTTCACGTGAACGTCGATCACGTCGCGACGCTGAGACAAGCACGCGGCACGGCGTATCCGGATCCAGTCGAAGCAGCCGCACTATGCGAGCTCGCGGGGGCCGACGGGATCACGGTTCATCTTCGTGAAGACAGGCGTCACATCTCGGATCGTGACGTCGAGGTGCTGCGGCGAACGGTCAAGACGCTCCTCAACCTGGAGATGGCCACCACCGACGCGACGATCGCGTTCGCGGTGCGCGTGCTTCCCGATCTCGTGACGCTGGTGCCCGAGAAGCGCGAGGAGCGCACGACGGAGGGCGGGCTCGACGTGGTCGGGCAGAAGACGCTCGTTCGCGCGGCGATCGTGAAGCTGCGTGACGCTGGCGTGCCGGTCAGCCTCTTCATCGATCCGGATCTCGCGCAGATCGATGCGTCGCTCGAGGCGGGCGCCGCGGCGATCGAGCTGCACACGGGCGACTACGCGAACGCGAAGAGCGATCTCGCGCGCACCAAGGAGCTCTCGCGCCTCGCACGTGCCGCGATCCATTCGCGGAGCGCGGCGCCCATGCTCCGGCTCGCGGCGGGACACGGGCTCACCGCGCGGAACGTCGGAGAGCTGCTCCGGACGGTGCCGGGCATCGAAGAGCTGAACGTGGGGCACGCCATCGTCTCGGAGGCGGTGCTCATGGGAATGGAGCGAGCGGTCGCGCGCTTCCTCGAACGGATGCGCGAGGCGTCCGCGTGACGCACTGGCTCGCGACGGCCGCGCAGGCGCGGCGCGTCGACGAAGACGCGATGACGCGTGGGCTCTCGACCCTCGTGCTCATGGAGAACGCGGGGCGGGGTGCGACCGACGTGATCTTCGAGCGCCACGGCGGCGCCCTCGCTCGGCCGCTCGTGGTCGGCGGCGTGGGCCAGAACGGCGGCGATGCGTGGGTCGTCGCGCGGCACCTGGTCTCGCGAGGCGTGCGGCCGCGGGTCGCGCTCATGGGCTCGCGCGCGAATGTGAGGGGCGATGCCGCCACCAACCTCGCTCTGCTCGCTTCCTATGGCGTCCCCGTCGCAGAGGTCTCCAGCCGCGAGGGGCAGCTCGCGCTGCTCGACGGCGCCACGCTGATCATCGACGGGCTCTTCGGCACGGGTCTCTCGCGCCCGATCGAGGGATTCGTCGCCGACGCGATGGCGCTGCTCGACGCGGCGGGCGCGCCGATCGTCGCGCTGGATCTGCCGAGCGGGATCTCTGCCGATACGGGCGCGGTCCTCGGCGTCGCGCTGCACGCGGCCACGACCATCACGTTCGGCGTCGACAAGCGCGGCCTGCACCAGTACCCCGGCGTGGATCACGCAGGACACGTCGTCGTGGAGGCGCTGGGGATTCCGCACGCGGAGCCCACCGGGACCGAGCTGCTCGTGGCCGGTGACCTCGCGGCGCTCGCACCTGCGCGTCCGCGCGATGCACACAAGGGAAGCGCGGGACACGTGCTCGTGATCGCGGGCTCGCCAGGGCGGACGGGCGCGGCGCTGCTCGCGGCTCTCGGGGCGCAGCGAATGGGTGCGGGCCTGGTGACCATCGCGGCGCGCGGTGCGGCGCGGGCGGCGCTCGATGCGAAGGTCGTCGAGGCGATGACGCTCGAGGTGCCCGAGGCGCTCGAAGCGGGCATCGCCGCGGTCGTGCGTGAGTGTGCGGGCAAGAAGTCGGCGGTGCTCGGCCCCGGGCTCGGTCTCGACGCGACGGCACAAGCGTTCGCGCTGCGGCTGGTCTCGGAGCTTCCCCTTCCGACGGTGCTCGATGCGGACGCGCTCACCGCGCTCGCGTCGGAACCGGGGGCGCTGGTCTCCGTTCGCATGCCGCGGGTGCTGACTCCGCATCCGGGCGAGGCCGCGCGGCTGCTGGGGGTCACGTCGGCGGCGGTCCAGGCAGACCGGTACGCCGCGGCGCGCGCGCTCGCCGATCGCACAGGCCATGTCGTGGTCCTCAAGGGCGCGCGGACCCTCGTCGCCGCGCCGGGCGAGCGGATGGCTGTCATCGCCGCGGGGACGCCCGCGCTCGCATCCGGCGGGACCGGGGACGTGCTGGCCGGCGCCATCGCGGCGTGGCTCGCCACGACCACACCCTTCGAGGCGGCCTGCGCGGGCGCGCTCGCTCATGCCCGGGCCGGCGAGCTCGCCGCGGTCAGCGACCGAGGTCTGCTGGCCCGCGAGGTCGCCGACGCTCTGCCGCGCGCGCTCGTACGTTGATCGAGCCAGGCCGCGTGGATTGATGACACGGTGACACGATGCCGTGGGCGTCGTTCGACACTGTGGCAGTCCCCGCGGGCACCGGAAACCCTGATTTGGGCGGATTCGCCATGATTG
>JAYVCF010000125.1:0-11005 GCA_043750095.1 Deltaproteobacteria bacterium
GGGCGAGATCATGGTCGGTAAGCTCCTGCCCTACTTCGCGCTGGGTGTGATCGCCGCTCTGCTGGTGCTCGCGGCGGGCACGTGGATCTTCGACGTCCCCATCCGTGGGAGCACACCTGCGCTCGCGCTGGCGGCCGCGCTCTTTCTCTTCGGGATGCTCGGACAGGGTCTCGTCATCTCGATCGTGGCCAAGAGCCAGATGGTCGCCACGCAGCTGGCGACGATGACGTCGATGCTCCCCTCGATGCTGCTCAGCGGGTTTCTGTTCCCCATCGAGAACATGCCGCTGCCGCTCCGCGTGCTCAGCAACGTGGTGCCGAGCCGCTACTTCATCCACGCGCTCCGCGGGATCCTCTTGCGCGGCAACGGCTTCGCAGAGATCCAGACCGACCTCATCGCGCTCGCCGTGTTCGCGGTCTTCATGTTCCTCGTCGGCACGCGACGCTTCAAGCGGGAGCTGGCGTGATGTGGGCCTCTCTCTTCGCCGTGATGCTGAAGGAGATGCGTCAGACGGCGCGCGATCGCCGCATGATGGCCTTGCTCCTCATCGCCCCGGTCATCCAGCTCTTCGTGTTCGGCAGCGCCGCCGACCTCGACGTCGATCACGTGCCGACCATCGTGGTCGATCTCGATCAGACGCCCTCGTCGCGAGCGCACCTCCAGCGCTTGTTCGCCGACGGAACGCTGGAGCGAACGGACACGCGATCGAGCGCCGACGAGGCCACGAACGAGATCGTGCTCGGACACGCCGCCGCCGCGGTGATCGTGCCCCGCGGGTTCTCGCATCGGCTCGCGCGCGGCGCGCTGCATCGGCCTGCGTCCGTCCAGGTCGTGGTGGACGGATCGGATCCGAACCGCAGCGCCGTCGCGGGATCGGCCGTCGCGCGCTTCTTCGGCGAGACCTCTCTCGAGGTGATGGAGGCGCGCCTCTCGCGCATGGGAGCGGCGGCGACGGCCCTTCGCGTGCCGAGCGTCGAGCTGCGTCCGCGCGTGCTCTACAACCCACACCTCGAGACGGCGATCTCGATGGTGCCCGGCATCGCCTCGATGCTGCTCCTGATGATCACCACCATCGTGATGTCGATGGGCCTCGCGCGCGAGCGTGAGACGGGGACGCTCGAGCAGATCCTCGTCACGCCCGTGCAACCTGCGGTGCTCCTGGTCGGCAAGATGCTGCCCTTCGCGCTCATCGGCCTCTTCGACTTCCTGCTCGCGATGGTCGTGGGCGCGTACGTGTTCGACGTGCCGATGCGCGGGAGCTTCGTGCTGCTGACGGGCGCGACGGTGCTCTACCTGATGAGCACGCTGAGCATGGGGCTCCTGATCTCGACGATCAGCGCGACCCAGCAGCAAGCGTTCATGGGCGGCTTTTTCTTCATGATGCCCGCCGCGCTGCTCTCGGGGATCACCACCCCGATCCGCAGCATGCCGACCTGGCTCCAGCCGGTGACGCTGATCAATCCGCTGCGCCACTACACCGACGTGATCCGCGCGGTGCTGGTGCGCGGTGCGGGTTTGTCCGACGTCGTCCCGCAGCTCCTGACGCTCGCGGCCTTCGGTGTGGTGCTCGCCACCATCGCATCTCTCCGCTTCCGCAAGACCGTGGAGTAAATCGTCATGTCTCATCACTCGCTCTCGCTCTCGCTCTCGCTCTCGCTCTCGCTCTCGCTCTCGCTCTCGCTCGTGTCCCCCGCCCTTGCCCAAGCGCCCGCGCCGCCGACGCGCTTCGATCTCGCCGCCGCGCTCGCCGACGGCACCGAGCCCCTCACGGCCGAGCGCGCCGCGCAGCTCGCCGTCGAGCGATCCCCGCGCATCGACGTCGCGCGCCTCACGGTGACGGCGGCCGAAGCGAGCGTGCATGCGGCGACGGCGGCGCTCGTTCCGCGCCTCGATATCGGTGCACGCTATGCGCACGTCGACGGCTTCCCGGACGGGCAGATCGCCGTCATGGGCGCTCCCGGCGGCGGAATCACCATCCACATCCCGCGGGATCAGTTCGCCGCGACCGCGCGCCTGACGGTCCCCATCACCGACCTCATCTTCGCGGCGCTCCCCGCGATGGAGGGCGCCGAGAGCCGCGTGCGCGCCGAGCGCCTTCGCGTGGACGCCGCCGAGTCCGACGTCGCGCTCATGGCGATCGAGGCGCTCTATCGCTACGTGGAAGCGCGCGGCATCGCGGCGGTCGCAGGCAGCGCGCGCGAGCAGGCGGGCGCGCTCCGCGATCAGATCGTGCGCTACGCCGACGCAGGCATCCTCGGACCCGCCGATCGTGCCTCCGCGGAGGCGCGCGTCGCCCAGGCCGAAGAAGCGATCGCACGCGCTGACTCGGCGGTCGTCGTGAGCGGGGCTGCGCTCTCGATCCTTCTCGGCACGCCGGCCGAGCAGCGCTTTCAGGTCGCGGGCGCGATCCCCGCGGGTGTGCCCACCCTCTCCGGCACGCTGCTCGAGATCGAGACCGCCGCGCTCGATCATCGCCCCGAGATCCGCGCGATGCGCCAGTCGATCGCCGCGCAGACGCGCGTGCGCGACGCCACGATCGCCACCGGCTATCCGCACGTGGGCATCTACGGCTACGCCGAGTACTCGAGCCCCAACCAGCGCGTCTTTCCGCTCACGAGCACGCCCTACCCCTCGTACGAGCTCGGCGCGCAGCTCACCTGGTCCCCGAGCGACACTGCAACGGCGATCTTTCGCGCCGACGAGATGAACGCGCAGATCGCGGCGGCCGAAGATCAGATGCACGTGGTCGAGGACGGCGTTCGCCTCGAGGTGCGGCAGGCGTTCGCGGAGCTGCACGCGACCGAGCGCTCACTCGAGGCGGCGCGCGTGAGCGCAGAGGCTGCAGAGGAAGCGTACCGCGCACAGCTCGCCGAGCTGTCTGCCGGCGAGTCGATCCTCAACGATCTCTTGCTCGCGGATGCGCGCGCAACGGAGGCGCGTCTGGCGGATCTGAGAGCGCGGATCACCGCGAACCTCGCGCGCGCGCGCCTCGCCCACGCGACGGGCGAGTCGGCGGACTGAAGCTTCTCGGAGGGAGCAAACGCTCGTCGCCCGACGTAGCATCGGGGCCCATGGCAGCTGGCAATCCGCAGGTCTGTGCGTTCTGCGCGCGTCAGAAGGCGCAGGTTCGAAACCTGATCGCGGGCGACGGGCTCGGGCACATCAGCGTGGGGATCTGCGAGACGTGTGTCGGGCAGTCGTTCGACATGCTCGTCGCGAGTGGTGCGCTCGCGCCACGAACGGCCGCAGCCCCCGCGGCAACGGCGGCCGCCGATCCGGCGATGGACGCAGCGATCGCGATCTTGAGCGCGCAGCTCGCCGTGCATGAGCTGGACCTCGAGGCGCTCGCGCTCTTGATCGAGGCGTACGAGCGCACGGGGAATCGCGCCGCCGCGGGGCAGGCGAGAGAGAAGGCGATGAAGCACATCCCGGTGAGCAGCACGTATGCGAAGCGGATCGCAGCGGGACATCGGTGAGGCGCTGCGCGTGGATCTTGGTCGTGGTCGCGTGCGGGGGTGAAGGCACGGGCACGAGCACGAGCACGAGCACGAGCACGACGAGGAGTCCGCGCGAGAGCGAGAGCGAGAGCGAGAGCGAGAGCGAGAGCGAGAGCGAGAGCGAGAGCGAGAGCGAGAGCGAGAGCGAGAGCGAGAGCGAGAGCGAGCACCCGGTCCCGGTCTCGGTCACGACCACGACCACGACCACGACCACGCTTCTCGCCCCGCACACCTCTTCTCCCCCGACGATCGACGGCGCCCTCGACGACGCCGCCTGGTCCGCGGCGCCTCCGACCTCGATCACCACCGACTACACGGGCGCTCCCGTCACCTCGCCTACAACGCTCGTCCGCATCCTCTGGTCCGACGACGCGCTCTATCTCGCGTTCGACGCCACCTTCGATCCGCCGCTCACCGCCCCCGACGCGCCCGCGAACACCGAGTACGAGCACCTCTATGGCTACGACGTCGTCGAGGCCTTCGTCGACGCGGATCCTTCCACGCCAAGCAGCTATCGCGAGATCGAGCTCGGGCCGCGCGGGCAGATCCTCGACGTCGCCGTCGATCTCTCCGCGCGCCCGCACGGCGACGTCGCCTGGTCGAGCGGCATGACGCACGCGCAGCATGTCGACGACGACGCGCACCGCTTCACGATCGAAGCGCGCATACCCGCGAACGCGTTCGATCGCACCACGTTCACCGCCGGCGATCTCCGGATCGGCCTCTTCCGGATCACGGGCCACGCGCCGAGCCCGCGCCTCTTCCTCGCGCGCTTCCCCACGCTCACCCCCCGCCCCAACTTCCACGTCCCCGAGCGCTTCGGGGTGCTCACCCTCGCGCCCTGATCTCGACCGGAGCCCTTGAATTCGGGCCCCTTCTCGATCATAGCGCCTCGATGTTCGCTCAGCGCGCCTTGGTCGGGACCGTCCTCGCGATCGCCATCGCCGGGTTCGTGTTCTCGTCGGTGTCCACCTCCGACTTCACGGCGCACCTCGATCGCCAGGTGCACGCGATTCACTGCTCGTTCATCCCCGGCGCCGACACGCCCGATGTCTCCGGCACGAGCGGATGTCACGTGACGCTGATGAGCCCGTACTCGTCGATCATGCGCGACAGCGTCTGGGGCGGCATACCCGTCTCGCTCCCCGGGATGGCGGTGTTCGCCTACCTCGCGTTCCTCGCGCTCGCGCTGCTCGTCTCGCAGAAGGACGGCGATCCGCGCGCCGCGGGGTTCCAGGCGCTCGCGTGGTGCTTGCCCTTCACCACCTCGCTCGTGTTCGGATACCTCTCTCTCCACGAGCTCGGCGCGGCGTGCAAGCTCTGCATCGGCATCTACAGCTCGAGCACGCTCGGGCTGATCGTGTCGGTGATCGTCTGGGTGCGCGCACGTCAGGCCCTCGCGGGACCGAGCGCGACCATCGACGACGTGCTCGAGCGAATGGAGCCCGCTCCGCGCCTGAGGACCCTCGAGGGCCTCGGCAGCGCGGACACGGTGGAGGCGCCCCCAACGCTCCCTGACGAGACCGACATCGACGACGTGGCCGGCGCGCGTGTTCGCCTCGCGACGGCGTCGCAGATGGATCGTCGCCTCCGCGGTCGCGCGGGCTCGACGGCCCCGCGAGGACCCGCGCTGATCTCGTTCGGCATCCTCGCAGGCGCCTTCGTGCTCGGCATCGCGTTCGTCGTCGTGCCGGTGATCGCATACGCGAGCGGCGCGCCCGACTTCTCTCACTTCGTCGGGAGCTGCGGGACGCTCGCGCATCCCGACGCGCAGGCGAGCAGCGCGGGCGGCAGCGTGTACGTGGCGCTCGGCCCGCAGACGCGACACGTGACCATGACCGAGGTGCTCGACCCGCTCTGCCCCTCGTGTCGCGCGTTCGAGGAGCGCTTCGCGCAGCATCGGGCCGCGAGCGAGGTCAGCCGCCGCGCCGTGCTCTTCCCGCTCGATCACGAGTGCAACTGGATGATCGACGAGTCGATCCACCCGGGCGCGTGCGTGGTGAGCGAAGCGGTACTCTGCGCCGAGGGTGATGCCGAAGAGGTGCTCCAGTGGGCGTTCGCGCACCAGGAAGCGATCCACGAGGCTGCGCAGGGCGCGGGCGGTCCGGCGGCGGTGGGTCGCATGGTCCGCGCCGAGTTCCCGGCGCTGGCGAGCTGCATCGGATCGGCCACCGTGCAGGCGCGCTTGAACCGCGCGCTGCGATGGGCCGTCGCCAACCAGCTGCCCGTGCTGACCCCGCAGATCTACGTCGACGACACGCGACTCTGCGACGAGGACACCGACCTCGGCCTCGACTACGCGCTCTCTCGGCTGCTCGATCGCGAAGAAGCAGGTGCGCGATGAGCGGCCGCGCGATCTTGGTCGGCGTGCTCGCGCTCATCGCGCTCTTGATCCCGACCGTGATGATTCGCTCGTGGCAGTCGTCGGCGGCGGCGCGCCTCGTGCTGTCGCAGGCCGAAGCGACCGACGAGCCGCAGGTCGCGGTCGCCGCCGAGGCCGACGAGGCCTACTGCACGCCCGCGCTGCGCACGATCCTGCGCCGCGTGCTCACGAGCTGCGGCCTGATCGGCGGAAGCGGCCGCGGCTGCCAGCCCGTCGAGGCACGCAGCGTCGCGACCATGAGCGGCGACGACTTCAACGCGCTCTTCGTCCCCATGCGCGAGCGCGGCGGCATCGTGCAGTTCGAGCGCTCGTCGAGCACCCTCGAGGGCAGCGGAACGACGTTGATCGATCACGTCTTCGCGGACCGACGCGGGGCGAGCTACTTCTTCGTGGTCGCGCGCGCGTCGCCGGACGGCTCGGCCGAGACGAACACCGCGCTCTCGCACGACCGTGCGCAGGCCGTGATGAGCCACCTCGAGAGCACGTTCCACGATCCGGATCTCGCGAGCCAGGTCGGCCTGCTCTGGCTCGGTGAGGAATTCGCGCAGCTCGATCCGAGCTTCTGCGCCTGGAGTCGGAGCGGCCCAGAGACCGCGTGTACACCCGAAGACCTCAACCGGAGCGCGTTCGTCGCATGGATCGACTGCAGACTCTGACCTGCGTCGCGGCGCTCGTGCTCTCCGCGTGTGGCGATGACACCACCGTCACGCCCGAGCCGAGCACGCGTCGCACCGAAGCCGTCACCGCGCGTCACGACGATCCAGCGCAGCGCTTCTGCGACGTCTCGGCGCCAGAGGGACAGGGGACCGCGCTCGTGCTGCCGCACCTCACGGGCGCAGCAATGTCGACGGTGGGCTGGCGCTGGATCAACGTCTGGGCGACGTGGTGCCACCCCTGCCTCGACGAGATGCCGATGGTCCGCGCCTGGCCTGCGCGGCTCGTCGCCGATGGCGCGCCCGTCACGCTCTCGTTTCTCTCCGTCGACGCCACGCCCGAGGCGCTCGCCGCGTATCAGGCGGCCAACGCGGATGCGCCCGAGACCGCACGCCTGGACGATCCGGGTGGTCTCCCCGTGCTCCTGACAGCGCTCGGACTCGATGCGGGCGCGACGATTCCGATCCACGTGCTCGTCGATCCGACGGGCCACGTACGCTGCGCGCGCACGGGATCGATCGCCGAGCGCGACTACGAGACGCTGCGCGAGATCGTCCGCGGCCGCTGATCTGGTAGAGGATATGCGGATGCCGCTCCGCGCCGCCCTCCTCGTCGCGATCCTGTCGACTGCATGTGGCACCAAGTCCGACGCACCGCCTCCACCGAGCGGCGCGGCAGGCGGATCGGCCGCGCGCTTCGGACCCTTGATGCTGCAGATCGGGCATCGGCTCGAGCTCTCGGGACGCGCGGCGCGCGCGGGACGCTGGGACCTCGCGACCTACGAGGTCGAAGAGCTGCGCGAGGTCTACGAGGGCCCGCTGCTCGAGGCGCCCGCGCCCGAGGAGATTCACGCGCGCATCGAGCCCTTCATCGAGTCGTGTCTGGTCCCGCTGGAGGAGGCGGCGCGCTCGCACGACATGGCGCGATTCGAGCGCGAGTTCGCGACCACGACGATGGCCTGCAACGCCTGCCACGCGACCGCGCAGGTGGGGTTCGTGGAGATCCCGAGCGAGCTGGAGGTCGAGGTGCCGCGGATGACCCCGATGCCGCCGCCGACGACGGTGGCGCCTCCACCCACGACCGCTGACTGAAGCTACTCGCTCTCGCTCTCGCTCTCGCTCTCGCTCTCGCTCTTCTTCCGCTTCGACGGCCCGCCCGCGTTCACCGGCCGAATGTCCCCCGGCTCGTAGTCCACCTCCAGCGCCTCCTGCGCGGGTCTCTTCTCCTCGGGCACGTGCTCGAGGTTCACGCGGATGCGCCACCAGGCCGTGTATCGACCGCGCATCTGATCGACCAGCACGTCGGCCGCTTCCAGCAGCGGCACGATCTCCACGTGCTTCTCTTTCCACCGCGCGAGCCCCGCGAGCACGTCGTCCTTCTTCTCTGCCCGCCCGATCTCGATCAGTGGCTTCTTGCTCTTGCGCTTCGACTTCGGCGGCAGCTCCCCAGGCGCGCGCGGCGCGGGCGGCGACCAGTTCTTCCGCGCTCGCGAGGGCTGCACGCGCGCCGGCTCGCCCTCCTGCTTCTGGTAGTGCGGCGGCCAGGGCGCATCACCGAGGCCCGAGGCCTCGTCGCGGCGCGAGATCTCCAGGAGCGGCTCGATGGAGCATGCATGCGCGTCGATCTCCGCGTGCCGATCGCCGATCGTCGCGAAGCGCGCGGGCATGCTGCGCAGCGTGAAGTCCCCGGGCTCGCACTCGAGAAGCTCGTCCCAGGTGACCGGTGCCGAGACGCGCGCGTCGGGACGTGGCCGCACCGAGTACGCGCTCGCGACGGTTCGATCCTTGGCGTTCTGGTTGTAGTCGAGGAACACGCCGTGCCGTTCCTCCTTCCACCACTTGCTGGTGGCGATGCTCGGCGCGCGCCGCTCGACCTCGCGCGCGAGCGAGAGGGCCGCGCGGCGCACCTCTTGGAAGCCCCAGCGCCGCTCGATGCGCACGTTGATGTGAATCCCGCGCGACCCCGACGTCTTGGGCCAGCCGACGAGGCCCAGATCCGCGAGCGTCTCGCGCACGACCTTCGCGACGTCACGGATCTGCGGCCACTCGACGCCCGGCACCGGATCGAGATCCACGCGCAGCTCGTCGGGATGATCGAGATCGTCCGCGCGCACGGGATGCGGATGAAGCTCGAGACACCCGAGGTTCACCATCCACGCGAGCGCGGCCGCCTCGCGCGGCACGAGCTCTTCCGCGGTGCGCCCCGAAGGAAACGAGAGCGCGACCACGTCGAGCCACTCGGGTCGGTTCTCGGGCGCGCGCTTCTGCCAGAACGCCTGCTGCGAGATGCCCTCGACGTAGCGCACCAGCACGTTTGGCCGACCTCCGGCACCGCGCAGCGCTCCGTCCGCCACGGCCACGAAGTAGTTCACGACGTCGAGCTTCGTGATCCCCGCCTCGGGGAAGTACACCTTCTGCGGCGACGAGATCGACACCTCGCGCCCGCCCACTTCGATCACGATCTTCTCGGACTTCGCCACGCCGCCGGAGGATAACGCAGCGGCACGCCGACGTTGCCGTGGAGCGAGGGGGCTCGGACCGACGACCGAGCGTTCGGTTGTGTATGCTCCGATCGTGGGCCAAGGGAGCGTTCATCTCGATTGCGCGCTCGCGCTGCTGTTCATCGCGACGGTCTCGTTCGGATGCACGCAGACCGGTGGCGATGACGACGCGGCAAGCGACGCCGTCGCGCCGGTCGACGCCGTGGAGGGGCGTTGCGTCTGGTCGTCGTTTCGCCGCGCTCCGGATCCGTGCGACGGCATGAGCCGCGGCCGATGCGCTGACCTCGCGCTGATGGCGACACGCGGCACGACGCTCGTGCCGTACATGAACTGCGTCGGCTCGATGGGGTGCGTGTGGGGTGACGCGTGCGACGCCGCGAGCTGCACGTGCGGCGGTCGCACGTGCGTGGACGGAGAGATCTGCGCGCGGCGCGCGGACCAGGCGACTGCGGAGTGCGTGCGATGCGACCTGCCGGACTCGTAGCGGCGCTCGTCGGGCTCTTCTGCCTCGCGTGTTCGAGCGTGCATGCGATCGACGCGGACGGCGGCGTGACTTGCGCGCTGCCGGAGGCGGGACCGTCGTTCGTCGACTTCGTGTGCGACGGGATCCAGGAGCAGGCGTGCGATGCGTGGCGCGGGTCAATCGTCGCGAGCGCGACGGTGTACGTTCGATGCGGCGCAGGTCCGCTGGGTGGCTATCCGGCGCGCTGCGCGTCCGCGACGAGCTGCGCGCCCGACGGTCATTGCTCGTGCGGAGCGTGGCCCGAGTGCGGCGCCGGAAGCGTCTGCCTTGACGTCGGCGGACGGCCGGCGTGCGTCGAGTGCGGCCGCTGAGCTGAGCAGCGCACACGCCCCGCCACTGGCTCGAAGATCCGCGTTACCGTCGCGCCGATGACGGTTCGAAGACATGCGCTCTCCGTCCTGCTCGGCATCATCGCGATCACGATCGCCGGCACGACGTTCGCTTCCACTCGCTTGTTCAGCGGCTTCACGAGCGACATCGAGCAGAGCCAGTTCGACCTCATGCAGGCGACGCTCGAGTCCAAGCTGCGCATCACGGAAGGACGTGCCGCATCGCGCGCCGCGATGATCGCCGACATGCCGTCGGTGCGCCGCCTCTTCGCCGCGCGCGATCGTGAGGGCCTCGAGGCCGAGCTGCACACGGTCTGGACGACACAGCACGACCAGTACGGCGCCGCCGTGATGCAGTTCCACACGCCGCCCGGCGTCTCGTTCTTGCGGCTGCACCGACCCGAGCTCTTCGGCGACGACCTCACGACGTATCGCCCTCTGGTCGTCGCGGTGAACGAGGACCACGCGCCGCACCACGGCGCGGCGCTCAGCCGCACGGGTCCTTCGATCGCGTCGGTCGTGCCGGTTCTGGGCCCCGACGGCGCCTACGTCGGCTCGTTCGAGGTCGGTATGGACTTCGCCCCGGTGCTCGATGACCTCGACGAGTCGTTCGGGCTGGTCTCGACACTCTTCGTCTTGGAAGCGCCGCTGCGCGAGATCGCGACCAACATGGACTCGTCGGCGCTCGACGACGAGCACCGCGTCGGCGCGTACATGACCGTCGCGTCCACGAACGGACAGCTCGCGCGGCGCCTGGTGACGGGTTCCGATCTCACGCACGTCGAGGAGCCGACGCGCTACACGCGAGAGGCCGCGGGCGAGCCCTATGGCGTGCTGCTCTATCCGCTCCGGACGGCATCGGGTGATCCGCTGGGCGTCGTCTCGATGGCCCGGGACTTCTCGGCCACACGCGAGGCCGCCGGGCGATCGCTCGTCTGGCAGGCCCTGCTCGCACTGCTCGCGATCGTGCTCCTCTGGGGCGCGGTGCTGATCGTGGTGCGCGGTCTCGTGCTGGCGCCCGCAGCGATGCTCGCCGAGCGCTTCGGCGATCTCGTTCGCGGCGAGCGGGAGCGTGCGGTCGAAGATCCTGCGCGGCTGCCTGAGGAGCTGCGCCGTCTC
>JAYVCF010000126.1:0-4666 GCA_043750095.1 Deltaproteobacteria bacterium
CCGACCGTCGCGCTCGCCACCGGCAAGGGCTTCTTCGCTCCGTCCTTGCCCGGCGCACGCTCCAGCGTGACGCGCTCGGTCGGGCCCTCGAGGCTCGGCGTCTCCACCGTGATGGCCGGGATCTCCGCGGCCCCGTACGCGAGCTCGATCGCCGCGACCGCCACGTGCAGCAGGCCCACCGCGGCGTGCGGCCGACCGAAGATCCGCTCGACCTCGGAGCGCTCGCTGCGCCACGTCACCACCGCGTCGTCGCCGAGCAGCGCGAGGATGGGGTGGCCATTCTTCTTCGCGTCGTCCTCGCGCTCGAGCACCAGAACGATGGCCGCATCACCGCTGCAGGCTTCCAGGCGCAGCGCTTTCATCGCCGCCTCGTGCACTGGCTCGCTGCAGACCTCGCTCGCGCAGACGAGCGCGGCGTCGAGCTCGCCTTCTTCGAGTGCACGTCTCGCGAGCGCGAGCGCGACGAGTCCCGATCGTTCTTCCGCCGACACCGTGTGGCTCGGGCCACCGAGGTCGAGCTGCGAGCTCAGGCGATTGGCCGGGACGTTCGGCATCGTGCCCACGACCGTCGCCGCGACCAGCTTCGGCGCGATCGCATCACGCGCCGCCGCGATCCACGCCTCGCCGCGATCGGCGCGCGACTCCGCGATGCGCCATCGAGCGCCCCAGCGCGCCACCTCGGCATCACAGCCCATCCCGCTGAACACGCCCGTGCGCGCGCCGGGAAGCACCACGGTCGCGACGGCCTCGCGCGCTGCGGCCAGCAACATCGTCTGCTGCGCGATCGTCTTCTCGAGGTCCGTGGGCGGAAAGCGCAGGCCGTGCAGCTCGAGGACGACCTCTTCGGCGTGGGCCGAGGCGACGCCGCCTTCGGCTCGCGGCCGTACGCGTGATCGCTTCTCGGTCCAGCTCGCCGCGAGGTCGGCGGCGCTCTGTCCGTCGGCGACGCGTGCGCCCATGCCGACGATGGCGATGCGCGGCGTGCGGCGAACCTCGATGCCGACGGCGGTGAGTACCTTCTCCATCGACGCGCTCTCGGGCGCCCACTCGTCGATGAGCACGTGGGCGTTGTTCCCACCGAAGCCGAACGCGCTGATCGCCGCACGCCGCAGCCCGGCGACCGGAGCCCAGGCCTCGCGCTTCGCGAGCACACGGAAGCGGCTCGGATCGAGCGCCTTGCTCGGTGCGTCCAAGTGCGGCGTCGGCGGCAGCGACCGCGCCTCGATCGCGGCGAGGATCTTCAGCACGCCCGCGGCGCCAGCCGTGGTGACCAGATGACCGAGGTTCGCCTTCAGCGATCCGATCACGAGCGGCGCACGCCTCTGGTCCATCACGCGCGCGAGGCTGCCGAGCTCGGTCGCATCGCCCACTGGCGTGCCGGTCGCGTGGCACTCGACGTAGCCCACGCTCGAGGGCGACACGCCCGCGCGCGCGTACGCCAGCTCCATCGCGCGGACCTGCCCCTCTTCGCTCGGTGCGAGCAGGCCTCGTCCGCGTCCGTCGTTCGAGAGGCCCACGCCGCGGATCACACCGAGGATGCGATCACCGTCCCGCACCGCGTCGGCGAGCCGACGCAGCACCAGCACCGCACACCCTTCGGCGGGCACGAGCCCATCGGCCTCGGCGTGGAAAGGACGGCTCTGTCCGGTCTTGCTCATGGCGGCGAGCGCGCAGAACCCCACGTGGATGAAGAGGTCGTCTGCGCGCGAGACCGCGCCGGCCAGCATCCAGTCGGCCTCTCCGCTCGCGAGCGCATCGCACGCATGCGCGATCGCGTAGAGCGAGCTGGCGCAGGCCGCGTCGAGACAGAAGCGCGGCCCTTCGATGCCGAGCGCGGCCCCGAGCAAGTGCGCCGGCAGGCCCGACATGAACCGATTGCGCGGATCGGGTCGGTCGCCGCCATCGCCGAGCCAGACGTCGGCTGCGTAGCGGCTCATCAGATCGGTGGGAAACGAGAGGTTGCCGAGGATCGCGCCCGTGCGCGCGGGGTTCACGTTCTTCGCGTCGCGCATCGCCTCGCGCGAGACGTGGAGCACCCACTGAAAGAGCGGATCGAGCGCGCGCACCGAGCGCTCCGAGAGCGCGCCGAAGCCGCGCGGATCGACGACCTCTTCCCAGCCGGTGACGTAGCCACCGCGATCCGACCAGCATCGGTCGCCCGAGGCGTCGGACGTCGGGCCCATCACGCGCGACTTCGCGATGCCCCAGCGTCCCTCGGCTGCGGGCGTGATCGCATCGCGGCCCTCGAGCACGAGCGAGGCGAGCTCGGCCGGATTGCGCGCACCAGGAAGGAGGCATGCCCGCCCGACGATCGCCACGGGTGCGAAGGACGCATGCGCAAACGAAGATTCCGCCATGGGGAGGGCTACCAAACCCGCGATCGGCCCGCGCGGCAAGGGGATTCCGCGCGGCGTGACCGATCCGTGACCGACGGCGCGCCGCGTCAGGCTCGGCCGCTCGGGTCGGCTCTCCTTGATCCATGGCTCGATGGACCCATGCTCGCGCCATGAGCTCGCTCGATGCGATGCCGCTCGTGTCACTCGCGATGTGGACGACGCTGGCGCTCGTCTCGACCACCCTCTTCGCTCTGGGCCTCGGCTTCGCGGTGGAGCGAAGCGTGCAGAAGGCGGGCCGAAAGATCCTCGACATGCCGCTCCGGCGCCGGCAGCTGCGGCACGAGGCCATCGGCACGGCGCTCTTCCATCTCGTGTTCGTCCTGCCCTTCGTGTGGGCGCTGCACACGGGCGCGATTCACTTCTCGAGCGGCTGGCTCGCGAACGTGCTCGGGTTCGCGGTCGCCTGGTACGCGTTCATCGCCTTCTACTATTTCTTTCACCGCGCGATGCATCACCGCGCGTTGTTCTGGATGCACCGCTGGCATCACGAGTCGGTGGTCACGACGCCGATGTCGGGCCTCTCGATGCATCCGCTCGAGGCCGTCGGCTGGACCGCAGCGATGCTCGCGCCGGCGATCGTCCTCTCGCACTTCGATCGGCTCGGGGCCGGCGGCTGGTTCTTCTTTCTCGCGGTGCACTGGATCGGGAACATCGTCGGACACGCGAACGCGGAGCTCTCTCCCGTTCGATCCACGCGGCTCTCGACGCTCACGATGAGCAACCCGATCTCCTATCACTCGCTCCACCACGCGCGCTTCGAGGGCCACTACGGGTTCGTGATCGCGACGATGGACTGGCTCTTCGGCACCGAGTTCCCGGACTGGATGGCCGTGCACCAACGCGTGTTCGAGGGAAGGCCGCTCACATCGGCGCGCGAGAGGATCGCGGTCGCGACAGCCGAGACGGGCCCTGCGCGACGAGAGCGCTAGAGTCTGCGCGTGACGCGCTTCGTCGTCGTGATGGGCGCCGACACCGACGTCGGCAAGACCTTCGTGACCGAGGCGCTCGCGCGGCTCCTGTCGCGCGATCGCCGCGTGGTCGCCATCAAGCCCTTCGAGTCGGGTGCGAGCGAAGGTGCGGGAGACGGTGAACGTCTCGCAGCCGCCACCGGACAGGTCGCGCCGACACACGCGCTCGTGCGCTTGAGAGCGCCGCTCGCGCCGGCCGTCGCCGCCGATCGCGAGGGCGTGATCGTCGACTTCGCGAAGCTCGTCGGTGAGATCCGTTCGCTGGCGAGCGAGGCCGACATCGCGTTGGTCGAAGGAGCTGGTGGGTTGCTCTCGCCGCTCACGTGGACGCACGACGCGCTCCACCTCGCCCATGATCTCGACGCCACCGTGGTGCTCGTCGCGTCGGATCGTCTCGGAACGCTGAGCGCGACGCACGCGGCGGTGCAAGTGCTGCTCGACACCCGGCTGCTGCCGACCGCGATCGTGCTGAGCGGGCCGAAGGTGCCCGACGCCAGCACCGGAACGAACGCCGCGGCGCTCCGACGCCGACTCCAGCCCTACGCGCACGTCGCCGAGCGCATCGTCGAGCTGCCGCGGACGGACGGGACGATCGCGATCGACCTCTTGGTGCCAGTCGCCGCTTGGCTCGACGGGGCCCCGCTATCGTCCGTCTAGGGAAGCGCGGTACAAGAGTCCATCTCCAAGGGGTGGCCATGACGCACGCACGCTCGTTCTCGGTCTCGCTCGGGCTCTCGATCGCGGTCGCCATCGCGGGCTGCGGCGGAGGGACGCGGGCGAGCAACGACGCCGCGGGTGGCGGCGACTCGGGAAATCCCGGCGTCGATGCGGCTTCACCGGGCGTCGATGCGGCTTCACCCGGGGTGGATGCCGCGTCGCCAGGCAACGATGCTGCATCGCCCGGTGTCGACGCTGCGTCCGACGTCGACGCGGCCACGACGGGGAGCGGTGCCTGCACCAACAGCGCAGACAGCGCGGTGCTCGCCGCGGGCGGCGTCGACGCGGTGGTCTCGATGTGCGGCAACGACAACCTGGGCCGCGAGCCCGCGACCCAGAACTGCATCCGCAGCATGAGCGGGCTCACGACGGCGTGCGCCGACTGCTTCGACGGGAGCGTGCGCTGCGGCGTCATGCACTGCCCCTTCGCCTGCGCCGGCGGGAACACCCCCATGTGCATGACGTGCCTCGAGACCAACTGCAATCCAGCGTTCCGGACCTGCAGCGGCCTCGGGCCCTAGCGCTTCAACCGACGCGGTAGTCGGCGGCGTACGCGGGCTGGATCTCGACAGGAGTGCCCGGCTC
>JAYVCF010000127.1:0-11157 GCA_043750095.1 Deltaproteobacteria bacterium
GTTCCTCACGCGCAATCCGCTCGGTTGGAGATTCGAGACCACCGCGCTTCTCCCCACGGCAATCATCTTGCCGGGGGCTCACGATCCGCACCACGTGCCGAGCTTCGAGATGGGCCTCGCGTTCGACGTGAACCGGCGGAAGTGGATGCTGGGATGGTACGGGCCCAACAACCAGCTCTTGCTGGCGGCGATTCGCTTCGACGGAACCGTCGCTGTCGGGCCGACGTCCGTCGAGTACCTGGGCGACGCACCCGGCATGCATTCCGGCGTCATGATCAGCTACAACAAGCAGACGGACCGCTACCTGATTCAGACGGACCACGACGTGTTGTGGGCGCGCTACGACGCGAGGAGCAACACCGTGTTCTGCCTGGGCACGGACGGACAGACCCCGGCTCGCGCGGGCGCTTGCGGCGGACCAGGCGTGAACGACACAGCCGATCTCATCGGCGGACGGCCGGGCGAGAACCTAAGCATCGCCACCGGGGAGGTCTGGGCGTCGGGTGTTGACTATTCTATAGGATACGAGTTTCGAGAGGGTGGCCAATACCGGATACCCTCGAACTCCAGCACGCCGATAATTGCTGGCGTGGCCTGCGATCCCAGCGGCGGATGCCCCCCTGGCGATCACTGTCGTGCGCTGGCGGGCGATCGGCGGTGCCTGACGCCCGACGGTCTGCCGAGCCTACCGGGCATTTCCGCGCGCAGCCGCGAGGGGACTAACGATTGGGAGATCGAGGCGTTTCTCTGGCGCACACCGACGCCGGGGTCGCTCCACCACTACGTGCGAGTTCCCCGCGAGGAGCTCACGGTCGCGCTCTTCAGGACCGCCTTATACCCGGGCTCGGTGGGGTACACGTTCATCGACGAGACCTCGGACGTGGACTTCGACGATGTACCGCTTCGCACTTGAGGGCATGAGGGCCACTCCTGGCATCCTGGCCCTAGGGGTGCTGATCGGCTGCGCCGATCGGCACGCGATCGTTGACGGCGGACCGCACGACGCGAACATAGACGGCTGGCGATACGATAGCGGACCCGTCGGGTCGACCGATCGGGTGGACATTCTGATCGTCGTGGATGCGGAACGCGGAGGGAGCACCGTGGACCAATCCGGCCAAGCGATGTGGGTGGTAGGGCGGTTGGAGCAGCGGCTCCTCATCACGGATCAGGTTGCCGATGGTGGCCCCGTGCTCTCGATCCACATCGGAGTCATCACGGGGGATCTCGGTTCCGCGGAGGTCACCGATGGCTGGTTTTGCGAGCCCGGTCTCGGCGACGACGGCATCCTCGCGCGTGTGCTGGATCCCAGCCGGCCTGATTGCCTTGCCAGATACCCCTCCGGCATATTCGACTACGACGCTCCGGTAGTCGACCGCTGCATCGAGGACCTAGACGGTTTGCGGCGACGAGGCTGCTTGTTTCAGCAGGAACTCGAGGCCACTCTGCTCGCGCTGTCCCCGGCTCCCCGGCCGGATGGCACCTCGTCCGTGACTTGGACGCGGGACGACTACCAGCCGCCGCAGTTCGCGGACGGTCGAACCGGGCACGCCGGGCCTGGCGGAGCGAACGAGGGCTTTCCGCGGCCGGACTCGGTCCTCGTGATCGTCCTCGTTGCGCCCCAGGATGATTGCTCGACGCCGGACTCGCATCTCTTCTCGATGTCCGAGCACATCGATCAGCTCGACCAGGCCGCTCTCTGGTGTCACCGCGAGCCGGACCCGCGGTATCCGATCGAGCGCTACGTGGAGGGGTTCCTCGGGCTGCGACGCTCCCCCTCGCGGCTCGTGGTGGCGGGGCTCGTAGGCGTGCCTCCTGACTATGCGCTCGACTCGTACGACCAGCTCCTCGCGGACCCGCTCATGGCCGAAACCGTCGAGCAGCCCGGCGTCAACGCGCCAGCCGTTGTCTGCGCCGACCTCCTTGGTGAACATGCGTTCGCTGGCCGACGGGTCGTCTCCGTGCTGGCCGGTCTCGATGCGGCGGGCGCTCACGCGATCGTGGGCTCGATCTGCGAGGACTACATCAGCCCAGACTTGCCGCCGGTGGTCCTTCGTCTCTTCGACGCCATTCAGGCGGCGCGGCGCGGCCGAGCCAGCTGAGACCGCAGCCGTGCTTCCGCTCTGGTCGGAGCCACGGCGGGGTCCAACTGACGTGAAGATCTTGACTATGATGCTCCACGAGCTGACACATCAGGCTATCCGTCCCGGAGTCTGGTTCCTTTCGCCCGGGTTGGGACGCCTCGAGGCCTCAGCCGAGCACCTGGTGATCTATGCGCTCTGGGGAGCGCTCAATACCTACTTCAACATGGGCCTGAGCTACGGAGTTATCGACCGCGGGGTCCAGGGGTTCCCCGATCTTCCTGGAGCAGCAAGCACGCGTTGCGAGCTGTGGGGTAGACCATCTCCATGACCTGTGCTGCGGACATTCGGCGGCGCGCCGATGTGTTCGCCGCCGCCGCGGAGCTCTCCACCGACAGAGCCAGCTACGCCTTCAGAATCAGGTCGCAGCTGAGGTTGATGAAGAAGTCGGTCCCGCCGATGCCGGCCTGCACGAACGTCAGGACGAGATCGCCGTAGGCCCCGAGCGCGGTGTTGACGCTGGAGATGCCGGTGTAGCTCGTGAGGCTACCGACCTGAGACGAGCTGATCTGAATGCTCGGTGAGGCAGTCGCGTCGCGGAACGGCGTCGCCGGATCGTCGACGGAGGGAGCCGAGGGGAAGAAGTCGTATCTGAAGGATGAGCCGAACGCCCACGTCGGTGCCCCGTGAACCCGGACGAGCAGCATCGCGTGGCGCCACTCGGCGAGATGCACGTTCACCGCGATGACCACACTGAGTGTCTGCGATGAAGGGAACTGCGCGGCCAAGAGATGATATGGCGTCCTTGGCTGAAGCGAAATTACGGTGCCGGCCATCGTCGATCCTCCTGCCCCTACGCCTTGACGACCAGGTCGCAGCTGAGCGTGATGATGAAGCTGCCCGCGCTTGCCGGCTGCGTCAGCGTGAGAACGAGATCCCCGTAACCTGCCAAGCCGCTGGTGATGTTCGTGGACTTCACGTAGGCCGTGGAGCTGCCGACGTTTGCCGTCGTGACGGTGACCGTGGGATTGCCTGTCGTGCCTCGGAAGACGACGGAGGGATCGTCCGCGCACGGCCCGGAGGGGAAGAAGTCGTACTGGAACTGCGCGTCCGTAGTCCAGGTCGGTGCTCCGTGGACTCTCACGATCAGCGTCGCCTCGCGCCATTGCGTTACGTTCACGCTGACGGCGATCGGAATGCTGATCGACTGGCTCGACGGCAGCTGCGCGACGGTGAAGCTGTACGCGGTCTTCTGCTGCACGGGGAGGAGGATTCCGGCCATCGGTCAGGCTCCTTGTGATTGGAGAGTGTCGCGTCGAGCACGATGGCTGACAAATTCCTCGCGCTCGCTCGCCCAGCAAGGGAGACGCAAGCGCGCCGAGCGCGCGTCGGCGCGGGACGTGCGACGCGCAGACCGCATCAGGCGGAGAAGCGCTGCTCGGCCCTCGATCCAGCCCCTCGCCGCGCATGGTGGCCTCCGCTCTTGCTTCTTCGGGCGGGTGATGGCTGAGCACGACACCGAGCTGAGCGATGTCTCCGCGATCGTGATCGCGCGCGCGCTCGAGACCGTCAACATCCGGACGTCTACGAGCTCGTTTCGCCGGAAGGCGCCTCGCCCGAGGCCGAGCACACCTCTCTTCTTCGGTCGGCGCAGATGCTCGCCAAGACCTCCGCCTCTTCAGCTTCGACCCCAGCTTCGACAAGAAGATCGGCTACCGCACCAAGTCGATGATCGCGGTGCCCATGCTCAGCGCCCAGGACGACGTCATCGCCGTCATTCAGCTCATCAACAAGAAGCGCGATCCGAAGAAGAAGCTCGTCACGCCCGAGGACGCGCTCGGGGTTGCCGCCGAACTCGCCGCTCTGCGATGAACCGCTCGCCGCCCAATGCGCCCGCGCGGTCCGATGCGGGCGAGCGGATCTGGGGATCATCGGCACGAACGCAGCCGACATGCAGGGCGACGAAGTTCGGCGGCTCCGAGTGCGGGCGGATATCGAGGCCGGCGTTCGGGGCATCGACGCCGCAATGGCTCGGGCCTGCTTGGAGGGTCTGAGCCGCCCGCTCGCCTGCGGTCTGCCCCGACGCTGGCGCCTGCTGACGCGGGAGTCGATCGAGGTCGTGGTGCAGAGGGGGCGCGAGACCGAGAGCGAGAGCGAGAGCGAGTTCGTGTTAGAACCCGGCCCATGTCGGACCGTGAGCCCGGACTTCTGCGCCCGATCGTCGCGTCTGCGATCACCAGTGCGATCGTCTCCGCGATGGTGACGCTCGCGATGGCCGAGGGGTGGCACCTCGTTCCCAACGAGGTCGTGCCGCTGCTCACCAACCTCACGCTCGACAACGCGTCGGGGCTCTGTGAGAGCAACGGTCTTCGGCTCGTGCATCGCGGCGAGCGACACGACGTCGGCGTCGCCGCGGGCGCGATCGTCGAGCAGCGTCCAGGCGCCGGGTCCACCGTCCCGCGCGACTCGGAGGTCGCGGTCATCGTCTCGCTCGGGCCCGACAACGTGGACGTGCCCGACGTGATCGGTCAGGCGCTCGCGACGGCGCGCGCACGGATTACCAGCGCGGGGCTCGTCGTCGGTGCCATCGAAGAAGCGGAAGGCGCGGGCACGCCCGGCCTCGTGAACGCGACCAGCCCCGGCCCGGGTGATCACGCGAGCCGCGGGAGCACCGTTCGCATCTCGGTGGTCGCGGCATCGCGGCAGATCGCCGTTCCCGACGTCGTCGGCCAGAGGACGAGCGTGGCGCGCGACACGCTCACGGCCGCGGGCCTCGTGCTCGGTGAGACGCACCACGGGTTCAACGACATGCGCCCCGCGTTCATCATCCTGAGCACCGACCCGCCCGCAGGCACGATGGTCGAGCCCGGCTCGGCCGTGTCCATCACCGTCAACGACGAGTGATCTCGGCCGCGACGCGAGATCGACGCCGGCGCGCGAGCACGCTCGCGAACAAGAGCGTGACGAGCGCCGCGCCTGCGCCGGTTCGCGACTCCCCACCGACGAGCGCGCATCGGCATCCACCGCCGCCACCGAAGCCGAGGCCCGGCTGCACGATCGGGGGACCGTTCGCGTCCATGGCGACCTGGCCGGCATCGATCGTCTCCGTCGCGGCGTCCACGGGTTGGCTGCCGTCGGCAGCGCTGCTCGCATCCGCGGTGCTCGCCGCGTCCGCCGTCGAGGCGGCGTCGACGTTCGCCCCTCCCGCGTCGATCGACACCGACGCGTCGGGGATGGTGGCATCGAACGTGGTGATGCCGGCGTCGGAGGTCATGATCACGCCCGCGTCGATCGCACACGCGTGGTTGAACGTGCACATCGGGCTGCTGATGTTGCACGGCATCGTGTCGCAGCCGTTCTGCGCACCGTCGCCGTCGCAGTCGCCCTGAGCCGACGCCCAGTTGAGTGGATTGGTCGAGCAGCTGCCCGCACAGCTGAGGAGAGCCGTGGCGACGCACATCGAGAGCGCCGCGCTGACCGTGCGACAGCTGCCGAGCCCGCGGCAGTCTGCGGCCGTCGTGCAGTGCACCGTCGCGTCGCAGCTCGGCTGGCAGAAGGTCATCGTCGTCGCGACTCCCGGCGGTGGCGCGCACACCCACGGCGCCGAGCTTCCGATGCGCGCCGCGGACACGATGCAAGGGTCGTCCGCTGCGCAGTGGAGAAAGGGCAAGCAGCTCGAGCTCGTTCCTTCGCACACTTGGCCGGCGAGACAGAAGGGCGAGGGCACGGCCGGGATCGTGCTCATGACGCTCGACGAGCACGGGTTGGCATCGACACCGTTCAGCACGCCGTCGCCGTCGCAGTCGCCGTTGGCCCAGCTCCCGCTGCTGGTGAAGCAGGGGCGAACCTGGCTCATCGACGCGGGCCCGCTCGAGCAAACGGTGACGAACGGGCGACCGCCCGGGTCACGGTACTGGCAGACGCCCGGGAAGCCGGCGATCGAAGTGGGCTGACAGCTCGCGATCAGCGGGTCGAGCGCCGGGCAGTCGCTGATGCTGTTGCAGCTGAACATGCTGTTGCAGTCGGGTGAGCAGGCGCCGCCGCTGCCGGTCCCGTTCGCGACGCATCGGCCGAGCCCTTGGCTGAAGCACTCCGCGTCGTCGTTGCACGACGTCCTCGGTGGGCACGTCAAGCCGGTGCCGCCGCCGATGCAGGGGGTGACATCTGCGCGTACCGGAATGGCGACGAGGGCCACTCCCAGGAGCATCGACGTGGCGAACGCGCGTTCCCCGAGCCGGCAGTACTGCATGCAAGCCTCCGTAAGCCTCCATGGTGACAGCAGTCCGCGGCGATTGACAGCCGAGGGCCGACACCCCAAGAAGCGCGACCATGTCGATGCCCGTCAGCGAGGCGCGTGACCGCCTCTCGGAGCTCGCTCAGCGCCTCGTTGCGCTGGGGAGGTATCTTTGACGTCGACGGACTTCGCCACGAGATCGATCGGCTGAACGACCGCACGCTCGCCCCGGGATTCTGGGACGACGCGGAGGCAGCCCAGAAGCTCGTGCAGGAGAAGGCCGCCCTCGAGGGCGCGGTGAGCCGCTTCGAGAAGGCCACCAAGGACGCGAAGGACTTTCGCGAGCTGATCGACATGGCCCAAGAAGGTGGCCAGTGCGACGAGTCGATCATCGACGAGGTCGCGGCGCAGATCCCCGGCCTCGAGGCGAGCGTTCGCCAGATGGAGGTCGAGCGCATGCTCGCGGGCAAAGAGGATCGCTCGGACGCGATCCTCGCCATCCACGCGGGCACCGGCGGGCTCGACGCCGAGGACTGGACCACGATCTTGCAGCGCATGTACCTGCGCTGGGCCGAGAAGAAGGGCTTCAAGACCGAGATCGTCGATCAGACCGACGGCGACGGCGGCGTGAAGGGCACGACCATCGTGGTGAAGGGCCCCTACGCGTACGGCTACCTGCGCGCCGAGAACGGCGTGCACCGGCTCATCCGCATCTCGCCCTTCGACGCCAACGCGCGCCGACAGACGGCGTTCGCCTCGGTGGAGGTCGTGCCCGATCTCGACGACGACGTGGGCGAGATCGTCATCAAGCCCGAAGACCTCCAGGTCGACACCTTCCGCTCCGGCGGCAAGGGCGGCCAGCACGTCAACAAGACGGAGTCGGCGATCCGCATCACGCACATCCCCACGGGGACCATCGTCGAGTGCCAGGCCGAGCGCAGCCAGCACAAGAACCGCTCCACGGCGATGAAGCGACTGCGCGGCATGCTCTACGAGCTCGAGCGTCAGCGGCGCGAGAAGGAATTCGAAGACACCTACGGCGTCGACAAGATGCTGATCGGCTTCGGCTCGCAGATCCGCACGTACACGATGCAGCCGTATCAGCTCGTCAAAGACGAGCGCACCCAGCACAAGGTGAGCGCCATCCAGACGGTGCTCGACGGCGAAATCGACGAGTTCATCGAGAGCTACCTCTTGATGTGGGCCGACAAGCGCAAGGCGCAGGACGACGTCAAAGCGAAGAGCTGAGCGCTCTGCGGGCCGGCGGCGCGGCGACTACAGGAGCACCGCGTACGCGTCCTCGCGAAAGCCCACGAGCACGCGATCGGCGCTGACGAGCACGGGCCGCTTGATGCGCTTGCCGTTCTCCGCGAGCAGGCGCGAGACCTCCGTCTTGGTCAGCGCCGCGATGGTGTCCTTCCCGCGCTCGGCGATGAGCATGCGATACGCCTCTCCGCTGGTGTTCCACCACTTGCTCGGCTGAAGGCCGCTGCGATCCATGAGCGCCTCGATCTCTTTCGCGCTCGGCGGCGACTCCACGATGGGCACCACCTTCGCGTCGATGTCGTGCTCCTTCAGCCACGCGAGCGCCTTCTTGCAGGTGGTGCAGCCCGCGTACGCGTAGACGGTGACACTCTTCGACTTCGGCATGGAGGCGGTCTACGCGCCATGGTCGCGAGGGTCGAGCACCGTGCTACGCCTCGGGCCAGATGGCGAGCGAAGAGGACCTGATCGAGGCCCGTCGGGTGAAGATCACCGAGCTGAAGGCGGCGGGAGCTTCCGCGTTTCCGAACGACTTCCGCGCGGACGAGGCGCGTGAGGCCGATCGGCGTGCGGTCGTCGCGCTGCTGAACGACGTCGAACGCCGTGCATCGTTGCCGCTCGAGGCCGAGCTCGTGGGGAACGAGCCGAAGCGCTCGCTCTATGGGCGCGTCGTGGCCAAGCGCGGACCCTTCGTGGTGATCCGCACGCCGCACGGCGACGCGCAGGCGCTGGTGCGCGACAAGCCGGGCAAGGATGGGTCGCCCGCGACACTCGGAGCCGACGACGCGGCGCGCTTCGCGGCGATCGATCTCGCGGACCACGTGCTGATGACGGGGCCGCTCGTCCGCACGAAGACCGGGGACGGTGCCCTGCGCGCCGAGACCTATCAGCACGTCGGTAAGGCGCTCCTGCCGCCCCCCGACAAATGGCATGGGCTGACGGACGTAGAGAAGAGGTACAGAGAGCGCTACGTCGATCTCTTCGCCAGCCCCGATGTCGCTCGGGTGTTCCGCGGCCGAACCGCGATCGTGCGCGCCGTGCGCGACTTCTTCGACGGGCGCGGCTTTCTCGAGGTGGAGACGCCGACGCTGCATCCGCTGCGAGGTGGCGCGACCGCCAAGCCCTTCGACACGCATCACAACGCGCTCGACCAGAAGTTCTACCTGCGCATCGCGCCGGAGCTCTTCCTCAAGCGGCTCATCGTGGGCGGGCTCGATCGTGTGTACGAGATCGCGCGCTGCTTTCGGAACGAGGGCGTGTCCACGCGACACAACCCCGAGTTCACGATGCTCGAGGCGTACCAGGCCTATGCGACCTACGAGGACATGCTCGAGCTGACCGAGTCGATGGTGCGGCACGTCGATGCGGCGCTGCGCGCGGGCTTCGAGAAAGACGCGCCCGCGTGGTGGAGCGATCGGAAGTTCGCCGTGGACGAGCCCTTCGCGCGCGTGGACATGCGCGTCGCGATCCTCGCGCGCTGCGACGCGGCGAGTCGGCCCGGCTCGTTGATCGTGACGCCGCTCGACGGAGTGCTGACGCGCGCCATCGTCGACGACGAAGCCGCGCTCGCTGCTCTCGTGTCCTCTGCGTTCGAGCCGGCCGCGCTCAAGGCCAAGCTGGCGGGTGTGCCCAACGCGCTGCGCCAGCGATGGTTCGACGCCATCCAGCACGTGGGCAAGCCCATGGGCTACGGCGAGCGTTTGTTCGTTCTCTACGAGATCCTCGTCGAGCCCGATCTTCCCGCGCTCTTCCGCAGCAAGGACGGCGCGCGCTCGCTCCCCGTGTTCATCACCGGGCATCCCTCGGAGATCTCGCCCCTCGCGCGCAAGAGCGACGCGGATCCGCGCTTCACCGACCGCTTCGAGCTCTTCCTCGAAGGGCGCGAGCTCGCCAACGCGTTCTCCGAGCTCAACGATCCCGACGATCAAGCGGCGCGCTTCGAGGCACAGCTCACCCGGCGCGCGGGCGGCGACGACGAGGCGATGGACTTCGATGCCGACTACGTCCGCGCACTTCGACACGGCATGCCCAACGCGGGCGGCATGGGCCTGGGGATCGATCGCCTCGTGATGATGCTCTGCTCGCAGCCCTCGATCCGCGACGTGCTCTTGTTCCCCGCGCTGCGACACGAGGCGGCGGCCGGCGCGAAGGAAGGCGAGTGAGCGCGAGCCCAGGCGAGACCCGCGGCGCCGCGCGCATCATCCGCACGCACGTCGTGCTGGCGGTGATCGAGCTCGTGATCGCCGCCGCGCTGGCCGCCCTCGGTCGCGCCACGCTCGGGCCCGCGTTCGCCGCGCTCGGAGCCGGCATCGCGCTCTTCGCGCTCGTCGATCTGGTTCGCGCGTTTCGTGCGCGGCGCATGGCGAGCGGTGCGGCGCTGCCGCTGCGTTTCGGTGGCCTCTCGGCCGCCTGGGTCCTCGGTGCCATCGCTCAGCTCGCGTGCGGCTTCGTCGTGTTCAGGCTGCACGAGGCGCTGCCCCGCGAGGTGTCCGACCCGCTGGTGGTGTACGTCTTCGCAGGCGCGCTGAGCGTCGGCGTACTCGGAGCGAGCCTCGTGCTCTCGCGCGCCGTGCGCGTCGCGCAAGGGACCGACGGCACGGTTCGCCTGGCGATCGGCGGCGTGTTCTCGCTCTTGCTCGCGGCAGCGCAGCTCTCGTTCGCGTCGATCGTCTACCTCGCGTCGCACGATCGCGTCTCGTTCGAGCTCGATCTGATGCTGGGCGACTCGGGGTCGAGCCCCATCGGGACCTACCTCGAGACGGTGGAGGCGGTCGCCATCGCGCAGAGCGTCGCGCCCGTGCTCTACACCGCGTACGTCGTCGCGGCGGTGTCGGCGCTGGCCATGCTCGGCGCGCTGATCTCGAGCTGGTTCCTCGTCCCTTTGGGCGTCCGCCGCGCGGTGTTCTTCGTCGTGGACGCGAGCGTCACGGCCGCGTTCGTGTTCGCGCTCTACACCTTGCCCTTCGTTCCCTCGGAGGCACATCCCGATGCCATCGAGCTACCCGCCATCGCGCTGAGCATCACCACGCTCTTCGCGATCCGCGCGCTCTTGCGTTCGACGCCCTCGTTGCTCGATGCGGTGGAGATGACGGGGTTTCGATCGCTGGTCGCCGCGCGGATGCTGCGCGCGCGCAAGAGCGGCTTCCTCACGGTGATCGGCCTGCTCTCGATCCTCGCCGTGAGCTTCTCGTCGTGCACGCTCGCGACGACGCTGAGCGTGATGGGCGGGTTCCGCGCGGACCTGCAGCAGAAGATCCTGGGGAACCACGCGCACGTCGTCGTCGATCGCGAGTACGGCACGTTCGACGAGTGGCACCCGATGCTCGATCAGGTCCACGCGGTGGAAGGCGTGCTCGGCGTCACGCCCTACGTCGCCGGTGAAGTGATGATCACCAGCGCCTCGAGCCTCGCGGGCGCGGAGCTTCGTGGCATCGATCCCTTGACCATCGGCGACGTCACCGACCTGCCGCGCAACATGCGGCACGGCCGGCTGGAGTATCTCAGCCATCCCGAGGGGCTCCTCCATCTCACGCCCGACGAGATGAGCGGCAGTCTTCTTCTCCCCGAGCTGATCGGCGT
>JAYVCF010000128.1:0-8535 GCA_043750095.1 Deltaproteobacteria bacterium
CCGCCGCCGAAGCCGCCACCGCCGCCACCCGCACGGGGCGCGCGCTCACGCGCCTCGTTCACGTTGATCGTACGCGAGTCGAGCAGCGCGCCGTCCATCTCGGCGATCGCCTGATCCGCATGCTGATCCGTGCCGAAGGTGACGAACCCGAAACCGCGCGACCGGCCGGTCTCGCGATCCGTGATCACCTTCGCTTCGGTCACTTCGCCAAAGCGCTCGAACGCCTGGCGCAGACCGTCATCCGTCGTTCCCCAGCTCAACCCACCCACGAAAAGCTTCTTCGCCATCGACCCATCTCTCTCTTTCTCTTCTCGTCTCAGTCTCTTGTCATCGACGGACCAGTGACTTCACGGGTCCGCTCGCGCCGCCAACACGGTCGCGACATCGGGATCGGCGGCGACGGACAGCCCCTGTTCGAACTCGCAAAATGCTGCCGATGCACGCTGACCGTCGAACGCCTCCGCGAGGGGAGGAACGGTACAGAACGCGCGGGCGCTGACGAGTGCGGAACGATGGGGCGACACGAACGGGCTCGAAACGCTCTGATGCTAGCAACACGATTATGGGAATGAAAGCGCTTTTTGCGCTTCTCAGCTCGAACGGGTGGGGATCGCTCGACGCGGCGCCCGCCCCGGCGGGGCCGAGAGCTGCGCGGCAAGCAGGAACGGGATGGCCAGGAGCACGAGGTCGACGCTCGGATCCAATTGTTTTCCAAGACCTTCTGCCACCAGCAAGGCCACGTTCACCACCGTGAAAACAGGATCGATCTGCACCCTGTGCTTGCGCAGGACGTTCATCATCCCCGACACGACCGCGCCGACCTCGACGTCGGCCAGGCGGGCCCCGTAGAGCCGCTCGAGGTACGTCACGACGTCGCGCTCGTAGCTCGCGTAGTCGCTCGTGCCGACCGAGGGCGCGTAGCCGTAGAAGAGCTCGGCGCACCTCTCGCCATCGCGCGCCGCGAGCGCGGAGAAGGTGTCGAGCCAGGGCCTGCGCATGTCCTCGGGGATCTCGGTGGCGAGCCCGAGGTCGAGCAAGGTCATGGTGCCGTCGGCCGCGAGGAAGATGTTGCCCGGATGAAGGTCCGCGTGAACGAAGCCGTCCTCGAACACCATCTTGAGGATCGTGCGACCGCCGCGCTCGGCCAGCTCGTGGCGATCGCCGCCGACCTGATCGAGATCCGTCGCCTTCACCCCCGGCGCGCGCTCCATCGCGAGCACGGTCGGGCCCGAGAGCACGTCCAGCACCACCGGGAAACGCACGCCGCGCACGCGCCGGAAATTCGCCGCGAAGCGCCGGTTGTTGGCGCGCTCGTGATCGAAGTCGAGCTGCTGCGCGAGCGCCTCGCCGAATCGCTCGACGGATCCTGGCAGCGAGAACAGCTCGACCGTCGGGATGCGATCGAGCGCGCCCGCGAAGAGCCGCATGAGCACGAGGTCCCGCTCGATCTGATCGCGCGCGTCGGGGCGCTGCACCTTGAGGACGATCTCTTGCCCCGTGACGAGCTGCGCGACGTGGACTTGCGCGACGGAAGCTGCCGCGAGCGGCTGCGGATTGATCGACGCGACGAGCGCGCGCTGCTCCGGTGTCCATGCCCGATCGAGCACGCCCTCGATCGTCGCGATGGGAACGGCGCGGACGCGATCCTGCAGGCGCGCGAGGCCGAGGACCCAGCCGGGCGGCAAGAGATCGGGACGGCTCCCGAGGATCTGTCCGAGCTTCACGTAGGTCGCGCCGAGCCGCTCGAGCGCGGAGGCCAAGAGCCGGCCTTGCGCGGTCTCACGCTCGTCGGGCGTCGGCGGCGTCTCGCGCGTGAGCAACCAAGCGAGGTATCGAAACGGCAGCGCTCCCAGCACGAACGCGATCGCGAGGGAGCGCGCGAAGAGGCGCACGGACGGCACGGCGGGCGCGAGCGATACGCGACGTCCGAGGCGCGGACAAGGCCCAGCGGTCGTTGACGCTCGCGCGGGCTTGCGGTACGAGGACCCCGCTCTCGGAGGATGCCGCAGTCATGACGAACGAAGAAACGGCGCGCGTGAGGTCGGAGGACGAGTTCTGGACCGCCTCGCGATTCGTGATGCTCCTGTTCGTCACGCTGACGATCGCGATCGCCTGGATCTACTGCATGTCCTCGTTCTACTCGGACAACTGGACCTGGAACCCGCTCGCGCACGATCCGGCCCACGAGCTTCTCCCCAGCGACTAGTTGCTCCGGCGCGCGAGCGCGCCGCGACGGGGGCCCGTTGGGCTCCCCGTGACCCCCGTACGACGGGGTCCCACGCCGCCGCGGGCTCAGTGGCCGAGGAAGATCGCGCTGCCTTCGGCGGGAAGCGTCAGCAGGAAGCGCGACGCGCCGAGGCCTGTTCCGAGCGTGGCGGAGCCGGTGCCCGCGGCCAGGTCGAGGTGCGTCGCCGATCCTCGGATCGTGGACACGAGCCCGTCGATCGGCTGATTGGTGATCGCAGCGCCGCGACGTAGCGCGACGACCGCGACCTCGTCGTCGATCTCGCTCGTCCAGGCGACCACGTAGAGATCGTCCGAGACGACGAGCGGAACGCGCCGACCGCGGCGCATGGCCGCCGATGCCAAGCGTGCGCGCGCGACCGCGGCGATGTGATCGTGGAGGCCTCGCTGCGCTGCGCTCAGCGTGGTCGCACCGCCCATCGCGACCGAAGAGAGCGCGCCCTCCCAGATCATGTCGTGACGGTTGTCCGGATCGTTGCCGCCCGGCATCGCGATCTCGTCGCCGTAGTAGATGAACGGGATCCCCGGCATCGCGTAGAGCGCGGTGAACGAGCGCGCGATGCGGTTGAGCACCGCAGGATCGGTGGGCGTCGAGGGCAGCGAGCTGCACGCTCCCGCGCCCGGCCAGCGGCAGTCCGCCGCCGGATCGAACGAGGCCTGCGACGCGATGCGGTTGGTGTCGTGCGTGCCGAGGAAGCGCACGTGCAGCCCTTCGGGTCGGTAGCGCGTCTCCATGTCGTGGACGACGCCCTCGAGCGCGACGAAGCCCATCGTCCCCGTGACGAGCCCGTACTCCATGCGATGGCTCGAGGGAAAATCGAACTGACCGTCGAGCGTGTGCGGGCCCACGTAGGCGTCGATCCAGTCGTAGCCGTTCGCGTAGCTCTGGCCGCAGCCGTAGTCGATGGAGTCGCTCGCGCCGACCGCCGTCTCCCCGACCATGTAGAGGTGCGTGCCGCCCTGCTCGAATCGCCGCGAGAGCTCGGCGCGCAGGTCGTAGACCGCGTTGGGCTCCACGTGCTTGACCGCATCGACACGGAATCCATCCAGCCCATAGACGTCGATCCAATTCACCGCGTCGGCGATGAACTGCTGCTCGGTCGCGGGCACGCGCCAGTTGATGTCGGGCAGATAGCTGGTGAAGAGGCAGTCGAGCGGTCGCTCGCTCCAGCCGCAGCCGGGATCGACGCCGCACACGCAGCCGGTGCGGAACCACTCGGGGTGCGCCGTGTAGTACTCGTGCTGCCGGTGGACCTGGTTGTTGATCAGGTCGAGCAGCACACGGATGCCGCGCCGGTGCGCCTCGTCCACGAGCGCGCGCAGTGCGTCGCCGCCGCCGAAGCGCGGCTCCACGGTGCGACCGCGCGAGGGCCAGTAGCCGTGATAGCCCGCGTACTCCATGCCGTCGGTCCCGGGGAAGTGACCCGTGGCCTGCTGGTTGGTCGGCGAGAGCCAGAGCGTGTTGACGCCGAGCGACTCGAAGTAGCCCGACAGCATCACCGCGAGCACGCCCTGGAGATCACCGCCGTGGTAGTCGGCCGCGCGCTGCACCGGTGCGCCGACGGGCGCATCGCTCGACGTCTGCCCGTTGGCGAAGCGATCGACCACGATCATGTACATCGACGCGTCGCGCCAGGACCACGCGTGCTCCTCGATCCAGAAGACGAGATCGACGGGCTCGGCCACGCGCGACATCGCGTCGGTCGCGCGGACCGCGAGCACGTGGCGCCCGGGGGCGAGGCCGCTCAGCGCGACGTCGTAGGCGCCGTGAAGCGGATCGAGCGTTCCTGTTGCGGGATTCCCGTCGAGCGTGAACGTGACGCGGCTGGGGATCGCACCGTCGTGCGCGGTGTGGATGACGACGTGCGCGCTCGCGGTCCCGAGGTGGCTCGCGGTGTCGTACGTGGTCTGCACGGGCGCGCCGATGATCTCGGGACCTGCATCGCAGGCGGGCGCGAGGAACGCCGAGTTCAGGCAGCTGCCGTCGTACTTGCGGTACGCCGCGTCGGGATCGAGAACGTAGGTCCCGTCGACGATGAACTTGTACGCGTGAAGCTGGCCCGGCATCAGCCCATCGACGGCGCCGAGCGTGATCGCGAAGGTCCCATCGCCGCGCGTGTCCGTCATCGCGCGCGGTGCCCACGCGTCGAAGTCACCCGCGATCGAGACGCTCGATCCGCCTCCCATCCAGCGCAGCGTCACGTCGCACGAGCGCAGTCCCCAGATCGCGGCGCCCGCATCGATCGGCGGACCTGCGTCGGCGCCCGTGTCGGGTCCGCCGTCGTGCGCGAGGCCGGCGTCACCTCGTACGTGTGCGTCGCCGACGGCGGCATCGGTGGGCGGCACCGGCGTGCTCGTGCATCCAGCCAAGGTCGCGAGGCCGAGCGCAAGCGCGATGACGCATCTGCTTCGCATCGACGTTCCATGGTGGCCGCTCCGTCCGCGGGCGTCCACCGCGGACGTCCGACGAGTTCAGCCGACGACGACGTCCGCCCACCAGCCTTCGCCGTCGAACCGCGGTTCCACACGTCGTCCGTCGCTCGTGACGGCGAGAGCGCCGCGATACGGCCGCTCGCGGACTCGACATGAGGTCTCTTCGTGCGATGATGAGACCCCATGGCCACCATCGGCATCCGGGAGCTGAAGACCAAGACCAGCGCGATGCTGCGCCGCGCGCAGCGGGGCGAGACGGTCGTGGTGACGGACCGCGGAAAGGCGATCGTGCAGATCACGCCGATCGCGCCCTCTCGCGCATCGGAGGACGAGCGCGTGCTCGCGGCCGTACGCGCGGGAAGGCTCACGTGGTCGGGCGGTAAGCCGCGCGGCCTCGATCGCCCCCCTCGATTCCGGCGCTCGGTGGCCGATGCCGTGATCGAAGACCGGCGGTGAACCTCTATCTCGACACCAGCGCTCTCGTGAAGCTCTACGCGCAAGAGACGGAGTCGTTCCTCGTTCGACGGCAAGTCGGACGGGCTTCGCGCGTCGCGATCGCGCGCGTCGGATACGCAGAGGCCCGAGCCGCGCTGGCTCGTCGCGCGCGCGAGGGCCGCACCCGCCCCGCCCAGCTGCGGCGCTGCGTGAAGCGGCTCGACGACGACTGGTCGCGCCTGGTCGTGGTGGAGCTCGACGCCGGGCTCGCGCGAGCCGCGGGTGACCTCGCAGAGCAGCACGCGCTGCGCGGCTTCGACGCGATCCATCTGGCGTCTGCGTTGCGCTTCGAGGAGGAGCTCGGCGCCAACGTCACGTTCCTCGCGTTCGATGCTCCTCTGGCGGCGGCGGCGCGCGCGACCGGGCTGGTCACACCGTGACGCGAGACGCGACAGCGCCCGTGCGACGCGGGTTGAGCTTGCTGGTCTTGACGCTTCTCGTCGGGTGCCCGACGACGCCTCCCACGAACGACGCCGGCACCGACGCGAGCGACTCGTCGATGGACGCGGGCGTCGATGCGCCGCTCGACGCGCCCGCCCCCGCGGACGTGGGCCCCGACGCGAACGTCGATGCAGGTCGCGTCGACTGCGTGCCCGCACCGATGGCGACGGCGGGCAGCGACGTGCTCGACGACACGCTCGGCCACGCCGCGGTGAGCATCGACGACCGCACGGCCTGCCATCGCTCGTACTCGCTGACGAGCACGGCCGTGCGGCGCGACATGCTGCCCACGAGCCCGCGCGTGTTCGTGGAGCGCATGGACATGCCGACGCTGCGCACGGGGAGCGATCTCTTCGATGCGCTCTTCGCGATGGCGCTCGACGAGGTGCACCAGGCGAGCGTCGCGTCGATCTCCGACGGCGCGTTCGACTCGGGTCACGCGCTCGCTTGTCAGAGCGGAGGCTGCTTCGAGACCGGGCGGCTCTGGACCTACGTCTGGACGCGCGACACCTCTTTCTCCGTCGATCTCTCGCTCGGCGCGATCGATCCGATCCGCGCGCTCAACTCGCTCTCGTTCAAGCTGAGCGCGCGGCGTGGCGGCGGCGGCGAAGAGATCGTGCAGGACACGGGCTCCGGCGGGAGCTACCCGGTGTCGAGCGATCGGATCGTCTGGGCGCTCGGCGCGGCCTCGGTCCTGCCCGAGCTCGAGGGTGCGGCGCACGATGCGTTTCGCGACCGCGCCTACCTCGCGCTCGCCGCCACGCTCGCCCACGATCGCGAGGTCGTCTTCGATGCCGACACGGGCCTCTACCGCGGCGAGACCTCGTTTCTCGACTGGCGCGAGCAGACGTATCCGGGATTCACGGCGGGCGACGTCGCTCCGATCGCCGCGAGCGAGTCACTCTCGACGAACGTCTTGCACCTCGAGGCCATCCGCGTGGCATCGGCGCTCGCCGCGGAGCGAGGTGATTCCGCAGCGCACGATCGTCTCGCCGCGCAGGCCTCGGACCTCGCGATGCACATCCACGCGACGTTCTGGGACGAGACTGCAGGTGAGCTCTCGGCCTTCACGCCGGGCACGCTCGACCGCGCTCCCGTGCGCCGCCGCGATCTTCTCGGAACGTCGCTCGCGATCCTGACGGGCGCGGTGAGCGCAACGGAAGGACGCCGCGCGCTCTCGGCGTATCCACACTTCGCGCACGGCGCGCCGGTGATCGCGCCGCAGCAGCAGCTCACGGCCATCTATCACAACCGCGCGCAGTGGCCGTTCGTGACCGCCTACGAAGCGCTCGCCGCGAGAGAGGCGGCGCACGCAGGCGCGATGACGCACGCGGTTCGCACGCTCGTGCACGGCGCGGCGCTCAGCCTCTCGAACGTGGAGAACTACGAGCTGCCCTCGGGCCTGCCCTTCGTGATGGACGGCGCGTACTCGGGCCCCGTCGTGAGCTCGCAGCGGCAGCTCTGGAGCGTGGCGGGCTGGCTCGCGATGGTGACGCGCGGCCTCTTCGGGATCGCCGCGCAGGAAGACGGCCTGCACGTCGCGCCCTACCTGCCCGCCGATGTCGTGAGCGAGCACTTCGCCGGACAGCGCGAGCTCTCGCTGGTGAGCTGGCCTGCGCGCGCTCACCACGTGACGGTCGTGCTTCACCTGCCGATGACGCCCGCACCCGCCGCAGGTGAGTACGTGGCCTCCACGATCCGACTCGATGGAAGCCCAGCCACGAGCCCGATCCCCTGGACCACACTGCGGGCTGCGAGCCGAGTCGACGTGGACCTGATCGGGCGCGCCGGCGCGAACGCGGCCGTACGCATCGTCGATCCGACGGACTGGCACGACGAGTTCGGCCCGCGCACGCCGGCGATCTCCAGCATCACCGTCGAGAGCGGGCACCTGCGCGTGAGCTTCGATCTCGGCGGCGAGCCTGCGGCCGACGTCATGGTGGCCGTCTACCGCGACGGCACGCGCATCGCCGACGCGCTCACGAGCGCGAGCTACCTCGACGCGAGCTTCGACGCATCGTCGGCACGCTCACCCTGCTACGCGATCGAGACGTGCTTCGCGGGCCACGGCGGCGCTCCCGGCAACTGCTCGCAGCACTCGGCGGCATCCTGCTTCTGGGGCGCGACCGGTCAGCGCGTCACCATCGTTCCCGCGATGAGCTTCGCCGCGACCGGCGGCTCACCGGCGAGCGATCACGGCCGCTTCCACTACGAGGCCTGGGGCGATCCCGGCCATCGGCTCGACGTCGCGGGCATTCATCCCACGCAGACGGGCGACTACCTCGTACAGCTCACGTACGGCAACGGCGCGGGACCGATCAGCACGGGCATCACCTGCGCCGTGAAGCGCATCGTCGTCGAGGACGAGGCGACTCACGCGATCGTCGGCACCGGCATCGTGGTGATGCCGCAGATCGGCGACTGGGATCAGTGGCACGGCTCGACCTTCGTGCGCGTCTCGCTCGACGCGTCGCACAGCTATCACATCGCCATCGTCGGTGACGACACCACCATCAACATGAGCGAGTTCGAACATTTCTCGCGCTACACCGCGGGGACCGGCGGAGCGAGCGGCGCGTTCGAGCGCGTGAACATTGGCGACCTGCGCCTGCTCGCGCTCTGACGCGACGGTTCGCTTTCGAGCGAGATCTGCGAGACGATCCCCCTCGTGAACTCTGAGGGGGTCCTGTTGCGTCAGCTCGCGCTCATCGTTCTCGCATTGCTCGTCTCGCTCGCGTGCGAGGGTCGTTCCGTCCCGACATCGGAGCTTGCCGCCGGGGGCTCGGTGGCTCGCTTTGCGAGTCGGGGCGCGGACCTGACGCTCCCTGACGGCGCCCGCTTCTCGCTCGGGCTCGTCGCGCTCGGCCGCGAGCACGAGCTGCACGCGCTCTCGGATCCGCGACCTGCGCGCGCGCTCGACGA
>JAYVCF010000129.1:0-12629 GCA_043750095.1 Deltaproteobacteria bacterium
TGGGACAAGGACGACATCGAGACGCTCGGCTTCTTCAAGGTGGACGTGCTCGGGCTCGGGATGCTCACCGCGATTCGCAAGGCGCTCGAGATGGTGCACGCGCGCGTCTCTCCAGACGACCCCTTCGATCCGATGTTCGCGCTCGCGCAGATCCCGGCCGAAGACCCCGTCGTGTACGAGGCGATCCAGCGCGCCGACACGATCGGCGTGTTCCAGATCGAGAGCCGCGCGCAGATGGCCATGCTGCCGCGCCTCAAGCCGAAGAATTTCTACGACCTGGTGATCGAGGTCGCGATCGTGCGGCCGGGGCCGATCCAGGGCGACATGGTGCATCCGTATCTCCGTCGTCGTACGGGCGTGGAGCAGGCGGAGCCGCCGCATCCCTGTCTCTTGCCGATCCTCGCGCGCACGCTCGGTGTGCCGCTCTTTCAAGAGCAGGTGATGGAGATCGCGATGAAGGGCGCGGGCTACACCGCCGACGAGGCGGATGGTCTCCGGCGCGACATGGCCTCGTGGCGGCGCAACGGACGTCTCTCTCGACACGAGCAGAAGCTGCTCACGGGGTTTCGCGCGCGCGGCATCAGCGAAGCGTTCGCCGCCAAGCTCTACAAGCAGATCCACGGCTTCGCCGAGTACGGTTTTCCGGAGTCGCACGCGGCGAGCTTCGCGATCCTCGTGTACGCGTCGTCCTGGCTGAAGGTGCATCACCCGGCCGCGTTCGCGTCCGCGTTGTTGAACTCGCAGCCGATGGGCTTCTACAGCACGTCGTCGATCGTGCAGGACGCGCAGCGCCACGGCGTGATCGTGCGCGCGCCCGACGTCTGCGTGAGCGAGTGGGACTCCACGCTCGAAGACGAAGCGCTCGCGTTGCGGCTCGGGCTACGCGAGATCCGCGGGCTCGGTGAAAAGGGTGCGCAAGCGATCGTGAACGCACGTGCCGTGCGCGCATTCGCGAGCGTCGAGGATCTCGTGGCCCGCGCTCACGTCGCGCAGCGCGATCTCGAAGCGCTGGCCGAGTCGGGCGCGCTCGCCGCGCTCGTGCCCGAGCGACGTCATGCGATGTGGTCGTCTCGTGCGCCGCGCGCGCCGGGCCTCTTCGAGGGGATGACGATCGAGCCGTCGAGCGCGATCACGCTCGCGCCCATGCCGGTCTACCAGCAGCTCGTGCTCGACTACGAGCGGCTCGGCCTCTCCGTCGACGATCACCCCATGCGTCACGTGCGCACCGAGATGAAGAAGAAGCACGGTGTCGTCACGGCCGAGGGGGTGGGGCGCCTCGCGCACGGAACGCGCGTCACGGTAGCGGGGCTGGTGATCGGCCGACAGCGCCCCGACACCAAGACGGGCGTCACGTTCATCACGCTGGAAGACGAGACGGGCGTCGTGAACCTCGTCGTCTGGCGCGACGTGTTCGACGCGCACTGGCGGGTCGCGCGTCACGCCACGGCGATGATCGTGCGCGGTCACATCCAGCGCGAAGGCATGGTCGTGCACGTGGTCACGCAGCGCATCGACCCGCTCTTGTTCGATCAGATCGACGTGCGCTCCCGCGACTTTCACTGAGTCTCCAGGGGCGCTGAGCGCGCCCCTCGGCGGACCGGCGGAGCCGGATCCGCCTCACCCCGGCTCCGCGTCGCTGCGCTCGCGCGGCACATGGCTCGTTGCGCGCGGCCGCCGGATCGTGCCCGCGACTCGATCGGTCTCGAGTCACGCCCTCGAGCCGAGAACGCCGATCCCTTGACGCGATCTCCGAGGTCCGGGAACGTCGCAGCTTCGTGCGGTTCTTGCTCGCGTTCGCCCTCGTCTCGGCGGTCCTCCTCGGGCCGCTGGCCGGCGCGTCCGCGCAGGTTCCCGATGCGCTGGTCGGCCGCGCGATCCGCGAGATCGAGCCCACGCCCGAGACGCCTCCCGGTGTGACGCTCGCCACGCTCGGGATCGCCGTGGGCACGCGGCTCGATCGCGCGTTGCTTCGCGCGGCGACGACACGCTTGCTCGCATCGGGCGAGTGGGCCGAGGTCCGCATCGAGGCGCGCCCCGATGCGGGTGGCGTCATCCTCGTGGTCGCGCTCGTCCCGCGCGTCTTGCTGACGCGTGTCGAGCTCGTGGGAAACCAGCACCTCTCCGACGCCGAGCTGCTCGAAGCGCTCCATCTCCGCGAGGGAAGCGAGGTGATCGGAGGTCAGTTCCAGCCGATCGGCGACCTGAAGGTCCTCTACGCCGAGCGTGGCTACCTCGACGCCACGTTCGACGTGGAGCTGCGATCGACCGACGCCCCCGCGCGTCGCGTGCTCCGCGTGGTCGCATCTGAAGGAGAGCCTTGGCGCATCGCGGAGATTCGAATCGACGGCGACGCGCTGCCGAGCAGCATCGATCCGCTCTCGCCTCCCATCGGAACGCTCGGCTTCGGCGTCGGGGACGCGCTCGACCGTCGTCGGCTGCCCACCGGCGCGACCGCCCTCGAGCAACGCTTGCGGCAGGATGGATACCTCGAGTCGAGCGTCGACGAGCCCCGCGTGGAATTCGAGGGCGGGAGCGCGCGCGTCGTCGTTCCCGTTCACCTCGGTCGCCACTATCGCGTCGTCATCGACGGCAACGGGCCCGTGTCGCGCAACGACGTCGAGGGCCAGCTCCATCTCGATCAAGAGCGCCTCACGCGCGCGGTGCTCATCGACATCCAGGGCCGTGTGCTCGACGTGTTCCAGCGTCGGGGCTTCGCGACCGCACAGGCGCAGGTCCGGCGCGTGCGCGATCCCGAGGCCGAGGATGACCCCTCGGCGGCCGTGCTCGAGGTCGCCATCGTCCCCGGACCCTTGCTGCGGGTCGTCGGCCTGAGCTTTCCGGGGGCGACGCACTACACGAGCGACTTTCTCCGCGATCAGGTGCGGAGCTATCTCGAAGAAGATCTTCCGAGCAGCGCACCGTTCTCGCCCGTCGACTCCGACGTCGTCGATCGCATCGGCCTCTCGGGTCGATCCGAGGTGGAGGCGCGCTCGATTCCCGCGCATCACGAGGACCTGCCGGACTCGGTCTACTACGAGGACACCTACCGCGAGGCGGTCACGCACATCGGCGAGCTCTACGAGGCGGATGGCTTTCTTCAGGCGGAGGTCGGACCGGCGTTCCTCGAAGAGCTGGGCGACGGTCGCGCGATCGTCCGGATCCCCGTGGCCGAGGGCGCGCGGACGCTCGTCTGGGACGTGGGCGTGCGCGGTAACGAGACGTTGAACGCGAGTCAGTTGCTCGACGCGGCGCGGATCGCGCGCGGAGATCCCTTCGGACACTTGCCGCTCGAAGCAGCGCGGCGCCGCATGGTCGAGCTCTATCAAGAGCACGGCTTTCTCTTCGTGCGGATCGATCCGCGCGTGCATTTCTCGGAGGACGGCCAGCGCGCCGAGATCCTCTTCGAGGTCGTCGAGCGCTTTCGCGTCACGATCGGCGAGATCCGCGTCGTCGGCGCCGTGCAGACGAGCGAGTCGTTGATCCGCGAGCGTCTCGCGTTCCACACCGGCGACGTGTATCGGCCCTCCGCGATTCGCCAGAGCGAGGAAGCGCTACTCGCGCTCGGCGTGTTCGCCTCCGTGCGGATCGCGCCCGACGATCCGGATCTCGCCGAGCTGACCAAGCCGATCGTCGTGACGATCAGCGAGCGCACGCCGCAAGAGCTCGGCCTCTCGGCGGGCATCGGAACGGGCGAAGGTGCACGCGGCTCGTTCGAGTACTCGTACCGAAACCTCTTCGGCTCCGCGGTCACGTTCAACCTGCGCCTGCAGCTCGCCTATCAGTTCTTCTTCCAGGATGCCGAGCTCCAGCAAGCGATCACGAGCTTGCAGCTCATCGATCGCCTCGAGCGGCGTCTCACGGTGGGCTTCACGATTCCGCACATCCCCGGCGTTCCGACCATGCGCGCGGCGGTCGATCTCGTGCACCTCCGCGACAACTTCCGTGACTTCGGCCTCGACAAGAACGGCGTGGTGCTCACGCTGACCTGGCAGCCCGAGCACGCCTTCGTCGGAACGCTCTCGAGCGAGCTCGAGCAGAACAACATCTCGCTCTTCAACGCCGAGAGCCTGCAGGCGTATCTCGCGACGCCCGCCGGGATGATGCAGCAGCGCTTGCTGCGTGCGCCGCAAGGGCAGTCGGCGATCGCGAGCGTCCGCGTCACGGGCACGCTCGATCTGCGCGACAGTCCGTTCACGCCGACCCGAGGCTTCTATGCGTCGGTCACGACGGAGTACGCGCACACCATCGCGACGGAGCGGCCCGACGACTTCAGCCACTTCATCAAGGTCAGTCTCACCATGAGCGCGTACGCCCCGATCGCGACGGGCTGGGTGCTCGCGCTTCAGGTGCGCGGCGGTCGCGTGTACCACCTCGAGAGCGGCTCGCGCGTGTATCCGAATCGCGCGTACTACTTGGGCGGCGTGGACACGATGCGCGGGTTCCTCCAGGACCAGGTCATCCCGCAGGATCAGGCGGACGTGTTGCAGCGCGCCATCAGCGCGGGCAACGCCGATCAGCTGCTCCATCCCGGGATGGCGGGCGCGACGCTCGACCCCGCATCGATCGTGCGAACCGGCGACTTCTTCTACTTGGTGCGCGCCGAGCTTCGTTTTCCCATCGCAGGCGACGTGCAGGGCGGCATCTTCACCGACATCGGCAACGTGTGGGCCGTCTGGGACTCGGTCGATCTACTCCGGCTTCGCTACACGGCGGGTGCGGGCATTCGCCTCGGGACGCCGGTCGGTCCGATCGCGCTCGACTACGGCATCAACCTCTCGCGCAACGAAGTGATCGGCGAGCCCTTCGGCGCGTTCCACTTCTCGATCGGGCTCTTTTGATCTCGGCCGGAGTGCCCGGCGTATAGCCGGGCCGACACAATTGTGTCGCGTCCGCATGCGGACGCCTCCGGTCGAGATCAACGCAGCATCGACACGGGGAACGTGGTGATGTTCCACGTCATCATCGACGACGCGATCGGGCGCGTGTGGATGACGGTGCGGCGCGCGTGGCCGCTCGCGTCCCAGGCGTAGCGGCGCAGCTCGCCCTGGTTGTCGGCGGCGACGTAGAGCTCGTCGCGGTGGTCGCCGTCGAGATCGGCGAAGAGCGCCGCATGCTCGAAGCCGCCGCTCTCGCGGTCGATGTTCTCGATGGCCCACTCGCCATGCGGGTCGCGGCCCGGACGAACGAGCCAGAGGCCGGTGGAGAACGCTGCGACGACCATCTCGCGATGGCCGTCGCCGTCGATGTCGCCGACGGTGAGGAAGCGCGTGAGGCGATCGCGGATCGTGGCGATGACGACGCCGCCGTCAGCGGGAGTGTTCGCGTCGTAGCGGCGGATCTCCACGGGCTCGACGATCTGCAGGTCCGCGCCGCTGCCGCTCGTCAGCGCTTCGACGGCGACGTAGAGCTCGTCGGTGCCGTCGCCATCGACGTCGCCCACGTAGATCTCCTTCGCGTGCCGATTTCCGAGATTGGCGACGACCGTGCGCGCGCCGGTGCTCGGCAGGTAGCGCACGACCTCGCCGTGCTGGTGCCCGCCGTCGAGATCGTTGGGATCCGACGGTGTCGCGTACACCTCCAGCACGCCGTCGTGATCCAGATCGCCGATCTCGATCTCGTGGACGAACGTGTTGGGGCGCGAGTCGAGACGCGTGACCGACCAGGTGCCGCCGGCCTGCGCGCGGATCGTCGCGACCACGCCCTGATCATGCGTCGCCACCGCGATGGCCGGTCCGTCGCCGTAGAGGTTCGCGATCTCTGCGTCGCGCATGCGCGAGAAGTGACCTCCGAAGTCCTCGGCCCAGAGCGTCTCGCTCGTCCAGCCGCTGGCTCCATGGCGCCAGAGCAACACCCTCGCGCGCGTGCCGCCGAGCGTGAGGATGCCGGGTGTTCCGCCCGGGGGCGTGTAGACGAGCGCCTTGTGAAAGACGTTGCTGTCGGGGTCGTCGATGACGTCGGTGTGCCACTGGCCGCCGGCGCGCGAGAGCAGCTCGAGGTGCGCGGGACCCGGGTTGGCGGTGACCTGACCGTTCTCGACCGCGAACTGCGAGTAGGCGAGCAAGAGACCCAAGGGCAGCGAGTCCGCGACCTGGGTGCTCACCGTGGTCGTCGCAGGCGCTGCGGTGGACGGGGGCGGTGCTTCGGTGGTCGTGGTGGGCGGCGGGGTCGTCTCGCCTCCGCATGCGACGAACGAGACGAGCACGATCAGGGCGATGAGGATGACTGCCGCGATGGATCGATTCCGCGTGCGCTCGTGCATGGAGCGTCGTCTATCAGCCGTAGATCGGCGGAGCAAATGATCAGGAGTCGGGATCGGTGGGCGCGCCGGGCCCGCGCTGGCTCGGATCGATCACCTTGCTGGCACCTCCCGATCCCGCGCCCACGCGCCCGACGCTTCCACCCGGGCCACGTCGGTCGATCCGGATGTCGTCCTCGCTGAGCGTGAACGTCTTCTTCTTCTTCTCCGAAGTCTCGGGAGTCTCGGGAGTCTTGGGATTACTCATCGGCGTCGTCCTCGGCCCCGCAGTGTACGCCGAGTCGACGAATCCCTACACGAACCTCATCGCGTCCCGTACATTGACCGGTCGATGCGCGCTGGCTTGGAGCTGCCTGTTGTCCTCGAGCCGCTGCGTGATCGCATCGAGGCCTCGCTCGCACCCGCCATCGTGCTCGGGCCCGCGGAGTCCGACGCCGTCACGCGCACTCGCTTCGGAGGCGCACCGCTGCTCGCGCCAGGGGTCGAGTGGCCACGCTCCGATCGCGGGCCCCTGAGCTTCTTCGCGCAGATCGACTTCCGTGAGCTGCGTGGCTTCGGCGGCGATGGGCTGGTCTTGCCGAGCGACGGAGTGCTCACGTTCTTCTACGACGTGGAGGAGCAGCCCTGGGGCTACGACCCCTCGCACTCGAGCGGGTGGGCGCTCTCGTACGCGCCCGACTCCGAGCGCGCGGTCGACGTCGAGACGCCCGACGGTGCGATCCCCTTCGACGTGGAGCCGCTCGTGCCCGCGACCGCGCTGACGCTTCCGTGGCCAGGCGATCTCGCGCTGCGCTCGTTCAGTGAAGCTCCCGAGCGGGCGCCCTGGGCTCGCGAGTACAAGGCGTTCGTCGAGTCGTTCACCATCGCGAACGCGCCCGACATGGCGATCGGTCCGGGGCGCCAGCAGATCGGCGGTCACCCGCAGTGGCTCGACGGCGACGGGCGACTCACCGCCGCGCTCGCCTCGAACGGTATCCACGCAGGATCGGATCGAGGCCGCTGGAGCACCACGGATCTTCTCCGTGCGGAGGCGGGCGCGTCGGACTGGCAGCTCTTGTGGCAGCTCGAGCCCCACGACGATCGATTCACCTGGGTCGAGATGGGCACCCTCTACATCCTCGCGCGCAAGCAGGACCTCGCGGCGAGGCGCTTCGATCGCGCCTGGGTCGTGTTTCAGGCGGGCTGATGAAGGTTCTCGTCGTCGGAGGCGGTGCTCGTGAGCATGCGCTGGTCCGCAAGCTGCGAGACAGCCCGCGCGTCCACGAGATCGTCTGCGCACCCGGGAACGCGGGCATCGCGGCCGACGCGCGCATCGCAGACGTCGGCGCCGAAGACCTGCCCGGGCTCTCTGCGCTCGCGCTGGCCGAGAAGATCGACTTCGTGGTCGTCGGTCCGGATGCGCCCGTCGTGATGGGCCTCGTGGACGAGCTCAGCGCGCTGGGAATCCTCGCGTTCGGTCCGTCGCGTGCCGCCGCGCGTCTCGAGGGGAGCAAGTGCTTCGCGAAGGAAGTGATGCGCGAGGCGGGGCTGCCCACGGCCGCCGCACGTTCGTTCACCGACGCAGTCGAGGCCGAGGCGTACGTGCGTGCCGCGCGCCGACCGCTCGTGGTGAAGGCCGATGGTCTCTGCGCGGGCAAGGGCGTCGTGGTCGCCGCCGATGCCGACGAAGCCGTGCGCGCGATCCGCTCGATGCTCGTCGAGCGTGCGTTCGGAGACGCCGGCGCGACGGTGCTCATCGAAGAGACGCTGCGCGGCCCGGAGATCTCGTTCCACGCGCTCTGCGACGGCGAGCGCTTCGTGCCGCTCGCGGCGGCGCAGGATCACAAGCGCCTGCTCGACGGTGATCGCGGACCGAACACGGGCGGCATGGGCGCGTACTCGCCTCCGCCCATGATCGACGCGGCGCTCGAGAAGCGCATCGGTGACGAGGTGATCGCGCCCGTGCTGCGCACGATGAAACGACGCGGCGCTCCATTTCGCGGCGTGCTCTTCGCGGGCTTGATGATCGTGGACGGCGCTCCACAGGTGCTGGAGTTCAACTGCCGCTTCGGCGATCCCGAGACGGAGGTGCTGCTCGCGCGCTGGTCGGACGACATCCTTCCGTACCTCGAGGGCGCCGCGAGGGGATCACTTCCGACGACGCCGCCGACGTTCGGTCCGGCGGCGATGACCGTGGTGCTCGCCTCCGCGGGCTATCCGACCTCGCCGCGCAAGGGTGACGTGATCACCGGGCTCGAGGCCGCCTCGGCGATGGAGGGCGTCACGATCTTTCACGCGGGGACGCGCCGCGTCGGCCAGGACATCGTGACGAACGGCGGCCGCGTGCTCGCCGTCACCGCGCGCGGCGACGATCTCGAGCAGGCCGCGCAGCGCGCCTATGCGGCGTGCGACCGGATCGACTTCGCCGGTAAGCAGCTGCGCCGCGACATCGGCTGGCAGGCGCGCAGGCCCGCGTAGAAAAGGGTCAGCTCGCGCGACGCCGCGCGCTGGCCTTCACGGCACGTCCCACGATCGCGTCGTAGCGACGTGGAGCGAGGCGCACCATCGCATCGATCGCGATCGCATCCGCGCCGATCAGCACGCGCGGCTCGTTCTTGAGCACGCCGCGGAGGATCACGCGCGCCGCATCGTCGGCGGTGGTGCGCGCCGCCTTCGCGAAGTCGGCCGCGGCGACCGCGGTATCCGTCTCTTGCCCGAGCGCGTCTTCGTAGTGACGCCCGCGCTTGACGATGTCGGTCTTGATGCCGCCGGGGTGCACGCAGCAGGCGTGAACGCTCGTGCCCGCGAGCTCTTGCCGCAGCGACTCGGTGAAGCCGCGCACCGCGAATTTCGCCGCGCAGTAGGCCGACTGCGTCGGAACGCCGATCAGACCGAACACGCTGGAGATGTTCACGATGTGCGCGTCGGGCTTCTGCCGGAGCTGCGGAAGGAACGCGCGGGTGCCGTTCACGACGCCCCAGAAGTTGATGTCGAAGAGCCAGTGGAAATCTTCGTCCGTCATCTTCTCGACGCTCGCCGAGAGCGAGACGCCGGCGTTGTTCACGATCATGTCCGCGCCGCCGAGCTTGTCGCTCACTCGCGCGGCCCACGCGTAGATCGCATCGCGATCGCCGCAGTCGAGGCGCGCGGCATCGACCTTGGCCCCCAGGCGTGATGCGCGTGCCCGCGAGGCGGTCTCTTCGACGCCGGGCAGATCGATGTCGACGATCGCGACGTCGGCTCCGCGCCGCACGCACTCGAGGGCCAGCGAGCGGCCCATCCCCGATGCGGCGCCGGTGATCGCGACCAGCTTTCCCGAGAGCGTCTTCATGGCCGCGAGCCTACCCGCGATCGCTCGCTCCTGAGCTACAATCGCGTTCATGCGCTCACTCGTCGTCGTCTCGCTGCTCGCTTTCGTCCTCGCGCTCGCCGCCGTTCCCGCGTGCACGACGCGCGGCACCACGCCGGGGCACGACACGGGCACCCACCTCGGTGGCGACGACACGGGCGTGATCATCGGACCGGGCGTCGATGCGAACTTCCCCGACACGGGCTCGCACTCGACGAACTGCTCGGCGGCGGCGCAGCTCATCTACCTCGTCGACAGCGCCAACGCGTTCCTTCGCTACGACCCGGGGGCGAACGTGATCACCCGGATCGGAACGCTCGACTGCCCGGGAACGGCGATGCCCTTCTCGATGGCCGTGAGTCGTGACGCGGTCGCGTACGTGCTCCACGGCGATCACAACATCTACGCGGTCTCGACCACCGACGCGTCTTGTCAGACGACGCCCTTCGTTCCCAACCAGATGAGCTTCCAGCTCTTCGGCATGGGCTTCGTCTCCGACGAGGCGGGCGGAACCGCCGAGACGCTCTTCATCGGCGGCGGTCCGGCGCTCGGGATCGGCAGCGGCTCGGCGACGCTCGGCTCGATCCACCTCGCGGACTGGAGCGTGACCACGCTCGGCTCGCTCGGCGGCTCGCCCGAGCTCACGGGCAACGGCCTCGGCGAGCTCTGGGGCTTCTTTCCCGACTCCACGCCGATGTCCGTGCGTCGCCTCGACAAGAGCAACGGCGGCACGCTCGAGCTCTTCGACGTCTCCCCGATCGACACGGCGGCGATCCACGCACCCGCGGCGTGGGCCTTCGCGTACTGGGGCGGTCGCTACTACATGTTCTATCAAGGCGCGGGAGACGCCTCGTCGGGCATCTATCGCCTCACGCCCGACACGACCGCGGTCGAGACCGTGATGAGCAACACGGGCTTTCGGATCGTCGGTGCCGGCGTGTCCACGTGTGCGCCCACGATCCTGATCTGAGCATGCGGCGAACGCTCCTCGTTCTCTCGTTGCTGTCGATCGGGTCGAGCCTGCCAGCGCGCGCGGATGCGCCCCACACGGCGCCACCTTCGACCGCGCCGCCTACACCGCCGCCTGCACCGTGGCGCGACCTCTATCATCAGGGCAGCGTGGCGTACGACGCGGGCAGGCTCGACGAAGCGCTGAGCGACTTCACGCAGTCGTTCGATCGCGGCGGGCCACCCACCGTGCTCTACGACATCGCGCTGACGCTCGACCGCATGGGCCGCACGGCCGACGCGATCGCGGCGTACCATCGCTACCTCGATGCAGCGCCCGATGCGTCGAACCGAGACATCGTGGAGGCGCGCCTCGTCGAGCTGACGCCCAGCGCGAGCACGTCGGCGCGTGTCGCGTCACCGAGCGCGCCGATCCTCTCGCTGGTCACCCCCGACGCACCGAGGACGACGAGCGCCGATGGCGCCTACCTCGCGACCCACGCTCGGCCGACCGGCGATCACTGGGAGCCACAAGGGCCGGAGTGGGTCGCGAGCTGGGTGATGCTCGCGCTCACGGCGGCCACCACCGTCGCGACCGTGCTCGTGTGGAACGACGGCGTCGGCCACTTCCGACAGCTTCGAGATCTCTGCGCTTCGCCCGTGGGCTGCACCGCGACCGACATCTCGGACTCGTCCGCACACACGAGCCAGGACGTCACCAATGCGCTGCTCGGGGTGAGCATCGGCCTCGGTGCGGTCACGGTGCTCACGTTCATCCTCGAGGGCGTCGTCAGCGGCAATCGCATGCACTTCGTGCGCGGTGGCGCCCCGCGGCAGACTCCGGGTCCGCAATTGTCGATCGGCCTCACCGGCTTGTCGATCTCGGGGACGTTCTGATGCGCGCGCTCGCGGCGCTCGCGCTTCTCCTCACGGGCTGCTCGTTCGATTGGGAGGGAGTTCAGCCGTACTACCTGCGCGATGCCAGCAGCGACGGCGTCGCGACGCCCGATCCGCGTCACACGATCCTTCCGGGCTTCTCGTGCAACCCCGTCTCCGGCGACGGCTGCCCGGGCTCGGCGTGTCAGGCCGACATCCGGATGAATCAGACCTTCGCCGTGCTGAGCTGTTTCTCGCCGCACGGCTCGGAGAACCGGGGTGTGCCCTGCGCGGACCACTCGTTCTGCGTGCCGGGCCTGCTCTGCTGGACCGATCCGAACGACGCCAGCGTGCGCACGTGCGAGCTGCCTTGCTTCTCCAGCGCCGATTGCGGCGCGGGGGCTTGCGACACTACCGGTGGCCACGCGGTCAGGTACGGAAGCGCGACCTTGTTCCGCTGTTTCTGACCGGGCTTTTCCGACTCCGTGCGCGGTACCCACGGAAGGCGGTGGGCAGAACGCTTGCGGAGGAGCCACCAGAAAGGTAGTCCCCGCGACCGATGGCCGTATATCAGCTCAGTCACCTCCGCGCGCTCGAGCACGAGGCGATCCACATCCTCCGCGAGATGGCCGCCGAGCGTGAGCGGCCCGTGCTGCTCTTCTCCGGCGGCAAGGACTCGATCGTTCTCTTGAAGCTCGCCGAGAAGGCCTTCCGCCCGGCGCGCTTTCCGTTCCCGATCATGCACGTCGACACCGGGCACAACTTTCCCGAGGTCGTGGCGTACCGTGATCGCGTCGTGGCCGCGCTCGGCGAGCGCTTGATCGTGGCGAGCGTCGAGGACTCGATCAAGAAAGGCCGCGCCGTCGAGGACAAGGGCCCGCGCGCGAGCCGCAATCGCCTGCAGACGGTGACGCTTCTCGATGCGCTCGAAGAGCACAAGTTCGACGCGGCGATCGGCGGCGCACGCCGCGACGAAGAGCGCGCGCGCGCCAAGGAGCGCATCTTCAGCCACCGCGACGAGTTCGGTCAGTGGGATCCGAAGAACCAGCGCCCCGAGCTGTGGTCGCTCTACAACGGACGCATCCGTCGTGGCGAGCACCTCCGCGTGTTCCCGCTGTCGAACTGGACCGAGCTCGATGTCTGGCAGTACATCGCGCAGGAAGCCATCCCGCTGCCGTCGATCTACTTCTCGCATCGCCGCGAGGTGTTCGAGCGCGACCG
>JAYVCF010000130.1:0-9343 GCA_043750095.1 Deltaproteobacteria bacterium
TCCCCGTTCGTCCCAGGCCGGCTCCCACCACACGTAGTCCCATCGCGACCTCCGCGGCGAGAATACGCGATCGGGGACCGCGCATCGTCGTTCCCACGCCCTCCGAGGGCTCGTATCATCGCGCCAGATGACGACGACCGACGATACGGCCTCGGCCGGGACGCAGCGCAGCGCGGGCGTCGCCGACACGATGCAGGCCGGCGGCGTCTCCGATCACGGCACGGAGGCGTTCGCGGGAAAGACCTTGGTCGAGCTCGCCGAGGGCACGCTCCTCGACGGCGTCTACAAGGTGATCAAGCGCATCGGCGGCGGCGCGATGGGCACCGTCTACCTGGTCGAGCACCAGCACCTCGGGCGTCGCTTCGCCGCCAAGGTCGTGGCGTCGGCGCACAGCACCGATCCCGAGATCATCGCGCGCCTCCGGAACGAAGCGCGCGTGGCGAGCTCGATCCAGCACGAGAACATCGTCGACGTGACGCACCTCGGGCGCACACCCGAGGGGCTCCTCTTCGTGGTGATGGAGCTCTTGCAAGGTCACGACCTGCGACATCGGCTCGTCGAGCAGGAAGCGAACCCCGCGCAGCCTTGGCTCCCCGACGCGGAGTCCAAGACCATCGCGCGCGACGTGCTCAACGGACTGCACGCCGCGCACGAGGCGGGCATCGTCCACCGCGACCTGAAGCCCGACAACATCTTCCTCACCGAGAAGAACGGCGTCGAGCGCGCGAAGATCGTCGACTTCGGCATCAGCAAGGGCGCGCGCGGCGACGGGACCGACATGCGCCTCACGCGCACCGGACAGATCATCGGCACGCCGCTCTACATGTCGCCCGAGCAGACGCGCGGTACGGCCGACGTGGACCGACGCGCGGACATCTACGCGATGGGCGTGATCCTCTACGAGCTCACGACGGGGCGCCTGCCCTTCGAGGCCACGTCGATCTACGACCTGATCGTCAAGCACGCGACGGAGACGCCGCCGCCTGCGCGCGAGCGGCGCGCGGATCTCCCGGTGGCGGTCGAGAGCGTGATCATGCGCTGCCTCGAGAAGCAGCCGGACGCGCGCTACCAGACGGCGCGCGAGGTCCTCGAGGCCTGGGAGAAAGCGTGGACGGGCATCGCGCCCAGCGCGCGGCCGCCACCGATGAAGCCGGCCAGCGTCCCGACGCCGATGACGATGTCGAGCAACCGGCCGCCGCCCGCGCCCGAGTCGAATCGCGGAGTCCTGATCGGGGGCGCGCTGCTCGTCGTCGTGATCGTGGTCGGCGGGATCGCCGCGTTCGGCGGGGGCCTCGGCGGGGGAACGTCGGCGCCACCCACGAGCGTCATCGCCGCGCCGCCGCCCACGACCGCGATCGCCGAGCCGCCTCCGTCGACGCACGTGGTCGGCCTCGATCCGCCTCCGCCGACGACGACGGTCGTCGCGCCCACGCCCGACGTGGTGCGCACGATTCAGAGCGAGCCGGCGGGAGCCAGCGTCGAAGTGAACGGCGCGTCCATCGGGACCACGCCCGTCGATCTCACGCTCGCAGGCGGTGCTCCCACGGAGGTCACCGTGCGCATGACGGGCCGTCGCCCGGTGACGCAGACGATCACCGCCGCTGATCCGCAAGACATCACGTTCACGCTCGAGCGCGCGGGAGGCCGACCTCACCCGCCGAGCGGCCTACCGACGCTCGCGCCGCACTGAGCCCCGGTCCCCTCTCCCACTCGGTGGAGAGGCTCAGGGAGAGGGCCGATCGATCTCGCGCAGCAACGTGTCGACCACGTCGCGGATCGAGTGGGCACCGAGCTTGTCGAGCGCGCGCGAGATCGAGTCGTCCATCGCGGCCTGGCTCACTCCAGCCTCCTCCGCGTAGAGCAAGCGCGGGACACCGCGCGCCGCGAGCACCAGCGGCTCGCTCTCTCTGAATCCGAGCCGGTGCTCGCGCGCCATCCGATGCGCGGCAGCGACGACAGGCGATGCGTGCTCGGCCCGCGCGAGGAAGCCCAGCGCCCGCTCGATCGGCGCGTCCCTGGTGAGCGGCACCGACGTAGCGGCGCGGGTTCCTTCCTTCCTTCCTTCCTTCCTTCCTTCCTTCCAGCGTTCTTTCTTCGCGCTTCGTTCGTTCTTTCACGCATCGATCTCCCTGGCCCCGCGCCTGCTGGGATCTCACACGGTTCGCCGACGCTGAACGGCAATCGTCTGTCAACCCGCGCGCAGAGTGGGGTGCCCGCCGCGCCGGCTTCGCATATCGCTCGGCCAAGGTCGCAGTGCGCGGCCATGGGAGGTCACATGTCGGGAAGAATCATCCGGGTGCTCGAGAAGACGGACTTCGACTGGGGCGGCAACACCATCGCGGCGAACACCGTCGTGAACGCGGCCGCGATGGTCGTCGGAATCGACGTGTCCGCGTCTCGCGAGACGGTCGTGCTCGTTCGGGGACACTCGATGACCGGCGCGGGGACCGGGTACGGGCTGAAGATCAGCGTGTACGCCGACGCGCCCACGTCCGAAGACCCCGGGGTGATCTTTCGCGACACGGGCATCCCCCTCATCAACGCGGCGAATCTCGGCACCCCCGGCCCCGCGCCGGCCGCGACCGGGACACTCTATCGCGGCGTCGTGACCAACCCGGGCGGCTGGATCACCATCGTGATCACCGCAAACCAGGGCAACGCAGCGGGGCTCCTCAAGGGGACGCTCAGCATCGATGTCTCGCTGAAGGACTGAGCGGCCAAGGCCGCTCGTCTCATGGCACACGAGGTCATCCGGCTCCTGCCGAGGACGGACTACGACTTCTCGGCGCTGACGGCGGGCGCGGCGGTGTTGAACCTGCCGATCGGCTCGCCCGATCTCGATCTCGAGGCGTGGTGCAACGGCACGCTGATCGTTCGTCTCCACCAAGCCTCGCTTCCCAGCGGAAACACCATCCGCGTCGATCTCAAGGCCACCGCGCCCACGGACGAGGACCCCGGGAAGTTCTTCCGCGGCCCGCTCCTCGCGACGGCGCTGGCAAGCAGCTCCCTGACGGCGCCCGGCGTGCTGCGCGGCGCCCTCACGGGGAACGCCGCGATGTCGGGGTCCCTGTTCCTGAGCGCGGTGTGCGCGACGGCGGGGACGTTCACGTTCACGATCAGCGTCGACCTGCTCGTGCTCTCGTATGCCGATCCATGGACGCCGAGGCAGCTCGGGACCAGCTTGACGCTCTGGCTCGACCAGCGCGATCAGGCTCTCGTCTCGGGTGCGGTCTCCGCCTGGGGGGACGAGTCAGGCAGCGCGAACTCGTTCTCGCAGAGCACCGCCGCGCTCCGTCCGGCGGGCGGCTCCAGCATCAACCAGCAACCCGCACCCTCGTTCACGCTCACCAACGAACTGGACGGTCCGACCGCGATCAGCGGGCTCGTGAGCGCAACCGGATACCACGTGTTCGCCGTCATCAACCTCGTGAAGACGAACGGCGTCAACGCGACGGTGTACCTGAACGACGGCGTCATCGCCGACACGGGCGTCGGCTGGTGGGGTCTCTACGCTAAGCACGGTGCAACGAACGAGCTCCACGGTTTCCACTGGGACTCGACCTCGCGCGACGTCGTGGTCACGAGCGTGCCGCTCCAGACCGATCTGCTCGTGGAGTGGAGCTACGATAACGCGAACGTCCGCTTACGCGTGGGCAACGGCGCCACGCAGTCCGTCGCAGCGACCGGCTCCATCGGGAGCCTCGGGAATGCTGCGCGGATCGGCGTCGGGGCAACCGGGAGTACGAACTTCACGGGCCTCGTCGGCAGCATGCTGGTGTTCAACCGCCACCTGAGCGAGTGGGAGGTGCAGGCCGTGCGCGCGTACCTGTCCAGCAAGTACGGAGTCCCGGCATGAGGAGGGCGCGATGAAGATCGTGGAATACCCCACGCTCGTGGCTGCGCAGGCGGCGCAGCGCGCGCTCGACACTGCTCGTGGCTACCCACGCACCCACGCGGAGGGCCTCGGCCCAGACGACTACGTGATCAACTTCCCCGGCGCCGGGGGAGCGGACATCCGCGCCGCAGGCGTCCGCACCGAGCACGCGTACCCGATCCTCGTGAGCCTCGATGGAACGAAGTTCGCGATCGGCGGAGCGGATCTCCCCGGCGCGATCGAGGTGGACGCGAGCGCGTGGCACGGAGCCCGTCCGGCGCGCGCAACTCCCTGACGCAACAGAGCTGACGAAACGAGAGCGAGCCATGGCATCCATCTTCCTCGGAATTCCCACCTACCTCGACCGCATCGAGCACAGCGGCGTGATGTTCGCCGTGCTGCACGCGACCCAGGAGCACACGCTGGGCGCCACCGCCACGAGCGCGTTCGCGTGCCACGGCTTCAACCAGCTGTGGCTTCAAGCGCTCGAGGCACGCGCGCAGGGCTTCACGCACTTCTGCATGCTCCACAGCGACGTGGTCCCCGAGGACGGCTTCATCGACAAGCTCATGTCGATCATGTCGATCACGCGCGCGGATGTTCTGTCCGTAGTGATCCCGATCAAGGACGAGAAGGGGCTCACCTCGACCGCGCTCGACGAGCCCGTCGGCGACTGGGATCCAAAGTGGCGCAAGCGTCGGCTCGCCATGAAGGAGGTCTTTGATCTCGAGGCGACGTTCACGCACCCGCGCCTGCTCGTGAACACGGGCCTGATGCTCGTGGACATCACCAAGCCCTGGGTCGAGAAGATCCACTTTCACTTCGACGACGCGATCATCGAGCACCACGGCAAGCGTGTCGCCGTGTTCTCGCCGGAAGACTGGAACTTCTCGATGGACGCGCGCGCGGTGGGCGCCTCGCTGTTCGCGACGCGGGCGGTGCGCGTTCAGCACGCGGGGAAGAGCAACTTCTCGAACGACTCGGCCTGGGGCACGTGGGAGACAGACCGCGCGTACGGCGCCACCCCGGGCGAGACGCCCGAGCTGAGGGCAGCGCTCGATCGCATGGAGTCGATCGAGGGCTGGTTCTCGCGGGACGAGGGACGCCTTCTCTACGAGAGCGCGCAGAAGGTGTTGCACGATCGACCCGTCGTAGAGGTCGGCAGCTTCAAGGGCCGCAGCACCTCGGTGCTCGCTGCCGCGCGTGCGAGCGCGACGGCCAAGGTGTTCGCGATCGATCCGCACGAGGGCAACATCAACCTCGGCTACAAGCTGCCCTCGCTCTTCGACTTCAAGATCAACATCGAGGCGCTCCCGAACGTCGTCGCGATCGTGCAGGCCTCGCACGACGTCGAATGGCGCGAGCCTATCGGCATGCTCTTCATCGACGGCATGCACGACCGCGACAGCGTGGCGCGCGACTACGCGCACTTCGAGAAGTGGCTCGAGCGCGGCTCGCTGGTCGCGTTTCACGACTACGAGCCGAACTACCCGGGCGTGATGCTGGTCGTCGATGCACTCGTCGCGAGCGAGCAGCTCGCGCGCGTCGCGCAGGCGGGCAGCTTATTCGTCGCGGTGCGGACGTGAGCGGCTGCGTCGTGCGGGTGCTGCCGCGGACGGACTACGACTTCTCGGCGCTCACGAACGACGAGCCGATGCGCCTCGATCCGCGTGCCCCGTGGAGGCGCCTGCGAATCGAGGCGAAGCGCGCAGCAGCGCGGCCCGTGCCACAGGCGCGAGCGCCGCGCCGACTCCGCTCATCGCCGAGAGCGGCGCGTACGCCGCTGGCTCCGACGTGCCCACGCCGCCCGCCTCATCAGCGTGACCTACGCCCCCCGGAGCCCAGCGCGTTCCACCCTCGCCGCGACCGATGAACGACCCCCGAACGAAGGAGAGCCCATGCCGATCTTCCGAAAGCCGAAAGCCACGATCCACGCGAAGGGCGGCCCGCGGCCGCGCCTCACACCGGCAGCGGCGCAGGTCGCAGCTGCGCGGATCGCGCACTTCGGTCAGATGGCCGGGGCACAAGGCGCGGCGAGCGCGGCGATCGCGAACGTGCTCGCGAGCGCGGGGATCGACATCGTGCAGAACGGCAAGGGGTTCGTGGACACGCAGGGCGGGCTCGGGGGGCAGATGTCCGGATCCAACGGCGCGACGGTCGATGGCAACGGCGTCGCGGGGCCGAGCGGCTATTACGGCGGCGCTTGGACTGGGCTCGGCCTGCACGCTGGCGGCTCGCATCCTACGGCAGGGCTCTGGGACCTGCTGACCGGGAAGGGGACGGGTGGAGGCGGGGACCTCGGCGTGAACCTGATCGACCTGCTCGCATACAACCAGAACACGCGTGGGAATCCCAACGAGCATACCGGCGCGAACAACATGGGCCCCCCGCCACCGGCGGACCCTCATGCCGAGCCGTACCACGAGCCCGTCGAGCGACCTGATCCAGAGGGCGCACCCCAGCAACCCGAACGTAATCCCCCGGAAAAGCCTGACAAGCCGAGCAAGCAAGCGTACGATCCCGACTCAGCTGGCGGCTCCGGCTACAACCCATTCTACTATCCTGCCTACACTCCTCCGAAGACGCGAGGCAGCTCCACGGGCGATTCCGAGTTCGGGGGTACCGCTGCGGCGACTCCGACTGGGGGGCGGGCCGGGCCCCGGCTAGGAGTGAGCCTCAACGACGCCCCGCTTCGGGGGACGGCTTCTCGCTCGTCGCTCGCGTTGGGGCACGGTCCGCTCGTGATCGGTCCCGGTGGGATGCCAATCCGGCGAGTTGGTACCTAGTAACCTCCCCGCGACTTGCATCGAAGCTGCGGCTTGAAGAGAGGCCGCTCCCGACCCTGCGCCGCACGTGGTACGAAATTCTCGAAGCCACATGCCTCTACTCCGTGTAACGATGAGTCCGCTTCGTGCGAGTGGCCGCAGCGTGCAGCCCGAAGTTCGCGTCGCCGTACTCGGCGCGTTCGCGGTCATCCTGCTCGCGCTGGCGGGAGCGTGTGGGCCGGCGCCGCATTCACAGCCGCCCCCTCGCGCGGTGGGGCCCCTCGACGCGACTCGCTTCAACCAGCTAGCGTTGCGGCTGAACCTTCCTGTGTTCTGGGCCGCGGACGCCGACGGCGACGGCGCCCCCGATCCAGCCGAAATTCGAGGCCTGCTGTTCTACCCGACCTCCGGCACGGAATGGACTCAGGAGGGCGCGTTCACGCCGGCCTTCGAAACCGCGCTGGCGCAGATTCGAACCGAGCACGGCGCACTCGCGTTCGGTGATGAGACCCGCGCGGCGGTCGTTGCCGAACTCGACCAGACCGAACTCGCGCTCGTCGAGACGGACCTCGGCGACGCGTCCGAAGCCGATCGCGACTTCGTCCGACGCATGATCGCGGTCGCCGCCCGGATCGATCGCATCTACGCGCGACAGCTGGGCGTGGACGCGATCCAACCCCAGGTCGATCTGCACGACTCCGCGCTTGCCAGTCGCTTTCGCCTCAATTGGGGTGTGTTCTGTTGGCTGTCGGACAGCTCCGGGCATCTGTCATGCGCTGACGTTGCGCCTTCCGCGCGGCAGTTCTTCGACGCGTATCCGGCGGACATGCAGGACCAGCGCGGTGCGTTCTGCGGCGCGTTACGGGCGCGACCGGACGCTGCGACCTTGCTCGGGGCTTTCACGGTGCTGCGCGACGACGGCGGTGTTCTCCACGCCGTCGCTGATTCGCAGGCGTACGCGGAGCTTCTCCAACCGACGGTCGCCGATCTACGCGCAGCCGCCGCGACGCTCACGAATGCCGCGGATGCATCGCTCCAAGAATATCTACAGATCGTCGCCGACGCCCTCCAGACGGACGACTGGCGCAACGCGAACGCGGCATGGTCGCGTATGAGCGCGGGCAACTCGCGATGGTACGTGAGCATCACTGCCGAGATGACGCGTTGGGAGCCGTGTGCTTCCAAAGCTGCGTACGGGATGACCTTCGGACGGATCGATCCGCAGTCGCTCGCGCTGCAAGAACAGCTATCACCCGTTCTCGCGGACATGGAGCGCGCGATCTCCGAGCTTGCGCCCGGCGAGTATGCCCCCCGCGCCGTCTCCTTCGCGGCTCCGGACCTCGTGCACGTCGTATTCAACGCCGGTGATGCGCGGCGTCCGTACCGCATGGCTGGCGGGACTTCAGGCGGCGGACGGACGGTGGTGCTGAACAACACGCTCACAGACGCGCAGACGCACGACCAGCGCCTCGCGCGCTCCCTGATGGACTCCCGATCGATGGCGCTGTGCGGCGCGAGCCAGCGGTCAGAGACGATGAACTCCGTCTTCCACGAGCTTGCACACAATTTGGGCCCGCCGGTCGATCACCTGCGAGTTCCACGACCTTCTCCGCCGCCCGCTGCAGACGCCAACCACGAGCTTCGCTCGTTGGGTCGAACGGCGGCCCTGGGTCGGTTCGCACCAGAGTTCGCGTCCTTTCTCGGCGAGCTGACGGCGCAGGTCGGCGGGCTCTTCTTAGTTGGCTGGCTTCGCGAGCGTGGGCTGGTCGCCCCGGAGGAGGCCGAAAGCATGTACTGCGCTGCGGTAGTCTCGGACCTGCGCGCGATCGCCTACGGAATGCGCACGCGTGGCGGCGGGCCGAGGCGGCGGTCTCAAGTCGCGGCGATTCGCTTGGGCGCTTTGCTCGAGGCCGGTGGGCTGACTTGGGCCGATGGCGCGACGTCGGCAGACGACGAACACCGCGGCGCGTTTTCGATTGACGTCGACCGCTTCGCTGCCGCGTCCGTCGAGCTCATGCGACAGACCGTTCACATCGTGGCGGCCGGCGACGTGGAGGCGTCGAACGCGCTCGTCGCGCGGTACGTCGATGGAAATGCCGACGCACGGTCCGCGATCGAGCAACGCTACGCGCGCGCTCCGTTTCCCAGCCTCGTGTACTCCGTCTCCTGGTGAGCTCGCCCCTACGCCGCCGCGATCCCAGCGCTCGTCCGGGCGACGTCTGGGCCTGCAAGATCTGCAACCGACGACGTTCGAGAACACTCGCGACCTGAAGAATCGTCGGCCGCCGACATTCTGGAACCTCGCCGACCTGGAAAGTCGTCAGCGGCTGACGTTCTGGAACCTCGCCGACCTGGAAAATCGTCAGCTGCCGACGTTTCGGAACCTCGCCGACCTCCAAAATCGTGGGCGGTCGACGAAAACGACGAAATCGTCTCCCACAGACGCAACCACGGAAACATCGGGCCGATACGGGAGGCAGGCGGCCAGAAACCGCTCAGGCCCACGAGGCCGGAAGGTGAGTATTGCGATGGAAAACTCGACGTTCGATCCGGTTCCCTACATCACCGAGACGCGCTTCAACGCCGTCTCGGCCCAGCTGGTGATCACGCGCCTCTCGCGGACGGCGCCGACCGACCTCATGCCGCCGGAGCGCAAGCTCCTGCGGCAGATGGAGGCGGCGAGGAAGGAGGTGCAGCGCGTGCG
>JAYVCF010000131.1:0-24885 GCA_043750095.1 Deltaproteobacteria bacterium
GGGCGAGAGCGGCACGGGCAAGGAGCTCGTCGCGCGCGCGATCCACGAGAGCGGCCCGCGACGAAAGGGTCCCTTCGTCGCGCAGAGCTGCGCGGCGATGTCGGACGAGCTGCTCGAGTCCTCGTTGTTCGGGCACGTGCGCGGTGCGTTCTCGGGCGCGCTGCGCGCGAACGATGGCCTCTTCGGCGCGGCGAGCGGTGGCACCTTGTTCCTGGACGAGGTCGCCGAGATGTCGCCCTCGATGCAGGTGAAGCTCCTGCGCGTGCTCAGCGACGGCGCGTACCTTCCCGTCGGCGCGACGAGCCCGCGGCAAGCGGACGTTCGCGTGATCGCCGCGACGCACCACGATCTCGCCGCGCGCGTGAGGGACGGCGCGTTTCGAGAAGACCTCTTCTATCGGCTGCACGTGCTGGCGATGCGCCTGCCGCCCCTCCGCGAGCGCGCGGGCGACCTGCCTCGCTTGCTCGCGCACTTCCAAGCGAAGACCGAGCGCGTGCCGCTCACGATCGCAGAGGACGCGATGCGCTGCCTCGAGCGCTACGCGTGGCCAGGCAACGTGCGGCAGCTCTCCGCCGAGGTCGCGCGCTGGGGCGTGGTCGCCGCCGACGAAGACACGGTGCGGCCGGAGCATCTCTCGCCCGACGTACGCGACGCGGGCGGCTTCACCTCGCGCGGATGGTCCTCGACGGATCCCGATGCCGCGAACATCGCGGCCGCACCCGCCGCAGCTCCCACGCCCGATCACGTCGGCACCCTCGCGTCGGCCGTGGAGTCGCTCGAGCGCGGCATCCTCGAGCGCGGGCTCGTGCGCACGAACGGAAATCGCACGCAGCTCGCGCGTGAGCTCGACATCAGCCGCACCACGCTGAACGAGCGCCTCAAGCGCTACGCGCTCGGCTGAGTTTCTCGGGGCGGATGCCCGCCCCGCCCCGTGCCGACTGAATCGGACACGGGGCCCCACCCCTGCCGCGTCGGCACACGCTGGCCCATCGAACGGGGCGTTTTTCTCGGAGATCGCGCGGCACGCATGCTGCTTTGGCGGTCTCATGCGCTCGTCCTCTTTTCTCGTCCTCCTCTTTCCTCTCGTGCTCGCGGGCTGCGCCGACTCACACGGTCGCGAGGGCGACGCGGGGCCAGTCGGTGACGGAGGCGCGTGCGGCACCGCGCCCTTTCTCATCTGCGTGAGCGCCTGCGGGAGCGACGCCGGTGTCGGGCCGATCTGCACGGGCGGCGCTTGGGCTTGTCCCCCGGGCACACGCGACCTCTCGACGTGTCCGCCGACGTGCCGTGGCGCCCCCCCCGGACCGGGCTGCGTCTGCGTCGGGACGAGCTGGTCGTGCCCCAACACGATGTGCCCGCCGGACATCAACCCGTGGAATCCCACCGACCCGCACTCGGCGTGCTCGCCCGATGGCGCGATGTGCTCGAGCGGCGGGACCGACGTGTGCGGCTCGGCGATGTCGTGTCGATGCGAGAGCGGCCACTGGAACTGCGCGGTGGCGGAGCCCGATCCCGTGTGCTGGTGTGGACGCCAGCCGAGCGCAGGTGATCGCTGCAACATGGAGGGCGCGAGCTGCGGCGAGTGCTGCCCGACGCCGGGCGGAACGGGCTGGCCCGCGATGCAGTGCGTGAGCGGACACTGGACCGCGGCGACTTGCCCGGCGATCGAGTGTGCGGCCGTGGCGAGGGAGTGCCCCGCGGACACGGCGATCTTGCTCGGCACGGCGTGCCCCACGACCGAGGGCGCGCGCTGCGGCGACCCGTGCTGCAGCGACTCGGTCACGTGCTTCGATGGAGTGTGGGTGCGCGGCCCGGAAGCCGACTGCGCGCTCTGCAGCGAGTACGTATGCGGCGCAGGTCACTGCCGCGCGGATCAGACGTGCACGTCGCGCTGCGGCCCGGCCGATGGCATCGAGTACTTCTGCGCGCCGCAGGTCAGCGGCTGCAACGCCTGCAGCTGCATGCCGCCCTCCAGCATCTCGCGCTGCGAGATGATCGACGGCCACCCGCACGTCTCCGAGATCGGCTTCTGCGGCTGACGCGGGGAGCTCATGTCAGAGCCCAGTGGCCTCGAAGCAACGTGCTTCTTGCCCTCGTGTGGGCCTTATCGCGACGTCGTTTCGCGCGTTGCGTCGGGCGCGACGAAAACTCGGAGCGCGCGAAGGCGTGCGCGAGACGCGCATAGATAGAGGTATGCGGAGGCCGCGGCACGTCGGCTTCTCGGGGCGGCGTTCGAGCTACCCACGTCGCGTGGGGCGTCTGGGTCGGCGACGACGCGTGCACGGACGATCGGCTGTCAGGCGGAGCGCGAACCGTGCGTGCACGGTGTTCTGCGTCCCGGTCAGCGCGCAAACGACGCATGCGCGGGCTCTCGCCTACGCCGCGACCGACGAACCGTGCGTGCCTCGATCTTTCTCTGCGGCGCACGCGAAAAACGGCGCGGGCACCGTCTCCGGCTCACCGCGCAGCGTGGAAACGACGTAGACGCCGTTCTTCGTCCAGGCGGCAGCCGAGAAACGACCCGCGGACGCATCAGGTCGGTGGCGGGAGCTCGACGCAATATGCGAGCGCGGCGTCGCAGACCTGATCGGGCGGACACGAACTCGTCGGCGTGCTGCATGGCACGCGGCAGAGCCCGGTGAGCGCGCCGCTCGAGACGCACACGGCGCCCGCGGGGTAGCCCGCGCAATCCGCGGCCGAGACGCACGGGCGAACGCAGTGTCCGTCGCCCGCGAGCTCGCGCACCAGCGCAGCGGCCGGGCTCGCGAGGGACGGCGGCGCGTGCGGTGTCGCCAGCGTCTCGTCGCAGATCTCGGACGGCGCGCAGGCCGTAGCCATCGGTGGCGTGAGGCTCGGCGTGTTGGACGCGCCGCAGAAGCCGCCCAGCGTCTGGCACCAGCCGTACCCCGCGCCTGCGTGATCGGGTGCGCACCACTCGGCCGTCGCGCAGTCGCCCGCCGCGCCCGTCCCGACCGCGCCAGCATGTGCGCATCGCGGGACGCAACGTCCCGGGCTCGAGATGGTCACGCCCGTCGCATCGGTTGTGACGACGTCCGTGCACGTCTCGGCCGCGATGCACTGATCGTCGCTGTCGCAAACGCCGATGCAGTAGCCGCCGTGCGTGCCGATGACGATGCCGCCACCGAAGAGCTGACATGCGTTCCGTGGGCCGCAGTCCGCCGACGTGTTGCAGCCGAGGAGACAGAGCGTGCTCGCGTGCACAGTGCCGTTGACCGGCAGGCACACACCACGGCCGCCGACTCCACAAGTGCTCGTCGCCGTGCCGGGGTCCGGGCAGAGGAGCTCTGCACAGCGCCCGCCCGGGAGACAGACTCCCGTGCCCGGCGCGCACTGGTCGTTGCTCGTGCACGTCGCGCCGACCACGGCTCCGGGAGTACCGGTCCACTCGCAGCGGCCTGTCGCGCCGTTGCAGTGTGCAGGGTGATCGGCGCTGAGCAGCGTCACGCGCTCGCCTTCGTAGGTCGTGCCAACCGTGGTGTTGCACTCGTTGTCCGACCTGCACTCCTCGAGGCAGACCGAGGCGAACGCGTCGCACGTGGACACGTCGTCGCACGCTGCGCCGCGCTCAGTCGGAGACCATGTGCACTCGAGGCGGCAGAGGCCCTCGTGACCGGGAAACCGGGCCCGTGCTCCAAAGAACGCTGCGACACCTCCGTACATGGCGATGAGGGGCATCTGCGTGACGAGGTCGCTGCACGCCTGGCACGCGCCACACGTATCGCCGATCGCCGACGTGTCGCACTCTACGGCGCATAGCGTCCCCGCGAACGCGTTGAGCGGAGCCCAGTCGCACATGGCCTGCGGCACCTGGATCTGCGCGTAGCCGGGGCGCGCCGGATCGTCGGCGTTGCCCTGCTGGAGCCCAAACGCAGCTTGCACGCTGCTCAACGGCAGATCGAGGCAGGTCTCGCCGCTGAAACAGGCATTCGCGAGGCAGCGTGACCCGACGCGGCCCCACGCGGTGCAGAGGCCAGGCCCGGGCGGGCCGATCGGGCGCGTGTCGATCAGCGGAGCGCACCCGCTCGGCGGGACCCACCCACCATCGACGCCTGGTGCTGCCGTGGTGTCGGGTGGAGGCGGCGCGTCCGCCTGGTTCGAGTCCACGAACGGTCGGGCCGAGTCCGCGTCCATGGCGCTGCACCCGCTGGCGGAGCACGCGTCGAGGTCAGCCATGTGCGCTTCCGAGCAGCCGCAGACGAGCGTCGCGATGGCGAGCGCGATCACACGACGCTCCTCCCTCCTCATCGCCCCTCCGATCAAGCGGAGGATACCACGGGGCTCGCGAACCTCCGCCGCGTGGCCGCAGATGGCGCGCAGATTGATTGGTCGTCAGAGACGAGCGTAGGCAGTCGCAACGGGCCCTCGGTCGCGCAAGCCGCGCATCCGATCCGCGAACCACGGCCGGGCGAGCGGGCACAGCGGGACAAAATCCCCCGGCGTTTGGCAAGCGGCCCGCGAGGCGGATACCCTTCGCGAGGGTCATGCCGATCCTCACGCCCGAAGAACGTGTCGGCTCGACGATGGCGGGGAAGTACCGCCTCGAGAGCATCATCGCGACGGGCGGGATGGCCACCGTCTTCGGCGGCATCCACGCGTGGACCGAGCGCGAGGTCGCCATCAAGATCCTGAACTACGAGCACGCACGCGATCCCGAGATCGTGCGGCGCTTCCTCCAAGAGGCGCGCTCGGCCGCCCAGCTCAAGCACCCGAACGTGGTCGACGTGCTCGACATGGGCGAGGACACGGACGGCACCGTCTACCTCGCGCTCGAGCGCCTCCACGGCGAGACGCTCAAGGCGCGCATGAAGCGCGGCACGCTGACCCTGCGCGAGGTGAGCTCGCTCTTGCTCCCAGTGATGCGCGCCGTCGCCAGCGCGCACGCGAAGAAGGTCGTTCATCGCGATCTCAAGCCCGACAACATCTTCCTCGCGACGAGCGAGGGCGGGCCCATCGTGCCCAAGCTCCTCGACTTCGGGATCGCCAAGGTCGTCACCAGCGACTCGGGATCGACGCGCACCGGGCTCATGGTCGGGACGCCCGCGTACATGTCCCCCGAGCAGGTGCGCGGCGAGCGCCACGTGGGTCCGCGGGCGGACGTGTGGTCGATGGGCGTGGTGCTGCACGCCGCGCTGACCGGTCGCGTTCCGTTCGAGGGCGAGACGAGCGCCGCGGTGCTCGCGCGCGTGATCACCGAGCGCGCGATGTCGGTCCTCAGCGTCGCACCGACGCTGCGTCCGAGCGTGGCCGCCGTGATCGACCGTGCGCTCGTGTTCGAGCAGGAACAGCGCTTCTTCGACATGGGCGAGATGGTGGCCGCGCTCGAGACGGCGCTCGAGGGTCCCTCGGAGTCGAACCGCGCAGCGCTCGATCGCGTCGCGACACCGATCTCGCGCGCGCCGCTGCCGGCACCCATCACGCCGTCGATCGCGATGCCCGAGTCGCCGACGATGCAGCTCGGAGATCGCGATCTCGAGCAAGCCACGCAGCCGGGTCCACCCGACGCGAGCGCGGCCATGCTCCCGGCGACACCGTTCGCCTGGGCGGCTGCGCCGGTCGCGTCGCCGGAGCCGACGTCGGCCCCATCGCGCATGCCCTGGGTGATCGGTGCGTTCGTGGCCGTGACGCTCGCGATCACGGGCGTGGGCTACAGCCTCTTGGGCGCGAGCGAGCCCACCGCGAGGCCGCTCGCCCCTGCGACGAATCCTTCGCCGACCCCAGCGCCGACGACGATTCCCGCGGCGCCCGCGCCGCCCACGACGATCGCCGCACCGACCGCGACGCTGATCGCCGAGGTGCCCGCTGCCCGGGCTGACGCGGTGCCGGTGGTCGCGCCGCCGCCGTCGACGGTGAGCGACGACGCGGGTGTCGCCGCCGTCGAGCGGCCCCCACACGTCGCCCGCGCAGCGCGACCGCCGACCTCGACCTCGACCACGACCTCGACCTCGACCACGCCGACGACCCGACCCCGCACACCGCAGCGCGGGACGGGCGGCGCGTTGATCCTGCATTGATCGCTCCGAGCAGAGCTATCATCGCCCGCATGATCCGCTTCGCGCTCGCGTGCACGCTCGCGATCGTCGTCACCTCGACGGCGCGCGCGCAGGAGCCCACGGCAGACCAGTTGATCGAGCACGGCGTCGCGCTGCGCGAGGACGGACGCGACGACGAAGCGCTCGCGATCTTTCACCGCGCCTACGACACGACGCCCTCGGGCCACGCGATGGCGCAGATCGCGCTCGCCGAGCACGCGCTCGGTCGTCTGGTCGACGCCGAGGCGCATCTGACGCAGGCGCTGGAGAGCGCGAGCGATCGCTTCGTGCGCCGCAATCGCGCGCTGCTCGAGCAGGCGCTCGCCGAGATACGCACGCAGCTGACCGATCTCACGGTGACCGGCGGCGTCGAGGGCGCCGAGGTCTTCGTCGATGGCGCCTCACGCGGGACACTTCCGCTCGCAGGAACGATCCGCGTTCAAGCAGGAACGGCGCACGTCGAGGTGCGCGCCGCGGGCTACCGGAGCGGCACGTACGACGTGACCGTCGCGAGCGACACGCCCGTCTCGCTCGACGTCGCGCTCGAGCCGGTTCCGAGCGTGGTCGCGATCGCGGCCGAGCCGCCGACGCTGCCGACCGAGCGCGAGCCGCCGCCACCTCTTCCGGAGGCGAACGCGTGGATGATGCCCGTGGGGATCGCGCTCGCTGGCGCGGGCGTGCTCGGGATCGGCGTCGCGAGCGGCTTGATGGTGCTGCGCGAGGACAACGCGCAGGCGCGCGTGACGTGCGTGGACTCGGACCCCGCATGCCGCGCCCACTACGGAACGGCGGTCGACGCCGAGACTGCCGGCATCGCGACGTACGTCGTCTCGGGGCTTCTCCTGGCCGGCGGCGCAGCGTTGATCGTCATCGATCTGCTCGGCTCGAGCGCGCGCTCGACGGCGGCACCCTACGACGCGGCGTGCGCCCCGGGCATCCTCTCGCTCTCGTGCACGATGCGCTTCTGATGGCGTGTGGCGCGTTGGTGACGCGCGGCGATCAGGGGCTCTCGCAGATGTACGGGTAGCCGTTCACGCAAGTGAAGTCGGCCCAGTAGCCGCTCGTCGAGCGCATGCGCACGCAGGTCCCGGTGTGGTTCGGCTCGAGCGTGGCGCTGTCCCAGTGGAGGTAGGTCGCGACCGTCCCGTCGGTCCACGTGTAGCCGCCTCCGCCGCTCTGGACGAGCCCGATCCAGACACCCTGGTTCAGCCCGCCCGTGCCGAGGCCGAGCGCCATCGCGTTCATCTGGACGAAGTCGTTCTCGGCCATGTCGCCGATGTTCACGAGGTGATAGCCCATCGCCGTGCAGCTGTTCGCGGCCTCCGCCTGCGATCGGTTGTCGCCGCAGAAGAGATACGTGTGGCCCGCATACGACAGCGTCGTGCAGGAGAAGGGTAGGCACGAACCGATTCCGTCATCGATCAAGCCGTTGCAGTCGTCGTCGATGCCGTTGCACATTTCTGCGCGCCCTGGGTTCACCTGCCGGTTCGTGTCGTCGCAGTCCCCGCCGCGCGTCACCCAGCGTCCGGTGGGCGGCGCCGTGCACACCATCACCAGCGTCGCGTCGGCGCCGTAGCCGTCGAGATCGACGTCCTGGTAGAAGGCGCGCGAGCCGACGGCACCGGCTTCGTCGATCATCCCATCGCAGTCCTCGTCACCGCCGCCGCACATCTCGAGGCCGCAGTTGGCGTCGAAGGCGTCCGGGGCGATGCCGCTGTCCGCGCTCCCGGTGTTCGCGTCGTCTCTGGCGGCGTCGACCAGCAGTCCGGTGTCATCCGCGAACGCGTCCGACGTCGAGCCGTCCGACGCGGGGGCAGCGTCGATGGATCCATCCCCGGCTGCGCCCACATCCCGCCGCGACGCGCCATCGAGCGGGTCGAGCGGCCGAATCGCCGTGCATCCGGTCGCCACGCATCCGATCGCCATGCATCCGATCGCCATGCAGAAGACCCCGAGCACGACGCGCCAAGACATGTCCTCGATGCTCCGGTAGCGCGGTCGACGCGTCAAGCACGGGCCGCTATCGTGCGTGCATGTCGACGCGCAACCTCGATGACGATCCCTTCGACGGGCTCGAGACGAAGGAGCCGAGCGCGGAGGCCGAGACCCTGATCTGCCCGAGCTGCGGCGCTCCCGCCCTGTTTCAAGCGCGTACGTGTCGCCACTGCCAGGCCGAGCTCGCGACGGTGCGCTGTCCGGTCTGCTTCGGGCTCGAGCGAACCGGGAGCAAGCACTGCAGCCACTGTGCGGGCCTGCTCGGCCTCGAAGGCTTGGAAGGGCCGTTCGGCGCCAGGTGCCCGCGCTGCAGCGATACGGAGCTCGTCGTGGTGATGGTCGGCATGCATCGCGTCGGCGAGTGCATGCGCTGCACCGGGCTCTTCGTGGAGCACGCGGTGCTCGAGCACATCACGCGCCGCACCGAAGAGACCGCCGGCCTGCGCCTTCGCCCTCTCGCCGCCGCGCCGACCGAGCCCGAGAACACGAAGTACCTCGCGTGCCCGAAGTGCGGCGTGCACATGACGCGTCGAGGGTTCGCCGACCACTCGGGCGTGATCATCGACTATTGCAGGGATCACGGCGTCTGGTTCGATCGCGACGAGCTCGCGCGCGCGCTCGAGTTCGTCGACGCGGGCGGCCTCATGCGCAACGCGGCCCGCGATCGGCGCGCGGCGGTGATGACGCGGATGGCGCGCGATCGGCGGATCGATCCGAGCCAGCTCGAATCGTACGACATGGTCGCGTCGTTCTTGCGCTCGCTGCTGCGCCCCTGACCCGCGCCTCGTGGTACGCATGGGGCGGGCCATCAACGGCGGGGATTCCTCGCCGCGGGAGACGTGCATTCATGCGGTTCGATCCGAAGCTCGCTCGCGAGCGCCTCGACCAGTTCTGGACACTCGATGCCGAGTTCGGCGTCGAGCACAACGCCTACAGGGTCTATCTCAACGAGATCGTCAGCGACCGCTACGTGCTCGTGAACGGGCTCCAGCTGCTCCGCGACGAGCTGCAGCTCGCCGAAGGAAAAGGGGACGTCGTCGCGTGCGGTGCCGACCTCTCCCTCCCGAGCGTGATGACGACGCTGGCGCACACCAACTGCGGCGACCGCATCCATCAGGGCGAAGCGACCACATCGTACGAGCAGGTCGTCGCCTCTCGCTTCGCGACGATGTCGGAGATCGGTGAGCACAAGCTGGAGGCGTTCTCACCCACGGGCGGCGGCACCGACGACGGGAGCACGCTCGCGCACGTCACCGCCGCGCACATGCTCGACGAGCCGATCCGCCGTCGGCTCTACATGGGCAACGCGTGCTCGTACTTGCTGGTGAACGTCGATCTGAAGACGCATGTCGGAAGGCTCGAGACCGGAGGCTCGCTGGTGATCGGCAAGACGCAGGAGTCGAAGTGGCGCGAGCCGCGCGCGGCCTGTGGCGCGGCCGTGGGAACCATCACTGCGTTCAACGCGGACAACGGGGTCCACCGGCGAATTCGCCGCAACCTCGGCGAGCCCAACTTCGAGATCCTGAGCAAATCGAAGGTGACGAGCGACGAGGGCATCGTGCTGAACCCAGCGGTCTGCTCGTCCATCGTCGCCGTGCAGGGAATGCTCGACACGGCCAAGGCCTTCGAGACGGAGCTCGACGAGCGCGGGCTCGCGCACCTCACGGCGTCGATGACCGTCAACCGTCCGCATCACGACGACACCATCGTCTATCTCGCACGCGCGACCGTGTTCCAGGGCGAGACGCGTGTGCAGGGCTTCGGCACCGACGCCTCCAAGTACAAGGGCCGCCTCGTGAATCATGATGGCGACGTGCGACTACAGCTGATCTACGACGGCGTCGACGAGAGCGGTCACCGCATGGTCACGACGACGTATGCGCCGCGTCCGTGGAACCCGAGCTGAGGCTCGAGGTTCTGAAGGGGTCGGACCTCGTCCTATTCAGCGCATCAGAACGTACGTGCTGCCGAGGCCACGACGGAGCAGCACGACGGCGGAGCCACCGGCGGCCGCATAGGCTCGCTGGAAGTCCGCCGCGTTCGCGATGGCCGTGCCGTTGGTCTCGATGATCACGTCGCCCGGATCGATTCCGGCCGCATCGCCGCTGGTCCCGCGCGTGATCTGCGTGACCAACGCACCGCGCGTGATCCCCGACGGGATCCGAAAGAGCGAGCGCGTGGTCGCATCGAGATCGGCGAGCGCGAGGCCGCCGACGTTGGTCGTCGAGGCCACGGTGGGCGGCGGCGCGGCGAGACGCGGATCGGTTCGCGGATCCATCGGCATCGTGGGCGGCGCGCTCGGACCACCGCCCCAGCCCGGCGGCGCGTTCGGACCACCCCACCCCGGCGGAAAGAGCGGCGCACCGGGGACACCGAAGCTCGGCGGGACCGCGAAGGGATCGATCGGCGGCGCGCTCCGTGGAGGCCCACGCGGATCCGGACCCGGCCCGCGCACGCCCGTTTGCGGACGTCCCGGCCGCGCCTCCAGAACGACCGGCACCGTGCGCGTCTCGCCTCCGCGCTCGAGCGTGAGCTGGACGTGCGCTCCCGAGCCGCGCGTGGCGACGAGGTTCCGCAGCTGCGCGCTCGAGGTGAGATGCTCGGTGTCGAGGCGCTCGATGATGTCGCCGCGAACGAGACCACCATCGTCTCCGGGCGAGCCGGGCTCGACGTCGGTGACGAGCACGCCCTGCGTCGCGGTCGCATGCATCGCGCGGCCGAGATCGGGATCGAGATCCTGGATCGTGACGCCGAGCCAGCCGCGCGTGACCCGCCCGTGCGCGAGGAGTGACTGGACGATCGGCTGCACCATCGCGGTGGGGATCGCGAAGCCGATGCCGACGCTCCCGCCGCGACCGCCGCCGCCGCCGCCGCCGCTCAAGATGGCCGTGTTGATGCCGACGAGCTCACCGCGCATCGACACCAGCGCACCGCCGGAGTTGCCGGGATTGATCGACGCATCCGTCTGGATGAAGTCCTCGAACTCGGCGATGCCCATGTCGGCGCGACCGACCGCGGACACGATGCCCATCGTCACGGTCTGCCCGACCCCGAACGGATTGCCGATCGCGAGCACGGTGTCGCCGAGACGCAGCGCGCTCGAGTCGCCGTAGGCGAGCGGCGTGAGGTGAAGCGTCTCGCCCGCCGGCGGTGTGATGCGCAGGAGCGCGACGTCGGTCAGCTCGTCGGTACCGACGACCGTCGCGGCGTACACGTGGCCGTCGGCGAAGTGGATGCGGATGTTCGTGCCGTCCTCCACGACGTGGTTGTTCGTGACCACCAGGCCGTCCTCGCTCACCACCACGCCTGAGCCGAGGCTCTGCCCGCCCATCCCTTCCGGCGGGCCGCCGTAGGGCGATCGCGATGGCGCCATGTGCGAGCTCGAGATGTTCACGACGCTCGGCAGCACGTGCGCGACGACGTCGGGCAGCGACGCATCGGGCGAGAGATCGGCCTGCGGCAAGGGCGCAGGCGGTGTCGGCGGCGGACCGCTCGGGAGGTCGCGCGCACGATCGGCCTCGGCGATCGGCGCCGGCTCGGCGACTCGCGGGGGCGTGCCGAGGTGCACGTAGATCGCCGCGCCAGCGATGGCGAGCGCGAAGGTGGTGATGCTCCAGCTGACGAGAAGAAGCGGGCTCGTTCGGTTCATGGCGCCTGACTCGATAAGTCGTGGTCCCGGGCTTGTCACGGGGGTCGTGACCACGCGAGGAGGACACGCAGCCCGGGACCGATGTTCCGTCCGGCCCCGATCAGCCCGAAAGAGTCGGGGTCGGGCCTGCGGTGTAGGCGTGGCGGGCGTCCTGACCGCGTTCTTCCACCGTCCGCACCAGCGCATCGAAGCCAGGCCGGAGGCGCAAGGGCGCGATCACTGGGCACCGGCGGATCCAGGCGAGGTCCGCGAGGCCCGCGGCGACGGCACGCTCGAGCGCGATCTGCGCCGCCTCGGGGTATCCGAATCGGCAGTGCAGCTCGCAGTCCATCTGGCGGAACAGGCGCGCCGGTCGCGAGACGGCGGGCACGCCCTCGATCACCTTCTCGACCTCGGCCCACGCGGCCTCGTCCAGCGAGCCCGACCGCAGCGAGTCGTACGTGATGCGATGGAACGCCCGGACGGCGGCATTGTGCAGATCGACGATGTCCTCGAGCCACTCGAGGTTGCCGCTCCAGAGCGCGAGCCGCATCCCGATGAGCGCATAGTGTTGCGGGCTCCTCGCGCGTAGCTCGGCGAGGATCTCGCCTGCGCGTGGCCAGTTTCCGAGCAGCCCGTTCGTCCGCGCCAGATCGATCCGGGAGAAGTGCAGGCTCGGATCGATCCAGAGCGCGCGCTCGAGGTGGGCGATGGCCTCCGGGAGCAGATCGCGCTCGGCGAGCATGCGTCCGATGAAGTCGTCGACGTCCCCGACGCTCGGACCGAACTGCTTGGCGCGCATCGCCGCTCGCATCGCACCGGCGTCGTCTCCCTCGGCGAAGCGAACACGCGCGAGCGCGAGGTGTGGCTCGGGAGACTGCGGCGCGAGCGCGAGCGCCCGCTCGGCGAGCCCGTTCGCGCGTGCGATCAAGTCGGGCGAGGCGCCGGGCCGGAAGATCTCGAGCACCGTCACGATCGCCAGCGCCGAGAGGATCGTCGGATCCTGGGGCGCGAGCGCGGCGGCGCGCGTGAGCTGCTCGCTCGCGACCGGTAGACCGAGGAACGTGGTGCTGTTCTGGCGCGCGCGCAGATACAGCTCGACCGCCTCCGCCGAGGACGCTGGGCGCGAGGGGGCCGACACGGTCGCGCCCGAGAGCGCTTTCGCGATCGCCTGCGCCGCTTCGTCGGACACGCGGAGGAGATCGCCGGTGGTCCCCTCGAAGCGGTGCGCCCAGACCTGAAAGCCATCTTGCGCGGAGACGAGGCGGATGGTCGCGCGAAAGCGCTCCCCCTCGCGTCGAATCGTGCCTTCGACGAGGGCCTCGACGTCGTTGCGGCGCCCATACTCACGGAGATCTTCGCCCGGCGCCGGCGCGCCTGCCCGAGCCTTCACCCGAACGCCATGGATCATGGAGAGCGCATCGCCGAGATCTTCCGCGAGCCCTTCGGCCATCCAGGCGTCGTCGGGAGACCCCGGCCGCAGCGGCGCGACGGCGATGCGCCGCTCTTCGACGTGAGCCGGCGGTGGAACGCTCGCTCGTCGTGCGAGCGTGGTCGTCGTGACCGACGTGGCGAGCGCGGCGCCCATCGCCTGGGCCGATGCGAAGCGCGCCGACGGTGATCGCGAGAGCGCGCGCTGGACGACGTCCACCAGCATCGAGGGAAGGTCCGGACGCAGCGCTCGCAGCTCGCGTGGTGCACGAAAGAGCCGCGCCGCGGCGATGGCGAGCGCAGTCTCGCCTTCGAAAGGGAGCTCCCCACTGAGCATCTCGAAGAGCACGACGCCGAGCGCGTAGACATCCGTGCGAGCGTCGATCGTCGTGCTCTCGACTTGCTCGGGCGCCATGTACGCAGGCGTTCCCACGATGCCGCCTGCCCCGGTGGCGCGAACGTCGGTCGCTTCCATCGCGCGCGCGACGCCGAAGTCGGTGAGCACCACGCGGCCGCCGTCTTCGATCAGGATGTTGTCCGGCTTGAGATCGCGATGAACGACGCCGACCGCGTGCGCCGCGGTGAGCCCTTCCGCGATCGCCGTTCCGATCGCCACGGTCTCGCTCGGCGAGAGCGGCCCGCGCTCGGAAAGCACACGGCCGAGGGAGCGCCCCGCGACGTACTCCATCGTCAGGAACTTCTCGCCGTTCGCGCCCTCCGTCTCGCCCACGTCGAACATGCGCGCGATCGAGCGATGCGTGACCTTGCGCGCGAGCTTCACCTCGCGCTTGAAGCGCTCGAGCGCGCCCGGCGTGGCGATCACCTCACGGCGTAGCGTCTTGAGGGCCACGACCTCGTCGAGCTCGGTGTCGTGCACCTTGTAGACGGTGCCCATCCCGCCCGAGCCGAGGAGCTCGAGCACGCGATAGCGACCCGCGACGAGCACCCCCGAGGGCCCGTCGGTCTGCGCCGCACCTTCGAGCGCGGCGGCCAGCGTCTCGGCGTGTTCCTCGCTCACCATGGCCATCGTACACGGCGCGAAACGCTCCTGCGTCCGCGCGCGACATACCTCTTTCTCTCCTCCCGGTCTCGACGGAGGGCCGAACCCGTGCCACGGTGCCGCCCCGCTTCGCTGGGGGCGAATGCCCCCGGTCCAAGCTGGACTGGATCAAGCACTCATGAGCAACGGCACGGCCCTGGTCATCGTCGAGTCGCCCGCAAAGGCGCGCACCATCGCCGGCTATCTCGGCGAAGGCTACGTCGTCGAATCGTCGATCGGGCACATCCGCGATCTTCCCAAGAGCGCCGACGACATCCCGCTCGCGCTGAAGAAGACGCCCTGGGCCAAGCTCGGCGTGGACGTCGACAACGACTTCAAGCCGCTCTACGTGGTCGACAGCGAGAAGAAGCACCACGTCGCGCACCTGAAAGCGCTCCTGAAGAACGCCGACCAGCTCTACCTCGCAACCGACGAAGACCGCGAGGGAGAGAGCATCGCGTGGCACCTCGTGGAGGTGCTGCAGCCCAAGGTGCCGGTGCGCCGGATGGTGTTCCACGAGATCACCAAGAAGGCGATCCAGGAAGCTCTCGCGAACCCGCGCGACATCGATCGACGCCTCGTGAACGCGCAGGAAGCGCGGCGCATCCTCGATCGCCTCTACGGCTACGAGGTCTCGCCCGTGCTCTGGAAGAAGGTGCTTCCGCGCCTCTCGGCCGGCCGCGTGCAGAGCGTCGCCACGCGCATCCTCGTCGAGCGCGAGCGCGAGCGCATGAAGTTCCGCCCGGCCGTGTACTGGGATCTCGAAGCGACCGTCGCGACGAAGGACGGCGTCGAGCTCACGGCGACGCTCGTCACGGTGGACGGCAAGCGCCTCGCGACCGGCAAGGACTTCGACGGCGCAGGCAAGCTGATCAAGCCCGACGCACTGGTCCTCGACGAGGCGGCCGCGCACTCGCTCGCGACGGGCCTCGAGAACCGCACGCTCGAGGTCAGCTCGATCGAGCGCAAGCCCTATCGCCGCACGCCGCCGCCGCCCTTCATGACGTCGACGCTCCAGCAGGAGGCGAGCCGCAAGCTGCGCTTCTCGGCGCAGCGCACCATGAAGGCCGCGCAGCGACTCTACGAGGGCGGCCACATCACGTACATGCGCACCGACTCCACGACGCTGAGCGAGTCCGCGCTCGCGGCGGCGCGTCGCACCATCGAGTCGCTCTACGGCAGCGAGCACGTTCCGCCCGCGCCGCGCACGTACGCGAACAAGGTGAAGAACGCGCAGGAGGCCCACGAAGCGATCCGCCCCGCGGGCGACACCTGGCACACGCCCGACGATCTCGGCGCCGCGCTCGAGCCCGATCAGGCGAAAGTCTACGAGCTCGTCTGGAAGCGCACGGTCGCCTCGCAGATGAAGGACGCCGCAGGCGAGACCGTCTCCGTGCGGATCGCGGGCAGCTCCGCGCAAGGGCGCAGGGTCGAGCTCACCACGGCGGGTCTCACCATCACGTTCCCGGGATTCTTCCGCGCCTACGTCGAGGGCTCGGACGATCCGGACGCCGAGCTCGAGAACCGCGAGAAGCACCTTCCGCCCTTGGCCGAGAAGGATCCGCTCGATGCGCGTGGGCTCCGTGCCGACCGACACGAGACGCAGCCTCCTGCGCGCTACACGGAAGCGTCCATCGTGCGTCGGCTCGAGGAGCTGGGCGTCGGGCGTCCGTCGACGTACGCGTCCACCATCGGCACGATCCAGGATCGCGGCTACGTGATCCGCAAGGGCACGGCGATGGTGCCTTCGTTCACCGCGTTCGCCGTGGTGTCGCTCCTCGAGAAGCACTTCCCGCGCTTGGTGGACTACGCGTTCACCGCGAAGATGGAAGACGACCTCGACGCGATCGCGACCGGCACCGCGGAGTCCGTGCCCTGGCTGCGCCGCTTCTACTTCGGCTCGGCGGCGGTGGGCGCGACGGTGGGAGACGACGGCCCGCTCGACATCGGCCTGCGCGCGCTGGTGAACACGAACTTGGGCGAGATCGACGCGCGCGCGGTGAACTCCATCCCCATCGGCAAGGACGACAACGGGATCGACATCGTCGCGCGCGTGGGTCGCTACGGCCCCTACGTGCAGCGCGGCGAAGACACCGTGAGCCTCGCGGAGGACATGGCGCCCGACGAGCTGACGGTGGCCAAGGCGACCGAGCTCCTGAACGCGCCGAGCGGCGATCGCGAGCTCGGCCACGATCCCAACAACGGCATGCCCGTGCTCGTGCGCGTGGGACGCTACGGCGCGTACGTGCAGCTGGGCGAAGCGGGCAACGCGAAAGCCGAGAAGCCGAAGACCGCATCGCTGCTCAGCACGATGACGGCCCCGACGATGACGCTCGAAGACGCGCTCAGGCTCCTGGCGCTGCCGCGTGCGGTCGGCCACGACCCGGCGGACGGCGAGGTGATCACCGCACAGAACGGGCGCTTCGGTCCGTACATCACCAAGGGCAAGGACAGCCGCTCGCTCGCGACCGAGGATCAGATCTTCTCGCTCACGATCGAAGAAGCGCTCGCGCTGCTCGCTCAGCCGAAGGAGCGTGGTCGTCGTCGCGCGGCAGGCGCCGCAGCCGGTCCGCTCAAGGAGCTCGGCGACGATCCCGTCAGCAAGAAGAAGATCGTGCTGAAGGAAGGTCGCTTCGGGAACTACGTGACCGACGGCGACACCAACGCGACCCTTCGCAAGGGCGACTCGCCCGAGTCGATCACGCCCGAGCGCGCGCAGGAGCTGCTTGCCGAGCGCCGCGAGCGCGAGGCGAGCGGCCAGGTCGGTCGGCGTGGCCGTCGGGGCTTCCGCCGTCCGGGCCAGAAGTCGGCCGCCGCACCGAAGGCACCGAAGACGCCGAGGACGCCGAAGGCCGCTGCGCCGAAGGCCGCTGCACCCAAGGCCGCCGTCGCGAAGGTCGCCGCACCCAAGGCGCCGAAGGCCGCACCGAAGAAGAAGGCGGTCGCCGCGAAGTCCGTGAAGAAGACGAAGGCCAAGACCACCGAGACCGGCGCCGCGTCCTGATTCCGGGTACGGCTCCGTCGATGTCCACGCTGATCGCGGGGTGCGGGTACGTCGGGGCCGCGTTGGGCGAGCGGCTCGTGTCGCGCGGCGAGCCCGTCAGCGGGCTCACACGATCAGCGCGCTCGCTTCCGCTCGGCGTGGAGCCGATCGTCGCGACGCTCCCCAGTCCGACCCTCGCGCTCCCCCGCTCGATCCAGCGCCTCGTGTACGCGCTCGCACCCGACGCGCGCGAGGACGCGGCCTACCAGCGCGCCTATCCGCTCGGTCTCGCATCGGTGCTCGATGCGCTCGATCGGGCGGGTGCGTCGGTGTCGCGTGCCGTGCTCGTCTCGAGCACGGCGGTCTACCCACAAGACGACGGCAGCGTCGTCGACGAGAGCTCACCGGTCGCCGCGGTCGGCAGCGCCGCGCGCATCCTCGAGGCCGAGGCGCTTCTTCATCAGCGTCTCGGCGCGCGCGGCGTCGTGCTGCGTCTCTCGGGCATCTACGGGCCCGGGCGCGATCGGATCGTGCGCGCGATCGCGGAAGGCAAGCCCGCACCCGGCGATCCCGCGCGCGTCTCGAACCGAATCCATCGCGACGACGCAGCAGCCGCGATCGATCACCTGCTCACGCTCGAAGCACCCGAGCCCGTCTACATCGGGACCGACGAGGCCTCGGTTCCGCTCGGCGAGGTCTTCGCCTGGGTCGCTCGCTCGCTCGACGTCACGCTCGCGACCGCCGCATCACCATCGCGGGATGGCGCGACGAGCAAGCGCCTGAGCGCCGCACGTCTTCTGCGCTCGGGCTTCACCCTGCGCTTTCCGAGCTACCGTGAGGGCTATGCGGCGGCCGTCGCGGACCGCCGTCGGTCTTTCGCGTCCTGAAGGTTCCGAACAGCGCGTCAGCTCTTGCCGCTCGTGCCCGCCAGGCTCTCGCGCGAGCGGTCGAGCATCGTTCGAGCGCCGCTCATCTCGCTCACGCCGCCCGAGACGACGAAGGCCAAGAACTGCGCTGGCTCCGCGTCGACGTACTCGACGCGATCCTTCGGCACGATGATGACGTTGCCGGCGAAGTTGTAGGCCTGGGGCAAGTACACGGCGACGTGCTTGGAGAGGCGCGCATCGTCGAAGTGCTGGCACGTGACGAAGCCGAAGAGCTTCGTCTTGCCCTCGTCGTCGAGCGAGATCATCGCGGGCCGATCGAAGCTCTTCTTGTCACCGACGAACGCGCCGAGGAGATCCTTGAGCGACGTGTAGAGCAGGCTGACGACCGGAAGCCGCTTGAGGCCACGCTCGAACGTGCCGATGACGGCTTGGCCGATCACGTTGGACGTCACGAAGCCCGTGACCACGATCAGCGTGAGCGTGATGACCAGCCCGAGGCCCGGGATCGGCACGCCCAGCGCCGAGTCGATGTAGTGCAGCACGAGCCACACCGTGTAGATCGTGCCCACCGTCGGAACGAGCACGAGGAGGCCGCGACCGAAGGCGCCGGCGAGGAGCGTGAGGGGATTGATGGTGGGGCGACGCGACATGGGCGGACCTTAGCAGGCGAAATACGCGCGCCCCGCGGCCCGTAAGGACGGACGAAGGAGACGTTCCCATGCGCAAGAAGCCGATCCTCGTCCTCGTATTCGCTCTCGCGATTCTCGCTCCCCTCGGGCTCGCGCATGCCCAGGATCGCGATGTGTCCGCATTCGGCGGCGATGCGTACGTTCGGCTCGGCGAGACGGTGGACGACGTGTCGGTGTTCGGCGGATCGGCGCGCATCGATGGCGAGGTCCTCGGCGACGTCTCGGCGTTCGGCGGCGACATCCTGCTCGGTCCGGCCGCCATCGTGCACGGCAGCGTCGATGCCGCGGGCGGGCGCATCGAGATGAAGCCGGGCGCGCGCGTGGTGGGAGGCCTGAGCACGGCGCAGCCGCCGCCCGAGCCCACCTTGGACGAGCACCCGTCTCGACACGAGAGCGGCGGCGAGCCGGGCGCGTTGATCCGCGGGCTCTTATTCTCTGCGCTCCTGTTCTTGTTCGCGCTGCTGCTCACCGGCGTGGTGCCCGAGCGGATGTCGGCCATGCACATGGCGATCATCAAGGAGCCTGGGCGCAGCGCGGGCGCAGGGCTGCTCGGGTACGTGAGCGCGACGATCGTCTTGGTGGCCCTGATGATCACGGTCATCGGGATTCCGCTCGCGCTCGCGCTCGCGCTGCTCGTCCCGGTCGCGACCTACGTGGGCCTCGCCGCAGCAGCGACGGTGATCGGCGCGGCGCTTCCCGTCGAGCGGCTTCGCGGGCGGCCGATGCTCCAGATCCTTTCCGGCGTCACCTGCTTGTTCATCGTGGCGCAGATTCCCGTGCTCGGATCGATCGCGCTCGCGATCGTGGCGTGCGTCGGCCTAGGCGCGCTCCTTCGCACGCGCTTCCGCGCCACGCCCCCGGCCGAGCTCGGCAGCGGCGAGGGCCCCTACCGCGAGTCGGCCGCGATCTGAAGAGGCACGCGCGGCGTTGGGCTCGCCGCCTGCCTCCCGCTCGTGCATAACGGCGTCGGCCGCAACGCGCGTGCGTCGCGGCCGATGCTCTCGCATGTCCGATCTCGCGCAACGCCTACAAGAGCGCTTCGGCCTTCCCGGGTTTCACCCGTGGCAGGAGGAGGCCATTCGCGCGCTCCTCGAAGGTCCAGGCAAGGCGCTCGTCATCGCGCCGACCGGCGGAGGCAAGTCGCTCTGCTACCAGTTCCCGGCCACCGAGCTGCCGGGGACCACGATCGTCGTCTCGCCTCTGATCGCGCTGATGGACGATCAGGTGCGCGGCCTGCAAGCACGCGGCATCGCGGCGACGTACCTCGCGTCCACGCTCGATCCGGAAGTGCGGCGGGAGCGAGAGCGCGACCTCGCGGCGGGTCGCTATCGCCTCGTCTACGTGGCACCGGAGCGGCTGGGGAACGCTGCGCTGCTGGATCGCTTGCGTGCGCTTCGGCCGCCGCTGATCGCGATCGACGAGGCGCACTGCATCTCGCAGTGGGGCCACGACTTCCGGCCCGACTATCTGCGGCTCGGAGAGGTCGTCAAGACGCTGGGCGCGCCGCGCCTCCTCGCCTGCACGGCCACGGCGACGCCCGTCGTGCGCGAAGAGATCCTCGAGCGCCTCCATCTCGACAAGGCCTCGACGGCGATCGTGCTCCGCGGGTTCGCGCGTCCGAACCTGCACCTCGCCGCCGAAGAAGTGGACTCGCCCGGAGCGCGGCGGGCTTCGATGACGCGCGTCCTGCGCGCTGCGGTCGGGATCGCATCCAAGCCCGCGGGCGGCGCGATCGTCTACACGGCCACACGACGGAGCGCCGAAGACAGCGCCAAGCGGATCGCCGCGCTCGGCTATCGCGCCGCCGCCTACCACGCGGGCTTGCCGGCGCAGGAGCGTGCGCGCGTCAGCGAGCAGTTCGCGACGCGCAAGCTCGACGTGGTCGCGGCGACCAACGCGTTCGGCATGGGCATCGATCGCTCGGACGTGCGCGCCGTCGTTCACGTGGCGCCGCCAGGATCGATCGAGGCGTACTACCAGGAGGTCGGGCGAGCGGGCCGAGACGGCAAGCCCGCGTTCGGGCTCCTGCTCTCGTCGGCGGCAGACATCGGCATGCGCCGACGCATGGTGGAGCGTGGCTCGGACGGAGAGCCCGCCGATCCGGCCGAGGCGAAGCGCCAGTGGAACTTGTTTCGCGACCTGCTCCGCTACGTCGAAGCGGGCAGCTGCCGTCACGACTTCATCCTGCGCTACTTCGACGACGACGAAGAGCTGCTCGGTGGCTGCGGACACTGCGACGTGTGCGAGCGCATCGAACAGAACGGAGCGAGAGAGACAGGCGTCTCCGACGACGACGCGCTCGTGGTCCGAAAGGCGCTCTCCGGCGTCGCGCGCGCCGACCGCCGCGCCGGCATGCTCGCGGTCGCCAACATGCTGCACGGGATCGACGACGAGAAGCAGGCGCGGCTCGGGTTCACGCGGCTCTCGACGCACGGCCTCTTGCGCGATCGCTCGGCCGAGTGGTCGCTCGCGCTCTTGCGACGCCTGGTCACCGCGGGCCTCGTGGACATCACCGCGAGCGATCTTCCGTGTCCGTACCTGACGCAGAGCGGTGCGCGCGTGATGCGCGGTGACGAGCCCGTGCGCGTGCTCCTGCCCGAGGACGTGGTCGCGCGGGCCGATCGTCGTCGTGCGCGAGCCGAGAAGACGAGCGCGAAGGCGCCCACGGGATCACTCGCAGGCGCCGAGCTCGGCATCTTCGAGCGTCTACGAACGGTCCGTCGCGAGCTCGCCGAGAAGCAGGGCGTCCCGCCTTACGTCGTCTGCCACGATCGCACGCTGATCGAGATCGCGCGCGCACGCCCGAGCTCACGCATCGAGCTGGGCGCGGTCCACGGCATGGGCCCAGCGCGGCTCGGCCAGTACGGAGACATCTTCCTCCGCACCGTCGCCGAAGCGGGCTAGCTAGCTAGGACACCGCTGTTCGTGTCCGACGGAGCGAAGCAACGGGGGCACCCGCCACGCGACGCGGCCTGCTCACCCACTGCGTCCGACGCCCTGATCGATCCCCGCGTCGAGGTACCGCCCCGAGAACTCAGCGGTGATGGTGCGGGTGCAGGCGCGCCACGAGGGCCGCGCGCTCCGCCATGTGCTGCACGTTCAGCGGAGCCTCGTCGAAGAGCGGCGTCGGATCGCTCGGCGCGCCGTGCACGTAGAGCTCGAAGTGCACGTGCGGACCATGCGCGAGCCCCGTCTGACCGACGAGCGCGATGGGATCGCCGCGACGCACTTCCTGACCGACGCGCACCTGGATCTCCGAGTTGTGCGCGTACGAGGTGCCCCAGCCGTTCGGGTGCACGATCACGATGAAGTTGCCGAACCCATCGATGCCGTCGTCCGCATAGACGACGAGGCCATCGGCGGCCGCGCGAACCTGCGAGCCCGCGGGCGCGTTCATGTCGACGCCGAGATGCGCGAGCTCGGGGCGCGTCGCGCGCGTGTAGCCGAAGCCACGACCGAAGTGGGCACCTGCGACGGGCCAGAGCAAGTGTTCGGGCGCCGCGCCGAGTGCAGCCGCGACGATCCGAGGGTTGGGCGGAAGGCGCATCACGCCGAGCGCCGTGAGCCGCGTTCCGAGGTGCAGCTCGGCCGCGAGCGCATCGGGGTCCGGTGCGACGGGCTCCGAAGGCGTCGTCTCTTCTGGCGCCGCGGGCGCTTCGGCGACGACGGGCGGTGCTTCCTCTACCGTCGCGTCGAGGGCGGCCTCGTCCTCATCGGCCACGGCGGGAACGTGCGGGCCGAGAACGAGCGCGAGCACGCCGGCGGCGAGCAGGAAGGGCCCAGCGCCACGCATCTTTCTGCGGACGCGGAGTGATCTCCATGTCGATCTCGTTGCCATTCCACCTAGGAGATCAGCCGGCGGGCCTCGGGGCAACCATAAACGCGCAAGTGATCGAGTTGATCGCGCTTTTTTGTACGCGCATGTGCGCTCATCCGCGTCGTGACTCTAGATCTTCCCAGCGAGCGTAGAGTCGCCCGATGTAGGTGCGCTGCGCCTCGAGAGCGCCGAGACGATCCTTCACCTCGTGTCCGCGCGTCGCGAAGAGCTCCGGATCGTTCGCCTCCTTCTCGAGGATCGCGAGCTTCGCTTCGGCGTCGGAGATCGCCGGCAGGATGTGATCGAGCTCGAGTCGCTCCGCGTATGAGAGCGCCTGCTTGGCCTTCTTCGGTGCTTTCTGCGCGACCGAGACCTTGGGCGCGTCGGCGGCAGGGGGCGGAGGCGCGCTCGCGCGTGCCGTCGACGTCTTCTGCGCGGCGCGCTTGTCGAGCTCGCGCTGCGCGCGCAGCGCCACGTAGGTCGACCAGTTGCCGGCGTACCGAACGACGCGTCCGTCTCCCTCGAACGCGAGGATCGCCGTCGCCACGCGATCGAGCAGCCAGCGATCGTGCGTGACGATCAGCGCGGTCCCCTCGAAGGACACCAGCATGTCCTCGAGCGCAGAGAGCGTCTCGGTGTCGAGATCGTTCGTGGGCTCGTCGAACACGAGCAAGCTCGCCGGCGCGAGCAGCATGCGGAGCGTCAGCACGCGCGCGCGCTCGCCGCCCGAGAGCGACCCCACCGGCTGCCGCTGCTGGGTCGGCGTGAAGAGCATCTCGTCGAGCCAGCCGCGCACGTCGCGCGTCTCGCCGCCGATGTCGATGCGAAGACGCCCGCCCGAGACGCTGTCGATCACCGTCTGATCTGGATCGAGCCCGGAGCGCGCCTGATCGAGATAGGCCACCTGCGTGGCGGCGCCGCGCTGCACCTTGCCGCTCGTGGGAGCCAGCTCGCCGAGGAGCGCGCGAAGCAGCGTGGTCTTGCCCGCGCCGTTCGGCCCCACGATCCCCACGCGCTCGCCCTTGGTCAGCGCGAGCGAGAGATCGTCCACGAGCACGCGACCACCGAGCTCGATGCGCAGGTTGCTCACGTCGATGATCGTCTTGCTCGTGCGTGACGCCTCCATCGCGAGGTTCACCACCCGCTCGCGCTCCGGCGCCCGCGTCGCGATGGCCGTCTCTGCGCGATCGATCCGCGCCTTCTGCTTTCCGGTCCGCGCGGCCGGCGTGCGACGAAGCCACTCCAGCTCGCGCCGCACGAAGTTCCGGCGGTTCTGCTCGGTGCGCGCTTCCTGCTCGCTGCGCTCGGCCTTCGCGGCGAGGTAGTCACCGTAGCCGCCGGCATACGAGTGCAAGAGGCCGCGCGAGAGCTCGATCGTGCGCGTGACGATGCGATCCAGGAAATAGCGATCGTGCGTGACGAACAAGATCGCACCGCGATAGGTCTCGAGCAGGTAGCCCTCCAGCCACTCGATGGTGTCGGCGTCGAGATGGTTCGTCGGCTCGTCGAGGATCGCGAGGTCCGGCTCGAGCGCGAGCAAGCGTGCGAGCGCCACCCGACGCTGCTCGCCGCCGCTCATCGTCCCGATCGCGCGCTCGGGATCGGGCACCCGCAGAGCCTCGAGCAGCGAGCGAACGCGGTGCTGCGGCTCCCATCCCCCGAGGTGATCGATCGCGGCGAGCGCGCTCGCCTGCTCGTCGAGCACCTTCTCTCCGTGGTCCCCGGCCTCGATCCGCCCGGTCGCGTCGTCCCAGCGCGCCTTCTGTTCGTTCCAGCGGGCCAGTCCCTCGCACGCGATCGACCAGGCGCTCGCGCTGGGATCGAGCGTGGGAACCTGCGCCAGGTAGCCGATGATCGCCCCGCGGCGGCGCGCGATCGTCCCCGCATCGCAGGGTTCTTCGTCGGCGAGGATGCGCGCCAGGGTGGTCTTGCCGGTCCCGTTCCGGCCCACGAGGCCGACACGCTCGCCGTCCTCGATCGTGATGGACGCGCCGTCGAGCAGCGGCTTGTCACCGAACGCTTTCTTCAGATCGCGTGCATCGAGGACGCCCATGGGGCGCACGCCGTACTCCGGGCAGGGCCCCCGCGCCAGAGGTCGTCGTCGTTGACACCTCCCCCCACACGCGGAGATCATGCGCCGAGCCCCGCGTCCATGTCGGCCCTCACCTCGCTGCTCGCCCGTGACCAGGCTGTTCCGGTGCGCAAGATCGAAGAGGCCCTGCAGAAACAGGTGGTCTCTGGTGGGGACATCGCGACCGTGCTGCTCGAGCTCGAGGCGCTGGCCGAGAACACACTGTCCGCGTACCAGGCCGCGCTCGCGGGCGTTCTTCCCGCGACCCGCGACGAGGTGATGAAGGTCCCGCGCG
>JAYVCF010000132.1:0-9405 GCA_043750095.1 Deltaproteobacteria bacterium
TCTTCTCGACATGACGGACGAGGCGCCCGTCATCCGCTGGGTCAACAACCTCTTCTACACGGCGTCGCAGCAGCGCGCGTCCGACATCCACATCGAGCCCTCCGAGAAAGAGGTCGTCGTCCGCTATCGGATCGATGGAAACCTCGTGCCCGCCAAGACGGCGCACAAGGGATTCCTCAAGTCGATCGTGAGCCGCGTGAAGATCGAGGCGAACCTCAACATCGCCGAGACGCGCCTGCCGCAAGACGGACGCATCACCAAGAAGATCCAGGGCCGCATGATCGACGTGCGCGTCTCGACGATCCCGACGGCCAAGGGCGAGCGGATCGTGCTGCGACTCCTGGACAAGGAGAAGGTGCTCCTCGATCTGACGGATCTCGGCTACGCGGGCGCGCAGCTCGACACGATCCAGCACCTCATCACGCGACCCAACGGGATCATCCTGGTCACGGGACCGACCGGCAGCGGCAAGACGACCACGCTCTACGCGTGTCTCTCGCGCATCAACACGTCCGATCTGAACATCCTCACGGCCGAAGATCCCGTGGAGTACGAGCTCAAGGGCATCGGCCAGATGCACGTGCAGGCCAAGATCGGCCTCACGTTCGCGGCCGCGCTGCGAGCCTTCCTCCGCCAGGATCCGGACGTGATCATGGTCGGCGAGATCCGCGATCACGAGACGGCGGAGATCGCGATCCACGCCTCGCTCACCGGCCACATGGTGCTGAGCACCATCCACACGAACGATGCCGCGGGTGCGATCACGCGCCTGGGTGAGATGGGTGTCGAGCACTACCTGATCACGTCGTCGCTCCTCGCCGTGATCGCGCAGCGCCTGGTGCGGCGCCTCTGCCCCAAGTGCCGACAGCCCTACGAGCCCACGGATTCCGATCTCCGTCAGCTCGGTGTCGAGCGCAGCAAGCTCGGCGATCTCCTGACGGGCACGGGCGTCCAGTCGGTGCGCGGCATGGGATCCGAGGCCGACGCCGACGTGCCCGATCTCTCCGATCAGCTCGAGCCTGAATTCGCACCGGAGCCGACGCTCATCCACGCGCCCGCGAAGGCTGCCGCGCTGCGTCCCGTCTTCTATCGCGCGATGGGCTGCGAGGACTGCAGCAGCACGGGCTATCGAGGCCGCGTGGCCATCGCGGAGATCTTGATCATCGACGATCCGGTCCGCCGCGAGATCTTGAACAAGAGCGACGCGGGTCAGGTCACGCGCGTCGCGCAGTCGCGCGGCATGCGCACGCTCCGCGAAGACGGCGCGCGCATGGTGCTCGCAGGCACCACCAGCCTCGAAGAAGTCTTGGCCGCAACCCAAGCTGGTGAGGTCGAGTAGTCATGGCCGTCTTCGAATGGAAAGGACTGTGTTTCTCGGGGCCGATGCGCGGCCCCGCCCCGACCGGCGGAGCCGGCTCGGGGCCCCACTCCTCGCTCCGTTCGTGGGACGAACGCTACGCGCGGGGCCCCAGCCCCGCTTGCTCTCACCGGGAAGGTCAGGAGTAGCCATGGCCGTCTTCGAATGGAAAGGACTCAACCCGAAGGGTCGAGAGATCAAGGGTGTTCGCGACGCGGACAACCTGAAGGTCCTGCGCGGCCTCTTGAAGCGCGAGGGCATCCTGCTCACCTCCGCGCTCGAGGGCGCCGCGGCCAAGAAGGCCAACGCCCGCAACGTCGACTTCGGTCGCTACTTCCGGCGCGTGAGCGTCCTCGATCTCGCGATGATGACGCGCCAGTTCGCGACGCTGCTCAAGAGCGGCGTGCCGCTCGTCGAGTCGATGAGCGCGCTGATCGATCAGATGGAGAGCGAGGAGCTGAAGAACGCGCTGACGCAGACGCGCGATCGCGTGAACGAGGGCACGTCGCTGCATGCCGCGCTCCGTCAGCACGAGAAGATCTTCCCGAACCTCTACGTGAACATGGTCGAGGCCGGCGAAGCCTCGGGCACGCTGGAAGTGGTTCTGGCGCGCCTGGCTGACTTCCTCGAGGCGCAGAACAAGCTGAACAACAAGGTGCTGTCGGCGCTCGCCTATCCGGCGTTCATGGCGCTGATGGGCCTGGTCACCATCACCATCATGATGGTCGTGGTCGTGCCGAAGGTGACCTCGATCTTCGAGGACTTCGAGCACGCGCTGCCCTGGTACACGCGGCTGCTCATCGTGATGAGCGACATCTTCGTCGGCTACTGGTGGGCGCTCATCGGCGGCACCATCGCGATCGTCTACGGCTTTCGTCGCTGGCGCGACTCGCCCGAGGGCCGCTCGCGCTGGGATCGGTTCGTCCTCACCATGCCGATCTTCGGCAAGCTGATGATGATGGTCGCGGTCGCCCGCTTCTCGCGCACGCTCTCGACGCTGCTCAAGAGCGGTGTGCCGCTGCTCCGCGCGATGGAGATCACCCGCAACGTGCTCGGCAACGTCGAGCTGATGCGCATCGTCGAAGAAGCAGGTCAGTCGATCCGCGAGGGCGAGAGCATCGCCGCACCGCTCCGGCGAAGCGGCAGGTTCCCGCCCATCGTCACGCACATGATCGCCATCGGCGAGCGCTCGGGTCAGCTCGAGGAGATGCTGGAGAACGTGGCGACCGCCTACGACTCGCAGGTCGAGACGCGCGTGCAGACGATGACGGCGCTGCTCGAGCCGATGATGATCGTGGTCATGGGCGGCATCTCGGGCTCGATCGCCTTCGCGATCTTGATGCCGCTGATGCAGATCAACGAGTTCGTCGAGTGATGCTCGCATGGCCAAGACGCGCGAACGAACCAGCCAGGTCACGCTCCCGTGGGAGCCACGGACCGGGCTCATCCGCGATCTGCTCGCGGGCCGGCGCATCCGGCTCGTGCCCGCCGCGCTCGGCGTGCTGCTCCTGCTCGGGTTCGTGGCGAACCACGAGATCGAGCAGCGCGATCAGCGTCGCACGCGCGACGTCATCGATCGCACGCACCGCGCGCTCGCGCACTTCCGTGCCGACATGGGGCGCTGTCCGAGCAGCATCCGCGAGCTCGTGCATCCGCCACGAACGGGCGCTCGCTATCTCGAGAGCGAGCCGATCGATGCGTGGGGCCGTCCGCTCTGGGTGCGCTGTCCCGGTCGCTACGATGCCGACGGAGACGATGTCGTCTCGGCCGGGCCGAGTGGAAGCTTCTTGAACGACGACAACGTTTGGTAACGAGGCCACGGATGAAACAAGACATGGAAAAGAAGATCGCTCGTCTCGCACGTCGTCGCGATCATCGCGCCTTCGGCGCCTCCGGCCGCCGCCGCCGTCGCGAGGGCATGACGCTCGTCGAGATCATGATCGTCGTCATCATCATGGCGCTGATCGCGACCGCGGTCGGCGTCGCGGTGTTGCCGGCCCTCGGTCGCGCGCGCGTCAACCAGACGCGCTCGGACGCGCAGGCCGTGCGCTCCGCGGTGCTCCTCTATCTCGGCTCGGAGCCGGGCGCGGACTGCCCGTCGATGGATCAGCTGCTCGAGTCGGGGACCATCGATCACGCGCGCCGCACGACCGACGCCTGGGACAACCCGTTCCTGATCGAGTGTGACGGCGACGACATCATCGTCCGTTCGAACGGGCCCGACGGCAATCCGGGCACCGAGGACGACGTTCAGTAAGCACCATGAGGGATCGTTCGCGGCCATCGCGTCTTCGACGCCTCGGGTCGAGGCGTCAGAGCGGCATGACTCTCATCGAGATCATGATCGTGATCATCTTGCTGGCGATGGTCGCGAGCGGGATCACGTACAGCTTCAACGCGCTGAACCGGACGTACCTGCGCTCCGCGTGCATGCACATCTCGGCGGGCGCGCGCTACGCGTACAACCGCGCGATCGCGCGCAACACGACCGTGCGCCTCGTGTTCAACCTCGACGAAGGCACGATGGCCTTCGAGGAATCGGAGATTCCGGTCACGCTCGCGCGTCTCGGCGACGAGCGACGCGAGTTCTCGCAAGACCAGGCCGAGCGCGACGAGCACGATGATCGCGTCGCCGGCGCCCGACGCGGTGCTCACTCGCACGACGACTCGGCCGCCGTCGATCCCTGGGCGGCCGCTCGCGCACGCCTCGTCGACACGATTCATCCGACGTTCGGTGCGTCGCCCTTCCAGGGCCTCAGTGGCGTGCACTACCAAGCGCATCCGCTCGGCGGCGGCATCCACATCACGCGCCTCTACACGCCGCACGAAGAGGAGTACCGCGACGACGGCGTCGGCCACATCTACTTTTTCCCGCACGGAATGACCGAGAACGCGGTCGTCTGGGTGAGCGACTCGAACGAGCACACGTACTCGGTGGAGCTCCATCCGCTCACCGGTCGGACGCGCGTGCGTGCGTACGCCTACGAGCCCGAAGAGCTCATCCTCGAAGGCGAAGAGGACAGCTCGGAGGTCGTGCGCTGATGGGCAAGCGCGTCCGCCGCGTGAAGTCCCTGCCGACGCGAACACCGATCTTCGGGGCCTTCACGCTGCTCGAGGTCATGGTCGCGGTCACGATCCTGGGGATCGCGCTCACGGCGATCTTCTCGAGTGAGGCAGCGGCGATCCGCGTCTCGGGACGTGCGCGCTTCTTGACGACCGCCACGCTGCTCGCGCGCTGCAAGATGGGCGAGGTCGAAGAGCAGGTGATGCGCACGGGCCTGCCCGCGGTCTCCGCGAACGGGACCGACGAGTGCTGCGAAGAAGGGGAAGTGGACGGGTTCGAGTGCGAGTGGGAGATCATGCGGATCGTTCTGCCGGACGGGCCCATCGGCGGTGGTGGCGGCGGAGGAAGCGGTCGCGACGACGACGAGCACGGACGCAGCGGAAATCCCATCGCGGGCCTGCTCGGTGGCGGCGGGAGCAGCACGCCCAGCTCCACGTCGGGGCTTCCCCCCGGGGCACCCTCGGTCGATCAGCTCATGAGCGGCGCGATGATGTCCGGCGGTGGCGACATGGTCGGGCAGATGGCGCTGCAGTTCGTGTTTCCGATCCTCAAGCCGCAGCTCGAGGAGCAAGTGCGCCGCGCGCGCGTGACGGTGCGCTGGCACGAGGGCGATCGCGAGCAGTCGTTCGACGTCTCGCAGTATCTCGTCGCCGAACAGCCGCCCATCCTCGCGACCGAAGCGGCGCTGCAGGGCATGACGGGCACACCGACGACGATGCCTCCCTCGCAGACGCCACCCTCGAGCACGGTGCCACCGCGATGAGGACGTCGGGAACGACACGACGCAGACGCCTCTCGGGCATGACGCTCGTCGAGGCGATGGTGTCGGTCGCCATCCTCGCGATCGTCAGCGTGATGGTCTTCGGCGGCTTCTCGCAGACGATGCGCAACAAGGCGCGCATCGAGGCCCAAGGCGATCGCTCGCATGTGATCCGCGTGGCGATGGAGCGCATGTGCCGTGAGATCCAGAGCGCGTTCGTGTCGCTCGACGTGAACCTCAGCCCGCAGCTCGCGTCGATGCGCACGGTCTTTCATGGCCATCACGCGGGGCGCGGCTCACGGCTCGACTTCACCTCGTTCTCGCACCGTCGCCTCTACCGCGACGCGCACGAGTCCGATCAGAACGAGCTCGGCTACTTCTTGGCGGAACATCGCGACGAGGAGACGCGTCAGACCCACCGAGTGCTCGTGCGTCGCGAGTCGCGTCGGATCGACGACGATCCCGAAGAAGGGGGTCAGCAGATGATTCTCATCGACGAGGTGCGTGAGTTCGAGCTCGCCTACTTCGACCCGATCTCGCTCCAGTGGGTCGAAGACTGGGACACGGCCGGCACCGAGATGAATCGGCTACCGGCGCAGGTACGCATCCGCCTCGTGGTGCCCTCACTGCTCGACTCGCGTCACGACGAGGTCTACGCGACGCGCGTGAACGTTCCGATCACCTACGCGCTCAACCACGCGCTCTACAACCCCTGACGCAAGAACGATCATGGCAACGCTCATCGGCATCGAGGTCGGCACCCGAATCGTTCGGGCGGCTCTCGTGCGCACGCAATTCCGCTCGACTCAGGTCCTGCGCTACATCGAGATCTCGCTCGACGACATGCGGATGCTCGCGGAGGCGCCGCCGCCCGCACCGATCGATGCCCTCGCACCGATCGCGGGTCTTCCCGAGGCCGCGTTCGCAGCCGATGCTCCCGCAGCGCCCGCGCCGAGCTCGTTCGAGCCGACCGGCATCAACGCGCTTTCGGCAGCGCAGCTCGCGATCGATCCCGATGCGCCGCTCCGTCTCGCGATCGCGGAGGTGATGCGTCGCGCGGGCGTGACGAGCGCCACGCGCATCGCCGACATGCCCGGCGACGACGTGTCGCTCCGCCGCATCGAGCTGCCGCCCGCGGCGCTCCGCAAGATGGACGAGCTCCTGCCCTTCGAGATGGAGTCGTTGATCCCCTTCGACGCCGCCGAGACGCTTCTCGATCACCAGCTCGCCGATCCGCCCGACCCGACGAAGATCCGCGTCGTCGTCTGCGCGGTCACGCGGACGAAGGTGCGCGAGCGGCTCGACCTGCTCGTGCGCGCGGGCCTCGACCCCGAGGAGCTGGTTCCCGGGCCGGCTGCGCTCGGCGGCCTCGTCTCGTTCATCCCGGCGCTCGCGTCGGACGGCGCGCAGATGCTCGTTCATCTGGCGCGCGCGCGCACCGACGTGGCCGTGCTCCGCAAGGGCAAGCTCGAGCTCGCGCGCAGCATCTCGGCGGGCATCGACGATCTGCGCGAGGCCGGATTCGGGGACGCGCCCTATGGCTCCGGCGCCGAGCGTCTGTTCCGCGAGCTCCGGCAGACGCTCGCGAGCCACCGCATGCAGGGCGGCGAAGACGTCGAGGCCGTCCGCGTCTCGGGCGAGCTCGACGCGGGTGAGGCGCTCTTCGCCTGGCTCGCGCGCGCGCTCGACCGCACCGCGATTCCGCTCGAGATGCCCAGCGCGCCCGAGCTCGATCCGACTCAGCCCGTCGACATGGCGCGCTCGCCGGCGTTCGCGCTGGCGCTCGGCCTCGCCGGCCAGACCCTGCTCAAGGGCAAGCACCTCGATCTGCGCAAGGGCGACCTCGCCAAGAAGCGCTCGATGGGCGCCATTCGCGAGCTCGCGCCGCTCCTCGGCGTCTGCTCGGCGTTCGTCGTCGTCGCGTACTTCTTCTCGGTGTACGCGCACTGGTCCGTGCTCATCGCGCGTCGCGAGGTGCTCGAGTCGGAGCTCGCCGAAGTCAGCGAGCAGCGCCTGGGCGAGAGCACACGCGATGCGCTTCGCGCTCGCTCGCTGCTCGACTCGGGGCGGCAGAGCCCCGATCCCTTGCCGGCCTTCGACGCCTTCGACGCGCTCATCGCGCTCTCGGCCGCGATCCCCGACGGGATCGACCACGACCTCCAGCGCCTCCAGATCGATCTCGGCGACGACCGCAGCGGCGGCCACATCGAGCTTCAAGCGACCGTCAGCTCGATCGAAGAGCGCGATCGCATCGCGCAGTCGCTCGGCGAAGTGCCCTGCTTTCGCAACCTGGAGCTCGGCCCGATGACCACCGCCGGCGAAGGACGAAGGCAGTACCGCCTCGAGATGGACCTCCAGTGCCCGGGCACGATCAGCCCGAGCGAGGCGGCCCACGGTCGGCGTCATCGCACGACGGGCAGCGGTAGCTCCACGGGATCGAGCGGAGGAGCGCACTGATGCGCGATCGACTCGAACAAGCCTGGGCGGGCCTCAACGAGCGCGAGAAGCGCCTGGTCGCGGCGCTCGGCGTGGTCGCCGCGTTGCTCGTCGTGCTGATGCCGGTCTACCTCCTCTCGAGCGCCATCTCAGCGCTCGAAGAGGACAACGCGGCCATCGAGCTCGTGCTGCGCGACATCGGGCATGCGGGCCCACGGCTCGCGCTCCGCGAGGCAGAAGAAGCGGCCGCCGAAGCCCGCTACGACGTGCGCGCCCCCGCGCTCGGCTCGTTCCTCGAAGCGCAGTGCAGCGCCGAGGGCGTCGCGATCCAGTCGGTGACGAACCAGCCCGAGGTCCAGGAGGGCCGATTCCGACGGCGCCACGTTCGCGCACAGCTGCCGGGCGCGGGCCTCCGTGCGTCGATCCACCTCCTGACGTCCATCGAAGACGCGACCTATCCGATCGCGCTCGAGCAGATCCACGTCGATCACTTCAACGCCGGCGAGGATCGCTTCAACTTCGAGATCGGCGTCATCACCTACGATCGAACGACGGCCGAGGGCAGCACGAGCGGCGAGGACGCCGGCGTCGCGCGCCCCCAGCCGACTGGACACGCGGGCCCTCCGGCTCCCTGAGCGAGACACGCATGGCCTCGATCCCCCGACTCGTCATTCCCGAACGCGCACGAACGATTCTGCGGACGTTCTTCGTGCTGCCGATCTATTTCGTGTGCTGCCTCTTCTCGTCGGCGTACGAGACGTTCCCCTACGATCGTGTGCGCGACTTCACGATCCACCAGATCGAGAGCGCGGTTCCGGGCGCGGAGGTGGACATCGTGAGCCTCGAGCCCGCGTGGATCAGCGGCGTCGAAGCGACGGGCGTGCGCATCCGCATGCCTCAAGAGGTCGGCGAAGAGCGGCGCGCCGAGCTGACGATCCCACGTGTCTACGCGCGCGCCGGGATCTTCGCCTACTTGTTCGGCACCACCTCCGTCACGTTCGAGGTCGAGACCGACGGCGGCGGAACGATCGCGGGAGAGCTCACCGACGTGACGACGGGCTCGGGTGACGACGCGCACGAAGAGTCACGCGTCGTCGCGCACCTCGCGAACGTAGACCTGCGGCGCGTCGGACTCATTCGTCACTACCTCGGCCTCCCCGTCGAGGGCGTGATCACGGGTGACATCGACATCACGCTCGCGGACGAGCTCGCCGCGACGACCGGCAACATCACGCTGACGATCACCGAAGTGGCGGTCGGCGACGGGCGCGCCGAGCTGATGCTCTTTCCGGGGAGCTCGCATGGGCTCGCCATCGAGCGCCTCTCGGCGGGAGACATCAACCTCCGCGTCGACATCGAGCACGGCGTCGGGCGCGTACAGCAGCTCATCTCCGACGGAGACGATGCCCAGCTCCAAGGGCAAGGCACCGTGCGCCTGCTGCGCCCCTTCCGCATGTCGGCGCTCGACATCCTGCTCCGCATCAACATCACGCAGGCCTATCGCGAGCGAAGCGACCGCATGCGCTCGATCTTCAACCTCGTGGGGCTCTCGCCCGAGGCACGCGTGTACCAGGCCCCCGACGGCGCGTTTCAGCTGCGGCTACAGGGCGCGCTCGGTGGGCGCATCCTGGCGCTGCCCGCCGGCACCGTGACGATGGATCACTAGGTACCTCGCCCCAGGAAGATGAGCGGTTGCTCGAGCAGCCGCGTCGCGGGGCGGGTACCCCTCTGCTTCGCCCTTCGGGCACGAACAGCAGTGCCCTCGACGCTCGTCAGAGGGGCACCCGC
>JAYVCF010000133.1:0-11154 GCA_043750095.1 Deltaproteobacteria bacterium
ACCACGCGCGCGTTGCCACCGATCGCCTGCGTCATCGCCGAGAGCGTGGTCGCGAAGTCGTCGCAGTCGCCGGCGAACTGGTTGGTGATGGTCTCACTCGCGCGCGCGAAGTACTCGGCGCCGCGCGGATCGTTCACGTAGTTCCAGCGCACGCGCACGTAGGTCCAGATGTCGGCGACCTGCTCGAGGCTGAAGACGCCGCTGGTCTGGGAGGCGACCTGCACCGCGAGATCGCGCGTGGTGGGGTTCGAGGGATCGATCGCGACGAGCACCGCGGGAACGTCGTGGACGCGAATCGACTCTTCCTCGTCGCTCGGGCCGCCCGGCGTGGTGCTCGGCGGGAGCGGATCTCCGGCCGGGGTCTCGGGGATGACCGAGCCGGTCCCGCCCTCGCGCACGTCGCGCACGAGCTGCGAGACGCGCGACATGCGCTGCTCGTCGCTGACCAGGAGCACCGCGCCGACGCCCGCGAGCGCGAGCATGGCGATCCCCGCGATCAACGTCGGCCAGATCGATCGACGTGCGCTGGTACCGAACACGAGCGCGGTGTTGCAGCTCGCGCAGTTGATCTCGCCTCGCTGGAACCCCGGCGGAAGCACGCCGAGCTTCTTGCAGCTCGGGCAGCGATACCGACCGAAGCGCGGCATCGCCATGATCGTGTCGCCGATCCCACCGCGACGCAGGAAGGGTCGCAGGCGCGGATCACCCCAGGGCAGCGGCGCGCGGCCGAGGCGAACGTCGGCCCCGACGCGGACCTCGACGCGCTCGACGCGCACGCCATCGAGCCACGTGCCGTTCGCGCTGCCGAGGTCTTCGAGCTGGAGCAGCGAGCCCTCCCACGAGAGACGGGCGTGCCGACCCGAGACCGATCCCTCGGCGATCGTCACGTCACAGTCGGCCCCGCGACCGAACACGACCGAGCTGGGATCCGCGTCAGCCACAGCGAGAGCTTATCTGACTAGCCGCGCGCTTCAGCGATCGCCGCGCGTGCCGCCTCGTAGTCCGCAGGCTTCTGCACGCTCACACAGCCGGCCTTCTCGGTGGTGCGCTTGATCATGCCAGAGAGCGCGTTGCCGACGCCGATCTCGACGAAGAGCGTGACGCCGTCCTCGGCCATGCGAACGACCGACTCGTCCCAGCGCACCGATCGGCTCACCTGGCGGATCAGCGCATCCTTGGCGGCCGCACCCGTGGTGATCGGTGCGGCGTCGACGTTGCCGTACACGGGCCGACTCGGTTCGGCGAAGGCGACGCCTTCCATGCGCGCCGTCAGCTTCTCTTCCGCGGGCAACATCAGCCGACAATGGAAGGGCGCGCTGACGGGCAGCGGCATCGCGCGACCTCCGGCGGCCGCGCACTTCTCGCTGGCGGCGGCGACCGCGGCCACATCGCCTGCGATCACGATCTGACCGGGCGAGTTGTAGTTCACGGGCTCGACCACGCCCTCGGTCTCGCGACAGATCTTCTCGAGCACCTCGCGATCGAGCTTCAGGATCGCGGCCATCGCGCCCTGCCCGACCGGCACGGCCTCCTGCATGAACTCGCCGCGCGATCGAACCAGACGAACCGCATCGGCGAACGCGAGCGTTCCGACGGCCACGTGCGCGGAGTACTCGCCGAGGCTGTGTCCGGCCGCGACGTCGGGCAGCTCGCCGAGGCCGCGGAAGAGCGCGATCGACGTGGTCAGGATCGCAGGCTGCGTGTTCTTCGTCAGCCGCAGCGTCTCGTCGGGCCCCTCGAAGCAGAGCGTCGAGAGCTTCTCGCCGCTTGCCGAGGAGAGCAGCGCGTCGTCGGCCTCGTCGAACACGGCGCGCATCACACCGCCCGCATCGAACGCCTCGCGCCCCATGCCGACCTTCTGGGATCCCTGCCCGGGAAACACGAACGCGACCTTGCCCTTGCCGATCGGAGCTTTCGCCATGCGCGGCGGTTATCGCGACGCGGCGCGAGCGTCAACCGCGGTGGTCGTGCTTCTTCAGGCGCTCGAGGATGAAGAAGCCCACCGGGATGCGGATCGGGCCGAGCGCGACGTAGGCCTTGCCGAGCAAGAGGTCCGTGTCGTCGGGGTAGACCTGCACGATGTAGTCGCGGAGCGGCGGGCCGAAGGGGCCGTTGCCACCGAGGCCGTAGTCGAGGAGCAGCGCGTTGGGATAGCGCGCGTCCTTCGCGCCCTCGACGGGCTTGTGCACGCGGTAGTAGCCGTGTCGCTTGGGCGCGGCGGCGCTCGGCGTGTACAGGTGCTCGGCGTCGTCGGCGTTCTGCCGAACGGTCACGTTGTAGCCGTGGAGGTGTGGCGTCGGGCCGACCGCGCTGCGATCCGGACCTTCGTAGAAGCCCTTCGCGAACTTCCGGATCCCGATCAGCCGCGTGAAGACGGAGCCGTTCCCACCACGGAATTCCCAGCCGCGCAGCGAGTCGAACGCGGGCGCCGTGCCGTTCATCATGATCGTCTCGCGCACACCGTTCGAGGCCGAGCGCACCAGCTCGAGCCAGGTGTAGCGAGCGCCGTCCGCTTTCAGCAGCGCGGGCGAGGGGCGAACGGCGATGGCGCTGGCGGTCATGCCGACGATGGTAGCCCACCGACGCAACGCCGCACCGGACGAGCGGGTCGAGGTGACGATCGCCGGCCGGCCCATCGGCAGCCTCGCCGTGAGCGACATGCTGGCCTGAACGATCAGCGACGGAACCGCGAGGGGCTGACGCCAACCGCGAGCTTCTGCCCCGAACCGCTGGCCTACGCGCCCGCGAGAAATTCGCGGTAGCCCACGCGCGGCGGCATCTCGCTGTTCCGCACGACCGCCGTCTTGTGCAGCCACGCGCAGAACGTGCCGCACGCGCCCATCACGCCCGGCGCGGTCTCTTCCAGGTACCCGAGCTCGACGACGCTGGTCTGGGTCGCGGGGTGCGTGAACTTCATGGTCACGAACTGATCGCGACGACGCACGACCTCGGCCATCTGCTCGATCTGATCGGCCGAGGCGTTGGCCGCGAGCACGGCGCCCGGAGACAAGGTGCGCTCGATGGTCGCGAGCAGCGCACGGCGCGCGCGCAGATCACCGAACGAGGTCTCGATCACCAGATCGGCCGACGCGACGCTCGAGAGATCCGACGAGAGCTCGATCCGAGCGCGAACGCGATCACGCTCGGCCTCGGTCATCTCGCCGCCGTCCACGTGCCAGCGCAGCCGACGATCGACCCGCTTGTTCGCCAGCCGAATCTCGCCGCGCGCGGCGCGAGCGATCGTGACCGGGACCTCGACGCGCGCGATCGCGACGGCGATCCCGCACGCGACCGGACCCGCCCCGACGATCGTCACCGAAGTGAAAGACACGGTAGGCCGAGCGTGCGCGATCGATCGGGTAACGGTCAAACGCCACCAGCGGAACGCGCAGCATCCTCACGCTCGGCGTTGACTCGGCGATCCTCGTTCCGTAGATTCGGCCCCCGTGCTCGCGCTGGCCACGCTGGAGACACGGACGCGCTCCCGTGTGCTCACGAGGGTCCTCGCGATGCGTGCCCTGCGGCCGCTGGGCAGAGGAGACCCCGATGAATAAATCGCCTGAAGGCCTCCGGTCATGAACAACGCACGCCGGACCAAGTACATCTTCGTGACGGGCGGTGTCGTCAGCTCGATCGGCAAGGGGCTGGCCGCAGCGTCGCTCGGCGCGCTCCTCGAGCTGCGCGGCCTCAAGGTCACCAACGTCAAGCTGGACCCGTACATCAACGTCGATCCCGGAACGATGTCGCCCTACCAGCACGGCGAGGTCTTCGTCACCGACGACGGCGCCGAGACCGATCTCGACCTCGGCCACTACGAGCGCTTCACGTCGTCGCGCATGACGCGGCAGAACAACTTCACCACCGGCAAGGTCTACGACGCCGTCATCAGCAAGGAGCGGCGTGGCGAGTACCTGGGCGCGACCATCCAGGTGATCCCGCACATCACCGACGAGATCAAGGCGCGCATTCTCGACGTGGGTCAGCGCGCGGACGTGGCGATCGTGGAGATCGGCGGCACGGTGGGCGACATCGAATCGCTGCCCTTCCTCGAAGCGGTGCGCCAGCTGCGCCACGAGCTCGGGCCGCAGAACTCGGTCTCGATCCACGTCACGCTCGTCCCGCACATCGCGGCGGCCGGCGAGCTCAAGACCAAGCCCACGCAGCACTCGGTGAAGGAGCTGCTCGGCCTGGGCATCCAGCCCGAGATCCTGCTCTGCCGCACCGAGAAGCCGCTGCCGCGCTCGGTGAAGGAGAAGATCGCGCACTTCTGCAACGTGCCGGTCAACGCCGTCATCGCCGCGCCCGACGTCAGCGTGATCTACGAGCTGCCGCTCGCGCTCCATGCCGAGAAGTGCGACGAGCAGGTCACCGAGCGCTTGAACATCTGGTCGAGGCCGCCCGATCTCTCGCAGTGGCAGCGCGTCGTCGACATCCTCAAGAACCCGCCGAAGGGAAAGGTCTCGGTGGCGCTGGTCGGCAAGTACGTGCACCTGCGCGACTCGTACAAGTCGCTCCACGAGGCGCTCTCGCACGGCGGGCTCGCCAACGAAGTGAAGATCGACGTGCGCTATCTCGACAGCGAGACGCTCGAGGGCGATCCCTCCGTGGTCGAGCGCGAGCTCGGCGGGCTCGATGCGATCCTGGTGCCGGGCGGCTTCGGCGGTCGCGGCTCCGAGGGAAAGATTCGCGCGATCCAGTTCGCACGCGAGCGGGGCATCCCCTTCTTCGGGATCTGCCTCGGCCTGCAGATGGCGGTCGTCGAGTTCGCGCGGAACGTGTGCGGCATCACGGGCGCGAACAGCACCGAGTTCGATCCGAACGCGAGCGAGCCCATCATCGACCTCATGCCCGATCAGCGCGGCGTGAAGAGCAAGGGCGGCACGATGCGCCTCGGCGCCTACCGCTGCGCGATGAAGCCGGGCACGCTCGCGGCCGAAGTCTACGGCTCCACGGAGATCTCGGAGCGTCATCGCCACCGCTACGAGTTCAACAACGTCTACAAGCAGCGCCTCGAAGAGGCGGGCCTCGTGATGAGCGGCGTCTCGCCCGAGCTCGGCCTGGTCGAGATGATCGAGCTGCCGCGTAGCAGGCATCCGTATTTCATCGGCTGCCAGTTCCATCCGGAGTTCAAGAGCAAGCCGCACGTGCCGCACCCGCTCTTCTCGCACTTCGTACGCGCGGCGGTGGAGCGACGCGACGAGAAGCACGGCGAGGCCGCGAAGGCCGAGAGCGCCGAGGGCGACGAGCGCGCCCCAGGGTCGGCGCCTCGCGCGATCAACTGATCTGCGCAGCGGCTGGATCGCGACACGAATGTCGCGCGGCACCTCCGGACTCCACGTGGTCCGGGGGAATGGCGGAGATGGCCCAATCCGTGCTGTCATCAGGATCTCGATTCGGAGGATGATGATGCGCAACTTCTGGAACACGTGTCTCTCGACGTCGGCTCTCTCGACGTCCGCGGTCGTCGCTCTCGCGCTGGGCTGCAGCAACCCACCGCACTTGATCGACTCGGGCCACATCATTCCCGACGCCGCGCAGGACGACACCAACGTGATGACCGTGGACACGGGAATGCCCGTGGACACCGGCGGGACGCTTCACGACACCGGTGCCCACACGGGCGCGTGCACGTACGGCACCGGTGGCTGCAACCTCACCGACACCAGTAGCTGTCCGAACGACGCCAGCGGTGCACGTCAGGGCTGTTATCCGGACGACGGGGCGCCGATGTGCCACCCGGCCGGCACCGCCGCCCTCGGCGCACACTGCACGAACGGCAACGACTGCGACGCTGGCCTGGTCTGCCTCGGCACGAACCTGTGCGCGAAGCTCTGTTGCTCGGCGGCCGACTGCGCCACCGGTGAGTCGTGCAACCCGCTCGCGGACTCGACGCACACCATTCTGCCGAACGGCGCTGGCGTCTGCGTGCGCCCGACGGCGTGCACCCCGACGCCCCCCGCCGGATGCACCGGCACCAACCACTGTTACCTCACCGGCGCGGATGGCTCGACCGACTGCGTGCCGAGCGGCACCGTGGCCGAAGGCGGGAACTGCATGACGGACGCCTGCATGAACGGGTTCGGCTGCTACTCCGCTGGCACGCCGCCCGTGTTCACTTGCTACCGCTACTGCGTGATCGCGAACGGCAACACCGACTGCACCAGCACCGCGCACCCCCACTGCCGAGCCTTCGGCTTCGGCACGACGTACGGCATCTGCGACACTTGACGAACGCCCCACGAGAAAGGGCGCCGACGGCGACTCTCGCCGTGATCCTCGCGCTCGCAGCCGGCGTCGCCGGATGCTCCTCGACCGGGCCCGCCGACACGGACGCGGGCTCGCCGCGTGACGGAACGGTCGTGGACTCGACGATCTCGAGCGACGCCAGCGCAGACGGCGCGGCACCGGCGGATACAGGGCCCGTCGCGGACGCCGGCGGGCCCAGCTGCGGGGGCGCGTGCGATCCCCGTTCCACGTCAGGGTGCAGGACCGACATGAGCTGTCGGTTCGTCGCCGGGGCTCCGGCGTGCATCGCGAACGCCCCCGACGCGGGCATGGGCGCGGCAGGCTCGCACTGCGCCTACGACGTCGACTGCGCCGCCGGCCTCACGTGCTTCGCGAACGCAGGATCGGGGATCTGCGGGCGCGCGTGCTGCCGCACCCGCGATGACTGCGCCTCGACGCAGCGCTGCCGCGGCGACGGCCTCCTCGTGGATGGGACGGTGACGAGCTGGGCGCGGTGCCTCCCGCCGGCCGCATGCGATCTCGCCCACCCCGACTGTGCGACGCGCGAGGGCTGCTACATCGTGGACGGCGTGGGCACCACGGAGTGCCTGCTCGCCGGGAGCGTCGGCGCGGGCGCCGCGTGCATGGGCGCTTCCGACTGCATGCCGGGGTACGTCTGTGCCGGCCTCACCACGCGGACGTGCGTGGCCATCTGCCTTCTCGGGTCGACCGCGCCCCATCAGGGCTGCGCGGCCACGGAGCACTGCAGCGCTCAAGCCTACTCGCCGGCCGGCACCGGCATCTGTACCGTGTCGTGACGCTACGACGTACTTCTTGTGAGCACCTCTCACCGTGTTAGGCTCCCCGCGTGGCGCACCGGATGTCGGCCGGACCTAGGGTCGTCGCGCTTGGCGCCTCGTGCGCACTCGCGTTGACGTTGGGCGCCGCGAGCGCGGGCTGCGCGAGCGGCTACACGGAGACGCCGGACAGCAGCGGCCACGCCATCGACACCGGGGTGCACATCGACACGGGTCCGCGTCCCGATGCAGGCGACACGGGTCCGCACCCAGACACGGGCCCCATGCCGGACGGCGGCACATCCACGGACGCGGGCGGCAGCCTGGACGCGTCGAGGGCGTGCGGCTCGATGGTATGCATGGGCTTCACTCACTGCGTGAGCGGCACCTGCATGGCGTACCCGATGTGCCGCGGCGACGGCACTTGCCCGACGGCGGGTGACATCTGCATCGCGCTGCGCTGCGTGCCTGGCGACGTGGACATCGATGGGGACGGCTCGCCCGCGAGGCTGGACTGCGACGAGACCGACCCGACGCGTAGCCCGCTGCGTCCCGAGATCTGCAACAACCGCGACGACAACTGCAACATGATGATCGACGATGGCGATCCCGCGACCCTGTGCGCGATGGATCCCCATCACGGGATCTGCATGGCGGGCGCATGTGGCTGCCCAGCGGGAACGGCCGACCTCGACCTCACCGTGCCGGGCTGCGAGTGCAGCGTTCATCCTGGCGCGATGGGCCTGGACTGCGCATCGCCGATCGACATGGGGAGCGTCTTCGACGAGGCGGCCGGCGGCGCGCAGATGCTTACCGCGATGGGCAACGCGCTCGATACCATGGGAGCGACGCGCGACGTCTGGTACCACTTCCACGCTACCGACGTCGCCGACACAGCGTGCGACCACTTCAACGTGCACGTGGCCTTCACCGTGAACCCGGCCAATGCGTACGAGTTCCTCGTGCTCCGCGGGACGTGCGGCGGCGCGGCGAGCTGCACCGACTGCACGGGCGCGATGTGCACCAGCTTCACGGACTACCGGTTCGCGGTCGACGCGCAGGCCGGAATGGTCGGTCAGTGTCCCTGCACCGCCGCGGCGAGCACGACCGTCAACCAGTGCAGCGACGACTCCGGCGAGTACTACGTGCGCGTGCGACGGCACATGGGCATGGCCGTCGCGTGTGCTCAGTACACGCTCGCGGTGACCAACGGCATGATGTGATGGGTTGACCCCACGTCGGGATGACGCGGCGGTCCAGCGCAACACCAAGGCGAACGAAAAAGCCCCGAGCGTTTCCGCTCGAGGCTTTCGTCTAACCACACTCTTCGCGCAGCGAGCTGGCTAACCCAGCCCGCTACGCGTCGCGCTCAGGCGCAGCCCGGATGGGCGTTGACGATGTTGTGGTAGGTGTTGACGTCCACCGCGTTCGGGATGCCGTTCAGGCCGCCCCAGTTGATCGTGTAGCCAGTGACCGTCGGGAGGCGGCTGAGCGGCGGGCGGGTCGAGCTCCCCGCGCCGCCACGGCTGCCCTGGAACGAGCCGAGCTGACCGCTGGGGATGATCACCGTCGTCGGGTCACCGGGGCGCGTGGTGTTTCCGATCGGGGTCGCCGTGCTGAGATCGACCGTTCCCTCGATCTGGAAGCGGGCCACGACGTCCGACGGCGCACGCGTGCGCTCTGCCGCGCCCAGCGTCGGCTGCGCTCGCCAGGCGATCAGCTGGTCGTCGACGATCTGCACTTCGACCGCGACCGCCGTGGGGCTGCCGTTGACTTCGTCAGCCGTCAGCAGGTGGGTCGAGAGCATCGGATCGAGGAACAAGTCGGTGCGGCCGTCGATCGACGCCGCCACCGTGCTCACGTCCAGCTGCGCCGGTGCAGCCGACGTCGCGCCGCCAGCGCAACCCGTCATGGCCATCGCGGCCCCAATCAACGCGAGCCCGAGCATTTTCACCTTCGTCATCCGATCCTCCTGGCCTTCAGGCCACCCTAACGATCGCCACTCTTCAATGCCATCGCGAGGTCGCGGAGCATTGCACGCCAACTACACCCGTGAAAGTCAGCCGCCCAAGGGCCGCCTCACCAACCGCTATATCAACCTGCGTGCCAGCCGTGATCCCCGCGATTGAGCCGTGATCGTGATGTCGCGGTTCGCGCCCGGTGGACGCACGTCACTTTCCTGACGTCGCATCATCTCGCTCGTGGGCGATCTCACCATGATATGCTTCGCGCCTCATGGCCATCGCCCCGCGCTCCGCCGACGAGCTGCTTCGCGACGTTCCCGTCCTCGGCCAGCTGCCGGCGGCGGACCTTCACGCCCTCGCGGAAGCGGCGGAAGTTCGCAAGGTTGCGCGCGCCGCACCGCTCTTCAGCGAAGGCCAGACGGCCGAGGGATTCTTCGTGGTCCGCACGGGCGAGATCAAGCTGACCAAGAGCGGGCGCGATGGCCGCGAGCAGATCATCTACCTGGCGCGCCCGGGCCGGCCGATCACGGAGGGCGTGCGCTTCGACGGCGGGACCTACCCTGCCAGCGCCGTCGCCATGCGGGCCGGCAGCGCGCTCCTCATCCCGAACGAGACCATCGGCGCCATCGGCGAGAAGCGCCCCGGCGTGCTCCGCGCGATGATCGACCTCCGGGCTCGTCGGACGGACCGCAGCCTTCGCCTCGTGAGCGACCTCTCGCTGCGAACGGTGCCGGCGCGGCTGGCCTCTTTCCTCTGCACGCTCGCCGCGGCGCGCGAGACGCGAGGCGAAGATGCCCGGCACCTCGTCCGCGACCTGACGACCGAGACGGTGGCGGGTCGGCTCGGGACCGTGCGCGAAGAGATCTCGCGCGGTCTGGCGCTGCTCGAGCGCGAGGGCGCGCTCAAGGTCACGCCCGACATGATCGAGGTGCTCGACATCGTGCGGCTCGAGGCGATCGCGTATGGCCGCAAGAAGGGCGCCATCACGCCCTAGGTTGCGGGTCGGCGCGTCGCCGTGAGTCACGCGCCTTCGGCGGCTCCTGCCGGGAAGAATGGGCCGCCGGGGGCTCGTGCCGGGATCGCGCGTTGGCTCGGCGTGATCGCACTTGCGATCGGGCTGCTCGCGCTGTGCGCGATCTTGTTTCCGCTCGCCCCGATCGATCCGAGCGCAAGCGTGTCGGCGGCGCTCGTCGCATACGCGTTCGCGTACGCTGCCGTCTCGGCATGCGTGCTGGCCGCGGGCGCGAGCGCGCCCGATCTCGGACGGGGCGCCGCTGGGATCGTCGTCGTGGGCGCGCTCCTGCTCGCATCGCTCGCGAGCTCGACACCCACCGCTCTTCACGCCGCGCTGGTTCTGGCGTGTCTGCTGACGGTCGGGACGTCCGCCGGTGCCGCCGTAGGGTCGCGCATCGAGAGCGCGGGCCACCTCTTGCCGGTCGCGATCGTGACCTCGCTCGCCGACGTGGTGAGCGTGCTGACGCCAGGCGCGCCCTCCGACGTGATCGCCGACACGCCAGCTTGGCTCTCGGTGCTGGCGATCTCGTGGCCGATGCCGGGCACCTCGGACTTGCCCGCGATCCTCGGCGTCGGCGACGTGGTGTTCGTCGCGCTCTACTTCGGTGCAGCGCGAAAGCACCACTTGCCGCTCGCACGCACGGCCCTCGCGCTGACCCTCGGGCTCGCGATCACGGCGGCGGTCGTCGCGGCGACGTCGCTGGCGATCCCCGCGCTGCCCTTCATCGGTGGAGCGATGGTGCTCGCTCACCCCGCGGCGCGTCAGCTCCCCATGAAGGACCGTCGGCCCGCGACGATCGGCATCGTCGTCATTCTGTTCGCGCTCGGGGCGCTCGTGCTGTCTCGTCGGCCCTGGTAGAGCTTCGCCCATGCGCACGCTCGAGCTCGCTGGCCTCACCGTTCGTCTCGTCGGAGGAACCGATCGCGAGGGCGGAGGCACCGGGCCGCTCGTCGTCTTGCTCCACGGGTTCGGCGCGCCCGGCGACGACCTCGTCGCGCTGCATCGCGTGCTCGACGTGCCGCGCGAGGTGCGCTTCGCCTTCCCGCATGCGCTGCACACGCTGCCGTTTCCCATGGTCGACGGCCGTGCGCGCGCGTGGTGGATGATCGACGTCGAGGCCATCGAGCGCGGCATCGCCGAGGGTCGCGCGCGC
>JAYVCF010000134.1:0-3514 GCA_043750095.1 Deltaproteobacteria bacterium
GCTCGATGCGCTCCGCGCGGCTGACGATCTCGGCGAGGTCGCTGGTGAGCTCGACGTGCTCGGCGCGAAGCTCCTCCGCGATGGAGCGAACGCGGCCCACGTCCGACGCATCGTAGGCGGCGTGCAATGCGCCGACGGCCACGAGCGGCCACGAGATACGATCATGACGAAGCTCGTCGTACCCGCGACCGAGCTCTTCGCCCGAGAGATCCGTCTCGACGATCGCGCGCGCCCGTTGCTGCGCGTCGTGCCGATCGGCGTCCGTCGTGCTCGCGACGTAGAGCTCGTCGAGCGATGTGAGCGCGAGCACGTGATCGCCCGTGCGGTTCGCGGCCGTCGCGAGCGTCTCGAGGAGCAGGCGCGTGTCCTCGGGGTCGGTCGTCGTCCCGCGCAAGGGCGAGAGCGCTTCGATCGCTTCCGCATCGCGATGCAGAAAATAGAGCGCGATCCCTCGGTGGAAGCGCACGCGCTCCTCGACCACCGAGTCCGACGAACCGCTCGCGAGATCCAGCTCCGCGAGCGCGGCCTCCGCGTGCCCATCGGCGAGCTCCACCCGACCGAGGCCGAGGTGGGCCAGCGGAACGAGGGGATCGTTCGGGTGCTCGGTCAAGAACGCTTGGTACGCGGTGCGCGCATCGGGCATGCGGGCCTCGCGCGCGGCCTGATCGGCGACGTGCAGATCGCTCTCGGCGTCCGCGTCGGTCGTGCGCAGCGCCGGCGTGGCCTCGAGGACCGGCGTCCCGGTGTGGGGACAGCCCGCCATCGTTCCCGCCACCGCCAGCCCGAGCGCGAGCGCCCACGGAAGCACGCTCAGCAGCGGTCGATCGATCTCGACGGGAGTGCCCGGCTTGCCGGGCCGACGCAATTGTGTCGCGTCCGCGCCGCGGACGACGCCGGTCGAGATCGGCGACGACAACGCACCCATGGTGAGGGCAACTTGCACGAAACCGGGGTGCCACTGTGCGTCATTCGACGCAAGGTTTCCGCATGCGTCGCGTTGACGCAGCGGGCCGGCCCCGCGCACGCTGGGGCGATGGACGTGAGGGCAGCGGAGGAGTCGAAGCAGACAGCGCGGATCGAGCGCCTCGTGTCGAGCTTCGGCGATCGGATGGTGCGCTTCGCCGAAGAGCGCCTGGGCGAAGAGCTCGACACGCGCATGGATCGCATCGTGACGCGCACGAACGAGGCTGGTGTGGACCCCTTCGGCTTCGATCCGAAGGTGGCGCGCTACGCGCTCGCGGTCTCGGCGTTCTTGCACCGGTTCTACTTCCGCACGGAGGTCTTCGACATCGATCGCATCCCCGATGGCCGCGTGCTCGTGGTCGCGAACCACTCTGGACAGGTCCCGATCGATGGCGTGCTCCTCGGCACCTCGCTCATGCTCGACACCGATCGGCCTCGCTTTCCGCGCGCGATGGTCGAGCGCTGGAGCGCCGAGCTGCCCTTCGTGTCCGTTCTCTTTCCGCGCTGCGGGCAGGTCATCGGGTCGCCGGACAACGCACGTCGACTCCTGGAACAAGACGAGGCCCTCATCGTGTTCCCCGAAGGCGCACGCGGGATCAGCAAGACCTTCGATCGCCGCTATCAGCTCACCGACTTCGGGCTCGGCTTCATGCGGCTCGCGCTCGAGACGAACACGCCCATCGTGCCGGTCTCGATCATCGGCGGAGAAGAACAGTATCCCTCGCTCGCCGATCTGAAGCCGCTCGCGCGCGTGCTCGGCATGCCCGCGTTTCCGATCCTTCCGCAGATGTTCGTCGGCATGCTCGCGCCTCTGCCCACGCGCTATCGCATCTACTTCGGCGAGCCGATCACGTTCCACGGTGATCCCGACGACGACGACTCCGTGATGGAGAACAAGGTCGCGCAGGTGAAGACCACCATCCAGACGATGCTCCAGCGCGGCCTGCGGGACCGCAAGAGCGTCTGGTTTTGAGGTCGCTGCTCACGCTCGCGATCCTCTTGGTCGCGTGCACGACGCCGACGAACATCGACGACGCGGGGACGGACGCCGACATCGACGCCAGTGTCGACGCAGCGCACGCGCCGCGGATGGACGCAGGACACGACGTCGGCACCGACGCCGGCCCGCGCTGCGAGCCCGTCGACGGCGGCACCATCATGGCGTGCAACGGACACGCAGCACTCTGCGGTCGTCGCTACGACGAGGTCGCCTACGCGACGACGCACAACGCGATGTCGAGCGAGGAGGGCCGCTTCACCGGCCCGAACCAGCACTTCGCGCTCTGGCGTCAGATGGAGGACGGCGTCCGCGGCTTGATGCTCGACGTGCACGCCGCGGCGGACGGAACGGTCTCGCTCTGCCACGCCAACTGTCGCCTCGGAGGCTTCCCGCTCGTGGACGGCCTGCGCGACATCCGCGCGTTCCTCGACTGCCATCCGGCCGAGGTCATCACGATCATCTTCGAGAGCTACGTGCCCGAGAGCGACATCGCTTCCGCGTTCACGACGACGAACCTGATCGCGTACGTCCACGCGCAAGCGACTGGCGCGTCCTGGCCGACGTTGCGCGAGATGATCGCAACGAACGAGCGGCTGGTGGTGTTCACCGCCGACTCGGCGCGCACCCTTCCCTGGCACATGAACACGTACGACTACGCCTGGGAGAACCCCTACTCCGCCGCGACACCGAGCGATCTCTCGTGCGCCCAGGACCGAGGCTCACGCGCGCGCTCGCTCTGGGTGTTCAACCACTTCCTGACGAACCCCATCGCGAGCCCCGCGCTCGCGGAGCTGATCAACCACGACCCGTTCTTCCAAACGCGCGTGGACGGATGCCGAGCCGACGCCAGCGGCGATCTGCCGAACTTCGTGACCGTCGACTTCTACGACATCGGCGACGTGCTCCACGTCGTGGACACGCTCAACGGGCTCTGAGACTCAGCCCATCACGGCGCGCACGGTCGACTCGAGATCGAAGCTCGGCGCGAAGCCGAGCACTTCCTTCGCGCGCGTGTCGTCCACCATGCAGACGTAGCGGATGTGATCGAGCTCGGGCGTGGGGAACGAGGTGAGTCGATAGCGCCACATCCGACCGAGCACGCCCGCGGCGATCCCCGAAGGAATCGGCATGGGCTTGCGATCGAGGATGCGGAAGATGCGCGAGAGCGCGACCTCGCCGGGCCCCTTCAAGTTGAAGATGCCGCGCACGCCGCGCCGAAGCCCGAGCTGCAGCGCGCGTGCGACGTCGCGCTCGTGGATCACCTGCACCATGGGATCGAAGCCCATCAGCGAGATCGGCCGCTCGAAGCGGAGGTAATTGCTGGGCGCGTTCTTCACGGTGCCGAGGATGTGGCAGGGCCGAAGGATCACCGTCTCCACTTCCGGGTGCTTCCAGAAGAAGCTCTGCGCGAGGATGTCGACCTCGACGAGATCGCGGATCTCGCTGAAGTGCTGCGCGCCGAGGAGCGGCGCGTCCTCGGTGAGGAACTGCGGGTTCTCGGGGCTCGGCCCGTACACGTTCGCGCTCGAGAGCACGACGAGCTTCGGGACC
>JAYVCF010000135.1:0-13311 GCA_043750095.1 Deltaproteobacteria bacterium
CGGCGAGCAAGCGCCCGGCCTCCACCACCTCGGGCTGCTCGTCGCTGAACGGAGAGGTCACGGCGTCTTCGAGGCCGAGGACGTCCTCGATGCGGCGGCCGCCTGCCCACGCCGTCGTGAGCTCCTTGATGTTCGCGATCGAGTACCCGCGCTCGAGCAGCGCCGAGATCGTACGCAGGCGCGCGAGGTGCGACGCGTCGTAGTACGCGACGCGCCCTTCCTGACGCGGCGGATGGAGCAGGCCCCGCTCGCGATAGGCGCGCACGTTGCGCACGGTGGTGTGCGCCAGCGTCGCGAGGTCTTCGATGCGGAGCGGTCGCGAGCTCGGCTCGATGGAGCGACGCTTTCGAGGACCCGGAGCCACGACCGCGCCATCCCGCGAAACGCGTGCCTTCGTCAAGGATCAGGCGGCCGCGGCGAGCTGCGTCAGCTCGGTCACGACGTCCTCGTAGGCCTTCGTGATCTTCGGATCGGTGACCTCGTCCGGGTGGAAGTCGCGATCGAGGTAGCGGACCAGGCTCCGAAGAACGTAGGGCACGGTCTCTTGCGCAGACTTCCAGAAGCGGCCCGACTTGCGCCGATCGATCGCGCGCCATGGATTCTTGCGATCCTCGAAGCGCAGCATCGCGAACGCCGTGGTCCACGCGATCAGGAGCGTGCTCACGCCCATGCCGAGACCGAGCGCCCGCGTTCGCAGACGCGGATCGACGCGAACCAGAACATCGAAGGCGACGCTGCGGTGCTCGATCTCTTCGGCGGCATGCCAGCGAAGCAAGCGGCGGAGCTCCGGATGGGCCGACTCGAGCAGCCGCGTGGTGAGCGCGACCTCGGCCAGCGTCGCCGTCATGTGCTCGAGGGCAGCCGTCGAGGCGAGGCTGATGTGCTTCGGCGTCGCGGGCTCCACGATCCCGTACATGAGGCGCTGATAGAAGCGAAGGTATCCGGCGACGTCGTGGCCGCGCGAGGCGATGGAGCGATTCATCCGGTCGTGCTCGTGGCCGTGGCGGCCTTCTTGGCCGACGAAGCCGCGCACGCGCGCGCGCAGCCCGGGGTCGCCCTCGTAGTGCTCGGCGAACGCGAGGACGCTCCGGATGAAGAAGCGCTCGCCGTCGGGGAACACGAGGCTGAGCGCATCGACGAGGTCGGAGGCGACCGGATCCGTGGCGAGCCAGCCACGCGCGACCTCGTCCAGATGGAAGCGCGGCGCGCGCACGGGGATGGGACGCGCCGTCGCGGGAGCGGGCGTTTCGCGCGGGTCGAGCATGGAGAGAAGCTGCCATCGTCCGATGGCAACGTCAACAGCGTGCGCTGGCGCGCTCGATCACATGGCGATCGGCGGCTCCTGATCGATCCCGAGCGCAGCCGCGCGCGCCTCGGCGAGCACGAAGATCGAGCCCGCGATCACCACGAGCCCACGAGAGCCAGCGCGCTCCTTCGCCAGCGCGAGCCCGGCCGCCACGCTGAGCGCGCTGAGCCCCGGCGCGAACGCATCGAGGTGCATGAGCTTCTCTGCGCGCCCGAGCGCAGGCGCGACGTAGACCCGCTCGTCGGTCTCGCGCGAGAGCGTGCGCAGCATCGCGGGCCAGTCCTTGTCGGCCATCACACCGAAGAGCAGCACGCGTCGGCCTGCGCGCGGCATCGCGGCGAGGTGTGCGGCGAGCGCCTCGGCCCCATCGGGGTTGTGTGCGGCGTCGAAGAGCAGCGAGGGTGTGCCCTCGATGCGCTCGAGGCGGCCGGGCCAGCGCACGCTCTCGACGCCGGATCGGATGGCCGCCTCCGGGATCGGGAACCGAGCCGACCGCAGCGCGAGGAGCGTCTCGATGGCCGTCGCCGCGTTCGCGCGCTGATGCTCGCCTGGTAGAGAAGGCGTCAGCCGAGCGACGCGCTCGCGCGCTGGGTCACCGACCAGGCGGATCACGGCTCGCCGACCCTTCGCGATGCGCCGAATCTCGCGTAGCGCGCGCGGCTCGCTCACGCTCACGATCGCGGGAACGTCGCGCCGCAAGATGCCGGCCTTCTCCGCGGCGATGCTCTCGATGGTGCTCCCGAGGTACGCCTCGTGGTCCATCCCGATCGAGGTGATGACGGTGGCGCGCACGTTCTTGGCGACGTTGGTCGCGTCGAGCCGGCCGCCGAGCCCGACCTCGAGCACGGCGAACGCGACCTTGGCATCGCGAATGGCGATGAACGCGATGGCGGTGATCGCCTCGAAGAACGTCGGCTCGGGGCACGCGCCCGCGGAGACGACGCGCCGCAGTTGGCTCGCCGCACGAACGAACGCCGCCTCGGTGATCGGTCTCGATCCGATCCGGATCCGCTCGCGCACGGTGTGGAGGTGGGGCGACGTGTAGAGCGCGGCGCGCTTGCCGCTCGCGACGAGGGCCGCATGCACCATCGCCGACACGCTCCCCTTGCCGTTGGTGCCCGCGACGATCACGCACGGGAACGCGCGCTCCGGATGATCGAGCGCCGCGCAGATGGCCTCCATGCGGTCGAGGCCGAGCTTCACGCCGCCGCGCGCGAGCGCGTAGAGCCAGACGCGGCTCTCTTCGTACCTCGCGTGCCTCGACGCGCTACTCACCGACGCGGGCTCACCGACGAGGGCTCACCCGACGAGGTGGCCGAGGACGCGTGCGATGGTCGCGCGCATCTCGCGTCGCGGCGCGATGATGTCGAGCATCCCGTGGTCGAGAAGGAATTCCGATCGCTGGAACCCCTCGGGGAGCTTCTGGCGGATCGTGTTCTCGATCACGCGCGCGCCCGCGAAGCCGATCTGCGCCTTGGGCTCGGCCACGTTCACGTCGCCGAGGAGCGCGAAGCTCGCCGCCACGCCGCCCGTGGTCGGGTTGAGCAGCACGCTCACGAAAGGCATCCCGGTCGCGCGAAGGCGCCCGAGCGCCGACACGGTCTTGGCCATCTGCATCAAGGAGAGCACGCCCTCCTGCATGCGCGCGCCGCCGGACGCGCTCAGGAGGATCACGGGCTGCCGCTTGGCGGTGCCGCGCTCGAACATGCGCGTGATCTTCTCGCCCACGACCGAGCCCATCGAGCCGCCCATGAAGCGGAACAGGAAGCTGCCGAACTGCACCGGTCGGCTGTCGAGCGTGCCCTCGCCGCACATGATCGCGTCTTCGACGCCCGTCTTCTTGCGCGTCATCTTCACGCGCTCGGGGTAGGGCTTGCTGTCGTTGAAGGCGAGCGGGTCGCCCGCGAGCAAGCCCGTGTCGTGCTCCTCGAACGAGCCCGGGTCGAGCAAGAGGTCCACCCACGACTCGCTCGAGAGCGCGTAGTGGTGCTGACACTGCGGACAGACCTCGAGGTTCTCGGTGAACTCCTCGGCACGCAGCGTGGCGCCGCACTCGTCGCAGCGGCGGAACACGCCGCGCCCGATCGTCTGTTTCTCGGAGGCGTCCAGCGACGCGCGCGTCTTGTTGAACCAGGCCATCGCGAGGACGTTTCGTATCACGGCGCTGGGCCGCGGTCATGCGCCGTGGCAGATCGCGAGGAGATGACCCTCTCGAGCCCGTATCGGTCGACGCAGCGTGTGTACTTCGACGATCTCGATGCGCTGAACATCCTGCACAACGTGCGCTTCGTGCTCTTCATGGAGCGGGCGCGCGGCGAGCTCTTCCAGGCGCTCGGGTTTCGCTGGGAGGACGACCTCGCGCAGAACCCCGACAAGTTCCACGTCGTGGCCGCGCACGAGATCGGGTACCTCGCGCCCGTGCGCGGCGAGGGTGAGCTGGTCGTCGAGCTCTCGCCCTCGCACCTCGGGCGGACGAGCCTGGTGATCGACGCGCGCGTGAAGAGCCGTCACGGCGATGTCGTTCACGCCGTCGGAAAGACGCGCCTCGTGCGGCTCGATCCGACGACGTTCAAGCCGGTGCCCTGGAGCGATGCGTTTCGAAGCGCGTTCGCGCCGCTCGTCTCGGCTCAGCGCGGGTAGCGACGCGCGAAGACGCTGTCGCCGTCGTCGTAGGCCACGAGCCAGGACGCGGGCGTCGTTCCCATGGCCGTCGCCGACGGTGCGTTCCCGGCCGCGGCGACCACGAAGTCGTTGGTGCTCTGCGGCTGCTCGCGGTTCGGCAGCGGTGCGCCCATCCCCGACACGACGCGCGCGTGAACGGAGCCGACGCTCGCCCAGGCGACGAGGTAGCGACCATCCGCTGCGGCGACGCTCGGCGCGCGCTGATCGCCAGCCTTCGACGCGTCGGTGCTCGGCAGCGTGATCGCCGCGCTCGCGGGCGTTCCCGTGGTGCCGAACGCGCGCGCACGGATCGACGTGCCCATTCCGTCGCCGTTCGCGACGCTGTGCTCGGTCCAGGCGATCAAGAAGCTGCCGTCTGCGTTCGCGGCGATGGCGGGCTGGTCCTGCGTGTCCGCTGCGTCGGCGGCGTCGAGGACGGCGATGGCCGTCGCGTCGGTCGCCGTCCCGTTGGCCGCGAAGCGCTGGAAGTGAACGTCGGTTCCCGACACGAACGCGACCACGAACCCGGTCGCGAGGCCCGCGACGACCGGATGCGTCGCGCCCGTCGTCCCCGCTCCGCCGATCGCGAAGCCGCGCATCGCGGCCGTCATCGAGCCTGGCGCGAAGAGCTCGCCCGCGATTCCGGTCGCGCTCGTCGAGTCTTGGTACACGACGAGGAGCGCACCGCTCCCCGAGTACGCAGCGTCGGGTGCCGTCTGGATGCCGGCGGTCGTGCCCGATGCCGGAAACGTCGCCATCGGCGCGCGATCGGCGCTGAAGAACTGCACGAGCACGTCGCTGTCGTCGCCGGCCGCCGGAAACAAATTCGCCAGCGCGATCGCGAAGTGACCATCGCTCGCCATCGCGGGTCGGCCCGCGTTCTGCGGTCCCGGGAGCGGCATCGCGAGCGTGTCGATGGTCTCGTCCTGCGCGATCGACATGCCCGCCGTGCCCACCATCCCGCCGTTCGCGTCGAGCATGCGGATGCCGATGTCGTTCGCGGCGCCCGCGGAGTCGAACGTGATCGCGATGCGCTGGCCCGTCGACGACGCCGCGCGCGCGGCCGTCTGAGCGCCGTTCGTGACGTGCACGTTCACCGGGATCGGCGTGGTGTGGCAGGTCGCGTTGCACTGCGTGGCGGGCGTCGAGGGCGGATCGCACTGCTCGTCGGGGCTCAGCACGCCGTCGTTGCACATGCCCATGTCGTGCTGCGGGAGGAGCGTGATCCTCACCGCGCGCGTCTCGTTCGCCCCCAGCCCGCCCACCGCGGTGCACCCGGTCGCGATGACCCGGTCCGGGCGGCCGCTGACCGGATCCGTGCCCTTGCCGCGCACGAGCACCGTCCAGTCACCGACAGGAATCACCGCCATCGCCGTGGCCATGTCGCCGCTCACGTCTGCCGAGATGTCGACGACCGCGTCGGGGACCATGCCGGGCAGCGCATCCTGAATGTCGGGCGAGATGGTGCCGATCGTGTCGTTGCAGACGTAGGAGCTCGCAGGCAGCACGTAGACACGAAGGGGGTGGCCAGTGCGGGCGACGTCCATCACCAGGCCCAGCGGATCGTCGAGCGCGATCCCACGCGCCGTCGTCGGTGCGACGCAGCCCGGCGCGGCGAGCGCGGGTGCGACGAGCAACATGGCTGGCAAGAGCGCGCGAAGCGGGCGGCGGAAGGGCCTCATGCGGGCGAGCCTACCAAATCACGCACGAGCGCGTCCGTGGCATGCTGCGCGAGCGCGATCGCCCCGGCGCGTGGCGTCGGATCGAGATCGCGATGCCCGATCCCCAGCGTGCCCGGGGTCGCGCCGGAGATGTCCTCGACGAACGCCGCGAGGACCTTCTCTCCTGCGGCAGCGATGGATCGGAAGCGCTCCGCCGAGGTCGGGAGCGGCACGCGGATGGGTCCGATGCGCAGGCTCTCGTCGAAGCGCGAGCGAAAGCTGGGCGCGGACAGCCAGGCTGCGAGGTAGGCCATCACCTCACGCACGCTCGGGTGCACGGCGATCGCTCGGAGGCTCGCGCGCACCTCGGCACCCACGTTCTCGTCTCCAACGGGTGTGCGTGCGGGCGTGATGCGCGCGCGGCACGACGAGCGCGACGAGAGCCAGCAGTTGTCGGCCATCGTCGTCACGACCCCGAGGTGCGCGAACGCTCGCTCCCCGCGATCCTTGGACGCGGTGACGAGCGCGAGCGGATCGTGCGCGAGCGCCGCCGCGATCTCCGGACGCGCGCGATGGCAGAGCGCGGGATGCATGAAGAGCCAGCGCTGATCGAGCGGGCGGTAGGCGAGCGGCACGACGAACGAGTCGAGCGGCGCGGACTCCTGGCGCAAGCGAGCCGCCGCCGCGATCGGATCGAAGTGGCCACGCGCGAGCGAGGCGTCGGGATGCTCGATGAACGCACGCACGCGCTGTAAGAGCGCAGCCCGGCTCGCGTCGACGCAGAGCGCGTCGCGGTTCGTCTGCACGCCCTCGCGGCTCCAGGGCATCCACTGATCGAGCGTGGGCCACGCGGTCGGGAGAACGGCGCTCGACGAGGGCACGAAGCGGAACAGCGGCGCGAGGAGCGGCACCCTCACGAACGCCGGGTCGTCCTGTCGGAGCGTCTCGAGCCTCGCGAGCTTCTCGTCCTTCGAGCCGCGGAGGCGCAGCGAGCGAACGATCGCCGATCGCGCGTGCGTCCCCGGGTCGCGCGCGCCGATCACGATCGCCGCGCCAGGGCGGACGCCGAAGACGTTCTCGTCGCGCGAGCCAGCGCGTGCGACGAGCGCCGAGCCTCCGAGATCCACGAGGTCGATGCGATCGAACGCCGCCGCGAGGTAGGCGCGCATGCCGCGGTGCACGCGCCCGTCGAGGAACGAGGAGCTCACGACCATCGCGACGCGTCCGCCGCGGGGTGCGCGCTCCACCACCGCCACCGCCCAGCGCAGGAAGCGCACGTAGGCGTCGCTGAGCACGCCGATCTTTCGCTCGCCGAGGTCCGCGCCGTCGGGGCTGCGTCGAAAATCATCGAGGAGCGCGTCGGTCACGCCTCGGCTCGCGGTGCGCGCGGTCCAGGGCGGGTTGCCGATGACGATCGCGGCGCCGCGGACCTCGGGGACGTCGTCGAGGGCGTCGCGAGCCCTCAGCTCGAGCGGCCAGCCGGCGGCAGCGAAGAGAGGCGTCAGCTCACGGCGGGCGAGCGCGATCGCGTCGGCGTCCACGTCCACACCGAGGCAGAGGGTGGGTGGCGAGGTGAGCCCGCCGAGCGCGGCAGCCAGGAACACCCCGGGGCCGCAGGCGGGGTCGATCAGCGTGAATTCTCCGTCGATCCCCGCACAAGCGCGGGCGATCCAGCGGGCGATGGCGGGGGGGGTGTGGACGATCCCGCGGCGTGCGCGGTGCGCAGGCGTCTGGCCTTCGTCGCGCTCGCGCCCGGCACGCTCCAGCGAACTCAGCGGGTCCGACACCGGGAGACGCTACGCGAAGCGAAGCGGGGGGAGGGAACGTTTCCAAGGTGTCGGCGTAGGACCGGGTCAGGCTCAGGTCATCGAGGCCGAGGTGACCAGAGCGAAAACGGAACGGGGCTAGGAACCGAATGAATAGGGCGATACGCTCTGTCGTCGGAGCCAGCCGCCACCAGCGGCACGAGGAGGAAGAAGGACCATGAGTGAGAAGAAGACGCTGACGATGGACGAGATCCTGACCGAGCGAACGCTGGGTCGGCGCGCCGCTGTGGGGATGATTGGCGCGGTCGGCGCCGGTATCGCTGCGGTCGGCATCGTGGGAACGGCGCAGGCGCAGGACGACGGCGCACAGCCGGCGTGCAGCGACAGCGACCCGTACGATCCGGCCGGCTATGGCCGTCACTGCGGCGGTGGCTGCAGCGACAGCGATCCGTACGATCCGGGCGGCGGGGGCCGTCACTGTGGCGGCGGCGGCGGACGCCGGTCGTGCAGCGACAGCGACCCGTACGATCCGGGCGGCGCAGGCCGTCACTGCTGAGCTGCTGTTCGACGTTCTAGTCCCTCCTCGATCGTTGTGCGGGGCCACAGCGACCGGGGCAAGCACGAGCGAGAGCTCGAGCTCGCCGCCGGTCGTTGTCGTTCCGTCCCTGCACGCGCGCGCCGTAGCGCTCACGATTCGTAGTACCGGCGCGCCTCCGGGCGCAGGAGCGCGACGAGGAACGCGACGTCGATGAGACCGCCCACCAGCACGAGCAAGCGCAGCGTCGGGGGAACGTCCACCCACACCGCGAGGAAGCTCATGCCCCCGAGCAGCATGCTCAAGACGAGCGCGACCATCGCGTAGCGATACGCGCCCCGATGACCGATGAGCAGGCCGCCGAACACGGTGAAGCGCAGGACGAGCCGCAGGATCGAGCCGCCGGGTCCCATCGCGCCCAGGACCGTGAGGATCGCCTGGACGACGATCATCGCGAGCAGGAACCGCGGGATCCCGGCGCGAGTGGGCTCCGGGAGCGTGAGTCCGATGGGCGGTGCAACGAAGCTCGCCGAGCCCGTTCGGATCTCGTGCGCGGGCTGAGTCTCGCCCTCGGGGATCGGGTGGCCCTCGATGTCGACGCGGCCGCACGCGGGACAGCGGAACACGCCGTAGCTCTCGAGCACGAGGTCGTTCGCGCTACAGCGCGGGCAGCGGGCGGCCACGGCGCGAGGCTACCATCGCTGCGAGTCGGCGCGGCCGCGCCGCGGGCTCACGCTGGTCGCCGTCGCCGTTGCGCGCGCGTCGATGCGCCCGCCGATGCGAGGAGCAGCGCGGCGACCCCGAGCGGACACGTGTCGGCGTTGACGTGCAGCGCGCGGAAGCGTCGCAAGCGGCTCGTTGAAGCGAGCGCACGGAGGCGCATCGCGTCCTGGCTTGCCGACGCCGCGGCGTCTCCCCGATCGTGACGCCATCCTCATTGCGGCGATCGAGGTAGCCCAGCGCAAGCCTCGAAGACGGCGACCGGAGCCCGCGCCGCGTTGACAGATCCGCGTCGAGCACCGGACCATGCCGGCATGCGCTGGATCGCTTGCTCGCTCGTGATCGTTCTCGCCGGTTGTTTGTGCAGCGCTTTGGTGGGCAGCTCGAGAACGTGATCAACAGCATCAGTCCCACGCACCCGTACTACGAGGGCGCCGTCGACTGGGGCACGAACTGGCTACAAGCGAGGGGCCTGCTGTGATCAAGAGCGGGGAGGTGCCGGAACAATGGGCTATCAACCCGAAGACGGGCGAGCGCTTGCTCGCGCCGCTTCGCGCGAGCCGCAAGAAGCTGCGCGTCGGCGATGTCTTCGCGATGTGTCCCGGGGACTTCTATCTGTTCGGAACGGTCGTCCGGACAGACGTATCGCTCGAGGGCGGGGTCGTGGTGGGACCCGAGTGGCGGGAGATGGTCCCGCAGCCCGGCGATTCGAACCTCCTCTACGTGTTCGAGGGCAAGTCGCCGACCATCGCCATGCCCGCCGATCTGCGTGATCGGTCGCTACTCATCCCGCCGGAGATTACGAACCGTCAAGGCTGGCTACGGGGCTACTTCGAGACCATCGGGCATCTCGATCGGCCGATCGACCACGGCCCACACTCGTTCTGCGACACGAGGCGCATCGTGCTGCGTTACTACGACGAGGCCGGAACTCGGCTGGCCGAGCCGCACGGCGACGTCGGAATGTATTACCTGTCGGCGTTCGAGCTCATCGCCGTCAACGTCCATCGTGCGCTGCGAGGCGAGTTGTTGGTCCCGCCCGGCAGCCCGCGCATCGGTCATGGCGCGCAGGTGTACCCAGCGCTCGCTGGGCGCTGACAGATGCGCTTGAGGATCACCGCAGCGAAAACGTAGAGACCCTCAGGTCGTCGGTGCCGGCGGCTTCGCGGGCGCCGCGCGGTTCTTTAACGCGTCGATCAGCGTGGAGAAGCGCTGCTCGACCGCCGGATCGATTCGCGCACGCAGCGCGATCGCGGCGCGCAGCGCGAGCAGCCGGCGCCAGAGCGCGTCTTCGGCGAGGAGGTGCGCGTCGGCGATCGGCTGCATCTGGCGGGCTTGCTTGTCGGCGAGCTTCGTGCGGCGGTCGCCGGCCTTGCGGGCCTTGAGCGCGGTGGAGCGGAGCTTCGCAGGGGACAGCTGATCGACGCGGAGGCCGCGTTCGTTCTTCCACTTCGTGACGAGATCGAACGCGAGATCGACCGCGCCCGCGCGCGGGCGAAGCAGGGACTGCTTGGCGCTGCGCGAGAGCGTGGCGCTCGCCTTCTTCTTGCTCGCCTTCTTGGGGGCCGCGGGTGACTTCTTCGTGTGTTTCGTGGTCTTGGGCTTGGCCATGGAGCCAAGATACGCGCGGTTTCGGCGCGGACGCGACGAAAATCGAACGTTGTTCGCGAAGAACACGCGCATCTTGCCGCGCTAAGCCCGTGCCTGTAGGCAAATCGGCATCTTTATCCACGGCGCGATTTTTGGCGATAGGAACGCCGGTCTCTGGCGAGAAAGTCGTGCGGTTGGCTTGATCGCTACGTGCTGAACCGGCAATGAGATCGCGAGGTCGCGGCGCCGGTGTAGCGCCGGAGCCGGGTGACTCGCGCGAACTGCTCGCGATGACGGCGCGCTGGATCCACCTCGGCGCGCTATGGCGAGCAGACGGCCGGCGACCCGCTACACATGGTCGTGATGTCGGGGCAGACGCTGGTGTCGGTGCATCGGATCGTGCAGCGCGCGCTGAGCGGGCAGAGGCCGTCGACGACGCCGGGCAGGCCGCAGCTGTCGCCGACGCTCGAGCAGGTGCGCCGGTCTGCGGTGTCGGTCAGCGCTTCGCAGCTCGTCGCCGGTGCGCACGTCGTGTCCGTCACCGCGACCCCGTCGATGCTCGGAGACGATGCGGCCATCGCATTCGCAAGCGGCGCCGTCGTCGCACCGCACGTCGCGCCGTGCCGTAGGCAGTAGTGGCCGTCATGGACGAATGTGCCGTTCTGATAGTGGAACGGGAGGCAGAGGTAACCGTTCGCCGGAGGGCAGTTCAGATCCGTGTCGCACGGGCGGCACGCTTCATCGCTCGGCAGGTACGTGCCGTATCGTGAGCACGTGTGATTCGCGCGACACACGTTCCCGCCGCAGTCGGTGCCGTCACGGCAGCCGAAGACGCAGTGGAAGTCCGTGCAGATCATCCTGCCGACCGCCGCACCCCCATCGGCACCCGTGGTGCCGCCGTCGAAGAAGCCGCCGTCGGTCGCGGAGCCGGAACAATGCGAGTCGTTCACGCACTGCACACAGGACAACATCGACCCGGCGTCGACGCCGGCGTCACCGCTGTTCGAGCACACGGAACCGTCACCGCAGGTCGCGCAGGGCCCGGCGTCCGTGCCGGCGTCGTGGCCACCATCGCTCGCGGCGTCGCTGCCCGCGTCGGCACCGGTGTCGGGGTTGTTGCTCGCGTCGATCGGCATGCATGATCCGTTCTGGTACGAGAGCCCGTCGATGCAGTGCTGCGTCTCGCGGCAGCCCGCGATTGCGGCGAGCGCCCCCACGAGCGCGATGAGGCCGACGCGCTTCAAAACGTCCCCTGCACGCTGACAGCGTTGCCGGTCGTGGCGACGCGCACATGATCGTTGATCGGGTGGATGACCATGAACACCGTGGCGCCGACGACCAGCGCGGCGCTGATGATCGCGAGCGCCATGCTCTCGGGCCCGAACGTGACCGTGTCCGTGCCCGCGCCCATGGGGTGAAGCATGACCTCGCCCTGCGTCGATGCGGTCCAGATCGGCTCGACGGCCACGCCGATCGCCAGCGCGAGCGCCGCGCCGCCGATGGCCCAGTTCAGCCAGCTGGGCTCGTCGACGTACCTCTCTTCTGGTGGCTCCGGCGTCGTGTCCACGACCGCGGGCGCCTCGGCCGCGAGCTCGATGGAGAGCGCGCGCTCCTGGTGGCGATCGATCGTCACCTCGCGCGTGTCGGCGACGTAGCCCTCGAGCGTGGCGCGCACGCTGTGCACGCCTGCTTGCACCAGGTGGCGGATGGGCGCGTGGCCGACGCTGCTGCCGTCGATCTCGATGAACGCGTTGGTCGGCGTGGTCTCGATCACCAGCTGGCCCTGCGCGTCGGCCTGCCAGCGATCCCAGGCGGTGGAGAACGCGGAGCGCACGGCCTCGGCGAGATCAGCGCCGCGCTCGATCACCGCTTGCCCGCCGGTGCTCGCGCCGCTCTCGAGGCCGATCAGGACGACGTTGATCAGCGTCGGCCGCCCGCGGAGCCAGGTGAGCTCGGTGAGCACGGCGAAGCTCGTTCCGAGGAAGCGGTTCACGTCGGGCGCGCAGTCGATGGCGCTGCAGCGCTCCATGGGCTGGTCGGCCATGCGCAGCTGCGCGTCGCTCGACGCCATCACGACGAGGCCGTGCGTGCGCAGCTCCTCGGTGATCGTGCTGGCGACGCGCGCGTGCGCATCGGCCGGGGCGGTCGACTCCTCGGGCGGCGGCAGCAAGACGCACGTCTGTCCCTGCGCCTCGGCCCGAGCGGGCGCGAGCGTGGGAGCGAGCGCGAGGAGCAGCGCGGCGATCGAGAGCGAGCGCATGGGCCCGACTCTAGCCACAACCCGAGCGGAATGCCCAAATCGCGCCCGGTTTCCCTCGACCAGCCTCGCCCCCCCCGAGCGCGCGTGCTAACGGCCGCCCTCCATGGACTTCAGCCTGCACGGCCTGCTCGGACTCCTGCGCGACCCGGGGCCGATCATCACGTGGGGCGGGATGCCGGCCCTGGCGATCATCATCTTCCTCGAGACGGGCGCGCTCGTTCCGTTTCTCCCGGGCGACTCGCTGCTGGTGGTGGCGGGGCTCTACGCGGGCCAGGGCTCGCTGAGCATCGTGCTCTTGAACGTGGTGCTGCCGCTCTGCGCGATCGCGGGCGATGCGACCTCGTACGCCATCGGCAAGCAGCTCGGGCCGCGCCTCTTCAGCCGGCCGAAGTCGCGCTTCTTCAACCCCGAGCACCTCCGCGCGGCGCACGCCTTCTACGAGAAGCACGGCGGCAAGGCGATCATCATCGCGCGCTTCATGCCCATCGTGCGCACGTTCGTGCCCGTGGTCGCGGGCGCGGCGCAGATGCCCTACCGGCGCTTCGCGATGTTCAACGTGATCGGCGGCCTCTCGTGGGTGCTCTCGATGACCACCATCGGGTATTTCCTCGGCGGCTTCGAGATCGTTCGCATGCACCTCGAGAAGCTGATCATCGCCGTCGTGATCCTGTCGGTGCTGCCCGGCGTGGTCGCCTGGTGGCGCAACCGAGGCAAGACGCAAGCGGAATCGAAGCCCACGCCCTCGTGAGATCCGCCGTGCTTGCACCCCCCAACCTCGGGGGGTAGAGCCGCGCGGCATGTCCGACGAGACC
>JAYVCF010000136.1:0-6731 GCA_043750095.1 Deltaproteobacteria bacterium
CGACTCCGAGGGCGCCGTCCCGCCGGGGATGTACGTGGAGGAGCGGCGCAGCGGGCTGAACATCGCCGGCATCACGCTCGCGTTCATCGGCTGGGGTGGGCCCGCGCTCCTGAGCCTTCCGTTCTTCGGTGGGGATCTCTTCACGCTGATCCCGCTCGGAGGCGCCCTCTACCGCGGCGCGACGCTGGTGTCCGCGGGCACGAGCGGCCGCAGCTTCGGTGGGGGATTCGAGGTGGCGATCGGATCGCTGCTCTGCCTCGCGGGCGTGGTGCAGATCGCCGGCGTCATCATGGCGATCGCGGGCGCGCTCGAGCCGACGCAGCGCCTGGTGCGCGATGAGGCGTCGAGCGCCCCGAGCATCACGGTGTCGCCCTGGGCGTCGTCGGAGGGCGCGGGACTCGCGCTGCAGATCACCGGCGTCGATCCGTAACGGCGCTCACGCTCTCGCTCTCGCTCTCGCGCTCGCTCAATCCGGATCCGCGACGCACCACACGTCGCCTTCGCGCACGAGCTCCACCCTGAACCGCTCGCCATAGGGCAGCGTCGCGTGATCTCCGTGCTCCTCGATGTCCGCGTCGAGCGCGCTCCTCATCCCCGCGGCGAGGTGATCGAGCGCTTCCTCGCCCTCGCCGGCGAGCATCTCGCGCAGTCGCTCCGCGCTCATCGCCTCGCGGTCCGCTTCGGGCAGCAACCTCAAGAGAACGTCCCACCTGCGTGCTTCGATCGCGCGCACGAACGAGCGCACCGCCTGCCGCGGCGTGCGCTGCGAGTACCAGTCCACGATGTCGGTGACGACGCGCCAGCTGTCGCCCTCGCGGCGCAGTAACAAGGTCTCGTGGCTCCCGTAGGTGACGCTCGCCTCTTCCTCGGCGGGGCCGTCGCGATCGTGCAGGCGCGAGGCCGTGTGATCGATCTCGGCGGTGTCCGCGAAGAGCGCACGGAATTCTTCGAGCGAGACCTGCTCGCGGTAGTGGCGCGACATCAGGCGGTACGCGCCCTCGACGTCACGGTGCTCGAGCGCGCTCGCGAGAGACGCGACGGTGGCCTCCGGTGTTCGATCGTCGAGCGCGCCGCCGCAGCCGATCGATCCCAGTACGATCGCGGCGACGATCAGCCGGAGGCGTCCGCACCGCGGACGCGACACAATTGGGTCGGCTCGGCTTCGCCGGGCACTCCGGCTGATCAGAGCGCGCATCCCCGTCTTCAGTGCGGGCGACGATGAGGAGGAGGCGGCGGCGGGCTGCCGGTCGCGGCCTCACCAGGACGCAGGATCGTGAACTCGACGCGGCGGTTGAGCGCGCGTCCGTCCGGATCGTCGTTCGGCGCGACCTCGTGCTGGTCGCCGTAGCCGCGGTACTCGAGGCGATCGCGCGCGACGCCGCGCCCGACCAAGTACTCGACCACGGCGCGCGATCGGCGGTAGCTGAGATCGAGGTTGTAGGCGGGCGTGCCCGCGCTGTCGGTGTGGCCCTCGACGCGGATGCGCAGGTCCGCCGAGAGCGCGTTGATCACTTCCGCCACCTGATCGAGCAAGGGCATCGAGACCGGACGGATCGTGTCCGTGTCGTACTCGAAGTAGATCGTCTCGCCGATCAGGATGCGCGTGTCCGACACGGTGACGGCCGAGGTGCGCGGGCCGGGCTCGGGGCAGCCGTCCTCGTCTTCGAAGTTGTCGCGGTCCTCGGGATCCATCGGGCAGTGATCCAGGCCATCGGCGATGCCGTCTTCGTCGTTGTCGGGCTCGGGGCAGCCGTCCTCGTCGTTGAAGTCGTCGTCGTCCTCGGACTGGCTCGGGCAGACGTCGGTCGTATCCGGCACGCCGTCGGCGTCGTTGTCGATCTCGGGGCAGCCGTCGTCGTCCGAGAAGCCGTCCATGTCCTCGGCGTCGTTCGGGCAGGCATCGACCTCGTCCTCGAGTCCGTCCTCGTCGTTGTCGGGGTCGCGGCAGAAGTCGCCGTCCTGGAATCCGTCTTCGTCCTCGGGCCCGCCTGGGCACGCGTTCTGTTCGATCGCGTAGCGCAGGATCGCGAAGCCGCGCACCGACGGAGAGCCGTAGCCCGCGATGACACCGGTGCCCGCACCGACGTCGATCGAGAGGCCCGTCGTGGGTCGAATGCGCAGGCCGCCGTCCACTTCCGTCGGCGTCTCGGCTCCGCCGATCGACTGGCCACCGAAGCCCGTGCGTCCGCCGATGCCCGCGCGCAGCTGCGCCTCGGCGACGAGCGCGAGCTCGGTGATGATCGGCACGTTGCCGCCCACCGTCAGCTGCAGCTCGTCGTCTTGCTCGAAGTCCGCCAGCTGGCGCCGCTGACGCAGGCGATATCCGAGCTCGGCGCCGATCTGAACCGGGCCTGGATTCCAGGCGAACACGATCGAGGGATAGAGCGTCCAGAATCGACCGCCGAGGAACTCGGGCGTGTTGCCCATCGGCAGGCCGACGACGAGGCGCGCGGCGAGCGAGACGTCGCCGCGGAGGATGGGGATCTTCGCCGAGAGCCGCATGTCGCTGAGGCCCGCGACGGTGTTGTACTGAAACGTCGAGCCCGGTCCGTTGAGCAGCGTGTCCGAGCGCGTCTCGGCGAAGGCGACATCCACGGGCACTGCGAGCCCGAGCTCCAGGTACTCGAAGAGGGCGAGTGAGGCGAGGACGTCGGCCTGCATCAGGCCGCGCACCACGTCGTCGGCGGGCATCCCGTCGCTGTGGGTGCGAACGAAGGGCTGGTGCGCGTAGCTGACGCCGAGGCCGAAGGTCGTGGTCAGGTGGTGGTTGACGCCCGGGCGATCGAGCGTGAACGCGGTGCCGACGTTGGGCGTCGGCAAGAAGAGCTGAACGTCGATCTGCCGGTCGGTCTGCGCGCGCGCGCTGGGGATCCCGAGCGTGAGCGCGAGCCCCGCCACCGCGACGAACGCGGCGAGCCGAGTCGAGTGATCCCGGACGCCCCCGAAGCAAAGCACCACGGCCGCGATCCTACCGGGGAGCGCCCTCAGATCCAAAGACTTCTACGGACCGCGTAGCGTAGCCAGCGCCGTGCGGAGGTCGGCCGGGAGCGGCGCTTCGAAGCGAAGTGGGGCTCCCGACACTGGATGGGGGAAGCCCAGGGTCGCTGCGTGCAGCGCTTGGCGCCCCAGCGCTGAGCCCGCGGCGCGCAGTCGTGGATCGTGTGGCTTCGAGCCGTAGACCGGATCGCCGAGCAGCGGAAACCCGTGCTCGGCGAGGTGAACGCGGATCTGGTGCGTGCGGCCGGTCTCGAGCCGACAGCGGACGAGCGAAGCGCCGTGCAGCAGCTCGAGCCGCTCGACGTGGGTCACCGCGCGCCGTCCCCGCGTCACCCTCGACGTGAAGCGCTTGCGATCGCGCGGATGACGGCCGTGCAGCGTGTCGTAGGTCGCGCTCGCTGGGTGCGCGCCGAGGGCGATGCCGAGGTAGGCGCGCTCGAGATCGTGCGCGGCGAAGCGCCGCATCAATGCCTCGCGGGCGAGCGCCGTCTTGGCGATCACCATCACGCCGCTCGTCTCCTTGTCGAGGCGGTGGACGATCCCGGGGCGCGTCGCGTCGGCGTCGTCGGCCGCGCCGCCCACGTGATGCAGGTAGGCGTTCACCAGCGTCCCCGACGCGTGGCCTGGCGCGGGATGGACGACCAGTCCGGCGGGCTTGTCCACGACCAAGAGGTGATCGTCCTCGAAGAGGATGGCGAGAGGGATCGCCTCGCCGCGCGCCTCCGTGGTGGCGGGGGCAAGAGGCGTCGCATCGATTCGCGAGCCGAGCTTGGCGCGGGTGCTCGCCGTGGCGACAGCGCCATCCATGCGCACGTTTCCTGCGTCGATCCAGCGCTGGATCTCCGACCGCGAGTGCTCGGGAAAGTGCGCGGCGACGACGCGGTCGATGCGCTCTCGCGCCTCCGCCGCGGAGACGAGGATCACCACATCTTGGAAGCGACGTGGCCCTTGTAGCGGACGATGATGTCGATCAACGCGCGGTCGTAGAAGCCCTTGACGAAGAGCTCGGGCGCGACGCGGCTCTTGAAGAGCGCGCGGCCTTCGTCGATCTCTTCCGAGAGCGCGTCGAGGAGGTTGTCCGCCTCGATGCCGCGCACGATCTTCTCTTCGTTGTAGAGCGAGAGATCGCTCGCAATGGCACGCGCAAGCCTCCGAGCAGCGTCATCGGTCTCGATCAGGGCCATGCGCGAACCTCCGCGAGAGATCGTTATCAGTCCGCAGGCCTCGGTGTCAAAAGCGCGGTGCTCTAGAGGATGTAGGCGATGGCGACGTCGCCGTCGGCCGCCCGGCGAACGAGCGGCTCGATCACGCGCTCTTTGACCAGCGTGGCGGAGGGATCGCCGCGGAGGGTGCCTGTGAGCGTGAGCGATACGGTGGAGCCGTCGTCGGCGATGTCGACCACCGTGACGCCCGCACCATCGGCCTCGAGCAGGGGACGCAGGATCTCGTCGATCGCGCGCGCGATGTCGCCCTTACGGCTCATGAGCGTGCGCAGCCTACTACGAAGGATCCCCGCTTGACCCGTGCGAATTCGAACGAGTACCGTCGTGCGACTGCTCCAGGAGGCCCCGTGAACCATCGTCGTTCGTCGTCGTCGTCGCTCGTGAGTGTGCTCGCCCTCGCAGCGTTGGCGGGATGTGGTCCTGGTCCGGTGACGATGACGGGGGATGGGGGCTCCGGCGATCCGGTGCTCTACGACAGCCCAGGCTGTGGGGCGACGACGACGTGCCAGACCGGGCAGGTCCTGACCGGGGGCGCCGACGCGTGCCTGTGCGCGCCGCTGCCCTTCGGCGCCGCGTTCACCACGGTGCGCACGGCATGCTCGCAGATCGCCACCGGCCGCCCGCGCACACCCGCCCGCGACTACTGCGTCGATGGCGCGACGAACATGGCGCCCGACCTCAGCTGCATGATCACGCCGCCCACGCGCGGCACCCCGATGACCTCGCCCGGCGCCACGCTCTACGGCGTGGTCGACGTGTTCGCGAACGGCGGCGACTCGAACGGCATCACCGTCGAGGTCTATCACGAGGGGGCCGGGGGCGCGCTCGGCGCGATGATCGGCTCGTCCACGTCATCGACGGCGATGGCCGGCTGCACGGAGATCGAAGCGCTCGTGGACAGCTCCGGTGCGACCACGGGTGAGATGCGCCGCCTCGGCTTCTTCTCCATCGCGAACGTCCCGACCGAGACACCGCTCATCATTCGCACGCAGGGCGACTCCGGCCTCTGGAGCCCGCTCTACACGTACAACTTCCAGATCCTGAACGCGGACCTCGCCGCGATCCCCAGCGCCGCGTCCGCATGCATCACGGGTGCGCCGACCACGATGGGCTTCGAGTATCGGATGCGCGTGCTCTCGCGAAACGACTACGCGTCGATCCCGCTGACCGCAGGGCTCGCCAGCGGCATTCGCTCGGGCCACGGCGCCATCGCGGGCGAGGTTCACGACTGCGCGGACGTGCGCCTCGAGTGGGCTCAGGTCGGCATCACCGGCAACCCGATGTCGAGGGTCTACTTCAACGACATCGCCGACAACCCGCTGCCCGCCGTCGGCCGCACGCAGGGCACGAGCTTGCTCGGGCTCTACTCGGGTCTCGACATCGCGCCCGGCCCGGTGGACGTCGCCGCGGTCGGCTTCGTGGGCGGCCAGACCGTCTCGCTCGGCTGGTACCACGCACAGGTGTTCGCCGACGCCGTCACCGTCGTGTCGCTTCGAGGCATCCGCGCGACGCAGCCTCATTGAAGCTCGTGTCTCCGCGCATCATCGCGCCGTCGGCGCCTCTCGCCGTGCTTCGCATCCTCGCGCTCGCAGTCGCAGTCGTGGGTGCCGCGCCGATGTGGGCGCAGGCGCAGGGTCCGGCGATCCTCGCCGCTCGGACACAGCTCGCGACGTACGATCTCTCCGGCGGGCGGACGCTCGATGCGCTGCGCTCGCTCGGCCCCGTCGTGGCGAGCGGCGGAGCGGACGCGCGCGAGGCGGGCTACCTGCGGTCCCTCGCCGCGACCGACGTGCACGTCGCCGCGCTGGCGCTCGCCGATGCGGCGCTGGACGCGCGGCTCGCCGACGCCATCGGGGTCCCGCCCGCGCAGCTCGGGGCCGAGCTTCGCGCTGAGCTCACGGCGATCCGCGCTGGTGTCTATCGTGCGGCCGTGGACGAAGAGATCGCCCTTCTCACCGAGGCCGAGCACGTCAGCGCCGGCGCGTTTCGCATCGAGGGCACCGGAGCGCGTCGTTCTGCGCTCTACTTGCTCGCGACCGCACGGGCGTCGTCGAACCACGCGCAGCTCGCCGCGATCCGCGTGGGCTCCGCGCGCACGGCACCCACTTGGTTCGTCGGGCCCGACGCGGGCCTTCAGTTCCCGGTAGAAGAGGCGCTCGGCCGCTACGACGCGGCGACACGCGGCGTGCGCGACGGCGACCCACTGATCGTCGCGCTCGCGAGCGCGCTCGATGCGGCGCGCACCACGCTCTTGGCGTTCGAGATGCGCGTCCCACCCTCGACCGTCGGCGACGCGAGCATCGTGCTGGCGACGGGTGACGCGGCGGGTAGCGACACGCCGGACGTTCTCTTGGTGGTCGCGCCCACCCGCGTGGACGTCGCGTGCGGCGCTCACCTCCGCGCGTCGAGCGCCAGCGCGCTCGATGTGCATCTCCCGAGCCCCGCGTGTCCCGAGCTGGGCGCGCTCCGCACGCTCCCCCTGCCCTCGCCGCTTCCGGCGGTGCCGCAGGC
>JAYVCF010000137.1:0-3723 GCA_043750095.1 Deltaproteobacteria bacterium
GATCGACCGCGCGAAGAGATGGCCGCGCGCATGAAGGCGCGAACCACGTCCATGCTCGCGCGGGGCTTCTTGGACGAAGTGCGCGGCCTGCTCGCACGCTGGGGCCCCGACGTGCGCGCGATGGAGGCCGTCGGGTACAAGCAAGCGCGCGCGTTTCTCGCGGGCACGCTCGAAGAAGCGGCGCTCCCCGACGCGATCACGAGCGCGACGCGGATCTACGCGCGCCGCCAGCGAACCTGGTGGGGGCACGACGAGGACGCGATCCGAGTGGCGCTCGGGGATCCCGCGAGCGACCCCGAACTCACCGCGCGCGTCGAGCGATTCCTCCGCGGTACGTGACGCTCAGCGCGCCTTCTTCGTCGGTCGCGCGCGGAGCTTCGCCACTTCCTTCGCGAGATACGGCGGCTCTGCTTTCACCGCGGCGATCTTCGCGCGCGCCGCCTTCGGGCGCTTCTTGGCGGCGAGCCACGCCGCCCGCGCGATGGTCAGCTCCACGTCCTCGCGTGCGCTCCGCTCGGCAGCGGTGAGCAGCTCGTCGGCTTCGTCGAGATCTTCACCCAAGCGAGCGAGCGCGTGGGCGAGCCGCGTGCGTACGCGTGGCAGCTCCGGGTTGTTCTCGAGGAGCGCTCGGTAAGCACGTGACGCATCGCGATCCCAGCCCGCTTCGAACGCGGCGCCCGCGAAGCCGACGGCGACGAGGGGCGGAACCACACCGCCCGAATAGCCCGCGACGGCCTCGGCCCACGCCTTCGCTGCGTCCTCGTATCGCCCCAGCGCGCTCAGCGCGGCGCCGCGTCGGGCCGCGCGCTCGGCCGCGGCGCCGAAGAGCCGGAACGGAACCGCTGCGTCGAGTCGCGCGCCGAGCTGGTCGCCTCTCCCGTTGGCGACGAGCACCAGCGCAGCCCGGTCGTACGCATCGCGCGACGCGTTCGCGAGCACGTTCGCCCACTGGAACGAGATGAGCCCCACACCGACGATGCACATCACCACGAGCTGGGATGCGTGCGCGCCGTAGTAGAGCCCGAACGCGATCACCAGCGAGACGGGCCCGAACGCGAATCGCACGGGCGAGGGGCTTGGACGCGATCGATCGTCGACTCGAAACAGGGGCGTGCTCACGGCGTCCCGAGGGTAACCCGAGCGCGAACACCGGCACTGACAGAGGTGTGTCCGCCTGGGTATGATTCGCGCGTGCAACGACAGCGCGCATGGCTCGCGGTTCGGCTCTTCATCTTGGGAGTCGGTGCGCTGCTCGCCTCGTGTACGCCCGGGACCGTCGGAGACACGTTCGCCCTCTCCGGTCGGATCACCGAGACGCTCGAGTCGGGCGTCAGCGTCACGCCCGTGAGCGGAGCGACCGTTCGGTTCACCTCCGACGTGGGCGACGTGTTCGAGACCACCTCGGCGAGCGACGGTCGCTACCACCTGCAGGTGCTGACGCGCGTGCGCTACGGCCAGGTGAAAGCCATCGCGACCGGCTTCGTGGACTCGGAGCGCTCGGTGTTCTTCGACACGCCCGAGCGACGCGTGGACATCGGCATGCGGCGAACGCCCGGGATGATGATGTAGCGCGCGGCACACGTGTGCAGATCCCTGCGCGCGTGCCATCGGCGAGCCCCTGAAAGGGCCGCGATTCGCGCGGAACCGGCCTTGCTCCATCGGGGGCGGAGGTTCCGACATGACCCGCGCAATCTGGTTCGCTCTCGCGTTGTGCTTCTTCGCTCCGTCGATGGCTCTCGCGCAGGATACGCACGCTGACGCGGAGTCGCGCCAGCTCGCGCTGTCTCTTTCTCCGAGCCACGCCGCAGAGCGCGCGTCGATCGACTCGGAGAGCCGCGCTGCCACGGGTCTCTACGTCACCGCACTGACGCTGCACCTCGGCGGCCTGGTCGTCGGCGTCGCCGGCAGCGCCGCGGGCTTCTGCATCTTCAGCTGCAGCGACGCGCAACACGCGGCGCGCGACTGGGGCATGGGCGGCCTCATCGTCGCGGGCGTCGGCCTGCTCGCGCTGATCCCCGCGATCCTTCTCGACGTCGACTCGGGGCGACGCCGCACGCGGCTCGAGGGCGCTCGCGTGGCGCTCTCGATCGGCGCCGGCGGCATCGGCCTCGAGGGATCGTTCTAACGGCGCGACGGACGCACGGCCATCACGCGGCGTACGTCCCAGCGTCGGCGGGTGTTGAAGTACAGGCCTACCCGGCCTGCTTTTCCGACGGGATCCGCTTGGGCAGGAGGCGCACGACGGGCCGCTCGTGCTTCGACTGTCGCTCCTGCATCGCGCGTCCGAGTCGCTCGATGTCGTACCCGAACTCCTTCGCGATGGCGTCGCGGGCCGCCCGAACCTCTTCCACGATCGGATCACGTGACCGCATCGTCGTCCTCCATCAACTCCATAGGCGTACACAGCATCGGCGGGTCGTAGCCCGCGCCCCGGCAGAGCCCCTCGATCTTCCCCCGTGTGCGCGCGTTGGCGATGTGCGTGCAGTTCCACGTGAGAAGGTAGTCGAGACCATGAACGGCCGCGACGGCGATGTGGAGCGCGTCGGCGCCCGCCTTGGTCGGGAGCCCGCCAGCCGCGACGAGGTGGTGACCGAGTCGGATCGCCTCCTCGGAGGTGTCGAGGAGTGCGACCTCGTCGAGCGTGATCAGGCGTCGCGCAGCCGCGTCCGCATCACCAGCAGCGGCCTCGTCGAGCACGAGCTGCGACGCGAAGAGCTCGAAGCTCTCGCGGCCCTCCCACCACTCGCGAGTGATCTGCTGCTCCGCCGCCCGCACGAGATCGCGGGTGGGACGAGCCGTCAGATAGCTGACGATCGTGGTCTCGATGTACACGCGCGGCTTCAACGGGACCCATCGAGCCTAGCACCGCGCGGCGTGCCCCGAGCCGCGATCGCGCGTCCGGGATACGCGAGGGAACGTTCTCGTCTCGGCGTCGGTCGAACGTTCGTGCTGGGCTGATGCAGCGACGGAAAACGAAAGAGCCCGCGGTGCGCCTTGTGATCGGCTCGCGGGCTCCTTCTGGTTGTAGGTGAGCGTGGCTCAGGCGACGGCTGCGCCATTGGTCGGGCTCGCGGGCGCGGGCGTCGGCGCGGTCGGCGTCGCGCTCACCGGCTGCACGGGCTGCGCGGGCTGCACCGGCTGCGCAGCGACGTGCGAGTGCGGCGTGCGGGCCTGCGCCACTCGGATCGCTCCGAGCGCCGGGACCGGATCTGCACCCGCTCCGCGCAGCGCGCGATCGAGCAGCTCGACCGCGGCCACCCAGCGCTTGCGCGCCGCCCGCCGACGCGGACCCAGCTTGCTCGCCACCGCGGCCTTGTGCTCCGCGTCCGCCGTGCTCAGCTCCAGGCTCTTGACCTGCAGCTGCGCGTAGGTGGCCGCGAGCGTGCCGGTGCGCGTCGGGATGGTGGCCAGCAGCGCGACGGTGACGGGCGTGACCCGCTCCGCACGCACGAGACCCTCGCCCGCCTTGGTGGCCACGCTACGCCGGAGCAGACGCTGCCCAGGGGGCAGGATCTGATCGCGCGCCTGGGAGAGCGCGAGACGATCGCCAGCGTTCGCGCACGCGATCTCGACGTCGAGCTGACCGCCGAGCTGCGCGACGAGCGCGTCGTGCTGAGCCGCCACCGTGCGAACGGTGTCGGCGAGCACCTCAACATCGGGACCCGCGTCGAGACCGACGAGCCCGTCGTGCGCCGCCTGCAAGACCGGCAGCGTGGCGTACGC
>JAYVCF010000138.1:0-15668 GCA_043750095.1 Deltaproteobacteria bacterium
AGCGCGCGGAACACGTCGGGCTTCGCGCCGCGGCCCGACACCACGATCACCGGCGTGGGCCGCTTGGCCATCAGGACCTTGAGCAGCGTGAAGCCGTCCATGCGCGGCATCTCGAGGTCGAGCGTCACGAGGTCGGGCTTCTCCGAGAGCACCATGGCGAGCGCCTGCTCGCCGTCGCCCGCCTTGCCGATCACCTCGACGTTGGGGATCGACGAGAGGATCTCGGCGATCGTGCGCCGGTTGAACGCAGAGTCGTCGACGACGAGCACCCGCAGGCGCCGCGGTCCCTGCGTCACGGCTCGCCTCCGTCCTCTTGCGAGCGAATGCGCTTCAGGCCGCTGGCCTCGACGGGCTTCCGGTAGACCATGTCCGAGGAGAGGTGTGCCAGCTCGAACGCGGTCGAGACGGAGAGCAACGACTCGCTGTGGCCGAGCATCAGGTAGCCGCCCGGCTGCAGGCGCTCGTAGAAGGTCTCGATCACGCGCTTGCGGGAGTCACCGTCGAAGTAGATGAGCACGTTGCGACAGAAGATGGCATCGACGCGTCCCACGATGCTCGCGCGATCGCGATCCAGCAGGTTCAAGTGGCCGAACTGGCAGAGCGCGCGCACGCGCGGGTGAACGCGGCGGCCCTCGGGCTCGTGGACGAAGTACTCGGCGTACTGCGGCGGCATCGCGCGGAAGCTGTGCGCCGGATAGACGCCGCGCCGTGCGAAGCCGAGCACGCGCTTACTGATGTCGTTCCCGAACACGCGCAGGTCCCAGCCCTCGAAGAGGCCTGACGAGAGCAAGAGGATCGCGATGGTGTACGCCTCTTCACCCGTCGAGCATCCGGCACACCAGACGACCAAGCGCTTGCGACCCTGCGAGAGCGCGCGTTTCTGTAGCTCGGGGAGCACGTCGCGCGAGAAGGCGCGCAGCTGGTACTCCTCGCGGAAGAAGTAGGTCTCGTTGGTGACGAGCGCTTCGATCGCGTCTTCGAGCTCGCCCGACGCGGACGGGCCATAGCGAAGATAGTGGTAGTAGGCGGTGAAGTCCGCGAGGCCGAGCGCGCGCAGTCGATCGCGCAGGCGACGCTCGAAGACGAACTGCGACGAGTCCTCGAAGAACATCCCCGAGTGCTCGTTCACGAGCTCGCGCAAGAGGCGAAACTCGTCGACGCGCAGTCGCGGGCCGCTGTCGAGGAAGAAGGACACGCTATCTTCCTTCCGCCTCTCCGCTCGCGCCGAGCACTTCGTCGATCGCCGCGAGGACGAGCCCGTCCGTCTCGGACGCGCGATGCGCCGCGACCGCGGCGCGATCGACCGTGGCCAGCGCGAGCACGGCGGCGTGACGCACGTCCCACGCGGCGTGACCGAGCAGCCCGCGCAGGGCCGACGTCAGCTCCGGCCGCGATCGCGCGAGCACCACGGCCGCCTTGACCACCTCGGGGTCGTCGTGTGCGAGCGCAGCCGGGAGCGCGGCCAGCGCCTGCGGATCGCTCCAGCGTACGAGCGTGGTCAGTGCTGCGATCCGTACTTCGCTCGAGGGGTCCTCGAGCAGGCGCGCGAGCGCGTCGCTGCGCCCGCGCGCATCGAGCTTGCCGAGCGCCCGGCACGCTTCTGCCCGGACCGCGGAGACATCGCTCTTGAGCTCGAGCGCGATCCGAGGCTCGGCGAGCGCGCGGCCCGGTGCGTCGGTCCGTTCGGCGAGCGTCCGCAGCGCCGAGACGCGAACGTCGGCGTCCTCGTCGGCGAGCGCCATCGCGGCGAGCTCCGCGGCTTGGAGATCGGGCACGTCCGCGAGCGCCGTGACGGCAGCGCGCCGGGTGCGCGGATCGTCTTCGGAGATGGCCTCGCGGAGCTTCTCGAGCGCTACGTCGGGCGGGAGCGTGAACGTCGCCGAGCCCCACGCGGTCGCTTCGTTGCTGCGCGCAGCGACCACCGCCTCCGAGACTGCTTGCTTCGCCGTGCGCGCGAGCTCGGCGACCGCATCGGAGGCGGCCTTCGCCAGGCTCGACGACGGGTGGTTTCCGAGCGCGACGAGCGCCGGCGCATCATCGGGCTCCGCCCACGTCGAGAAGCCGCGCACCGCTGCGATGAGGATCGTCTCGTCGCGCGACGACAGCGATGCGCGCAGCGCCTTCCGGATCGCCGCGGCATGACGCGGCCGATCCTGCGTTGCGAGCTCGGCTGCGGCCTCCAGCGCGAACGCATGCGCGCGCGGATCGAGCGTCGGGAGCGCGGCGAGGAGCGGGCCGACGGCTCCGCTCCCGTACGTGTGCAGGCCCGCGAGCGCGGAAGGACCGAGCTCGATGTCGGCGGCGAGCATGGCGATCTTCGGGAGCGCCTCGGCGTCTTCTGCGAGGGCCAAGAGGTGCGCCGCGGCGCGCGCGACCGTCGGATCGTTCGCGTCGAGCAGGCGACGAATCGGCGCGAGCGCTCGCCGATCGAGCCTCACCATCGCCGCCGTCACGGCTGCGGCACCACCGCTCGCGGTGTCGTGCAAGCGCGCGAGCGCAGTGGCGGCTTCGGCCACGTTCGCGCGATGCGTGATGCGCGTGACGAGGAGCGGCACGGCGTTCACGTCGGCCGTCAGACCTGCGAGCAACATCGCGCGCCGCGAGAGCAGCGGGTCGGTCGCCAGCTCCTCGACCTCGGCGAGCGGCCGGCGCGCCCCGAGCGCGACCAGCCCTTCGATCGCGGCCAGGCGCGTGAGCGCATCCTCCGAGCCCAGCGCCTGAGCGAGCAACGCCTCCGCGCGAGGGCCGCCGATGTGGGAGATCGCTTCGAGCGCTGCCGTGGCGGTCGTCCCATCCGGATCCATGGAGAGCGCAGCGAGCGCGTTCAGCGCGAGGTCACTGCCGCACGCGAGCGCGGCACACGCGAACTTTCGTCCCGTGGCCGTCGACGTCTCCAGCGCGCGCACGAGCGCCGCCTCGATCACCGTCGCGTTCGGAGTCTTCGCCGTCCGCACCGATGCTTCGATGGCCGCGTTGCGCAGGCCCACGTCGTCGGGCGAGAGCACGCCTGCCACGATCAGCGCCGCGACGCCGGGGTCGCCCATCCGCTCCGCCGCGAGCTCGGCCGCGTCTTTCCGCACACGCCAGTCCGCGTCGCCGAGCGCCGCCGCGATCAGCTTCGGATCGAGCGGTCCTCCGCGCGTGCTCTCGGCTCGGAGCGCGCTGCGTCGCTCCTCGATCCGCCCGCCCTCGCGCTCGCTCAAGGCACACCTCCGCGCGATCCGACGGGGGATCGCCCGCCCACGTCGAGGAGCTCGGCCGCGGCACCGATACGATCGACGTCGAGCACGAACACCAGCTCACCTCGATGCGCGTACACGGAGTGAAACCCGCGTGCGGCGTCGCCCGTGCCGACGGTAGGAACGGGGCGGCGATCCGCTTCGCCGACGCCGAACACCTCGGACACGCCGTCGACGACGAGGCCGACCGTGCGCGTCGCGAGCATCACCAGGATCCACTTCGTGCGGCGCGTGCGAGCGGTCTCCGGCAGTCCGAACCGACGCCGCACGTCGAGCACCGGAACCACCTCGGAGCGATGATCGGCCACGCCCACGATGGCCGGCGGCGCGTGTGGGAGCGGGACGACCGGGAGCGGGCGGATGATCTCGCGAACGCGTGCGACCTCGACGGCGTAGTGAACGTCACCGACCGTGAAGCCCACGAGGTTCTTCTCACGATCGCCGCGCCGACGATCGAGACGCGCGAGACGCGCACGCGTGCGCTCGCCGGCGTTGCTCTCGGACACTCAGACGTCTCCCCGTGTGGGCCGGCTCGGGCCGCTCATCGAGAGCAACGCATGGGGATCGAAGAGCACGATCACGATGCTCGTGGCGTCCGACTCGGTGCCGGTGCGCACGCGCCGTGGGCGTCCGATGCCGAGCACGTGGTCGGGGAGGTCGGCGCCAGCGATCGCCGCGGGCTCGATCTCATCCTCGCGCAAGCGCTCGACGTGGTGCACTGCGTCCACGCGCGCGCCCATGATCTCGCCCTTCGTCTGCACGAGCAGGATGCGGGCATGACGTGTGGTCGGTGCCGCGGGAAGTCGCAGGCGCCGACGAAGATCGAGCACCGTGGTGATGCGGCCGCGCACCGAGAGGATCCCGAGCACGTCCTCGGGCGCGCGCGGCACGTGCGTCACGGGGACGACCTTGAGAATCTCGCGGACCGACGCGAGCGGAAGGCCCATCAGCTCGTCGCCGACCGAGAAGATCAGGAACTCCCGCACGTCGTCGGTCACGGCGCGAAGTCGCTCGCCGCGCGGCGCCACGCGGGCGGGCAACGAGGTCTTGTGGCGTACGATTCCCGTCACTAGGCCGCTCCCTTGCGCTCGTGGCCCGAGGACAGAACGTCGTCGAGGATGCTCGGGGCGTCGAGCACGAGCACCACGCGCTGGTCGCCGAGGTCCGTCGCCCCCGAGAAGCCGCGGACGGAGCCGAGGCTCGCGCCGAGAGGCTTGGTGATGATGTCTTCCTGTCCCTCGAGCGCGTCCACGACGATCCCGAGGCGCCGCTGTCCGAGCGCAGTGACCACGACGAAGTTCCGCCCCGGCGTGCGCTCGCCCGAGAGGCCGAAGAGATCGGCGAGCCGCGCGATGGGTAGGCTCTGCCCACGCAGCGTGATGACCTCGCGTCCCTCCACGCGTCGGAGCGATCGTTCGTCGTAGAAGAGCGCTTCCTGTACGACGTTGAGCGGGATCGCGAACGTCTGATCGCGCACGCGCAAGACGAGCGCGCTCACGATCGCCAGCGTGATCGGCAGCGTGAGCGTGAACTTCGTCCCGATGCCAGGCTGGCTGTTCACGTCGATCACGCCGCCCAGGCGTCCGATGTTGGTGCGCACGACGTCCATGCCCACGCCGCGACCGCTCAGCTCCGTCACCTCCGCCGCCGTAGAGAATCCCGGCAGGAAGATCATCTGCCGCAGATCGTCCTCGCTCACTTCGGCCGCTGCGTCCGACGAGACGAGCCCGCGCTCCACGGCACGCGCGCGGATCTTCGAGAGGTCGAGGCCGGATCCATCGTCCTCGATCTCGATGACGACGTGGTTGCCCTTCTGGTAGGCGTTGAGCGCGATCGTTCCGCCACGGGGCTTGCCGAGCTCACGGCGCGTCGTCTCCACCTCGATGCCGTGATCGACCGCGTTGCGGATGATGTGCAGGAGCGGGTCGATCAGCTCTTCGACGATCAGCTTGTCGACCTCGGTGTCGGCACCCGTGACGGCGAGCCGCACCTCCTTGTTGCGCTCGCGGGCCACCTGTCGCACGGCGCGTGCGAGGCGGTCGAACGTCTGCCCGAGCGGCACCATGCGCACGTCGAGGATGCCTTCCTGCAGGCTCCCGAGATGCCGATCGAAGCTGCGTTGCGCGCGGTAGAGCTCGGCGAAGATCGGCCGCAGATCGGGTCGACCTCCGAGGCGCTCTACGATGCGCGCGACGGCGCTGCGCACGATGCCCAGCTCACCGACGACGTTCATCAAATGATCGAGCTTCTCGATGTCGACGCGGACGGTCTTGGCGACGCCACGCAGCGCGAGACCATCTGCGCTCGCTTCGCGCATGGGCGCAGGAACGGCGGGCGCACCCGGAAGTGGCGCGCTGGGCTCGACGAGATCTTCGTCGTGCGGCACCTCGCCCATCGGAGGAGGTGGCACCGTGCGCGCGGTCTCCCGCCGACCGACGGGCTCGATGCTGCGCATCTCGTCGGTCGCGAGCGAGTCACGGAGCTCGTTGAGCGGACGACGGCTCGCGAGAAGCACATCGAGCTCGATCGCGTCGTCGCCGGTGCCGTCCATCGAGGGCAGGTAGGTGATGATCTCGGCGAACGGCTTGATTCGCTGCTTGAGCTCCTCGAGATCCCCGTCGATCGAGGTGAGCGCGAAGCGTACGCGCAGCCGGAAGAGCGCGACGCCTTGCTCCACGTTGGTGCGGAGCCGGTGCTCCTCGTACTCGGTGAGCACCGAGAGGACGCCCGGCTCGAGATCGAACGACGCGAGCACGTCCGCGTTCACGGTGCCGGGGCTGGAGACGAGGCCTTTGATCCGCTCCTCGAGGCCACGGACGTCGATCTCGTGCTGCTCGCCCTTGGTCGCGGCGAGCAAGCGCTGGAGCACCTCGATGCCCTCGAAGAGCACGTCGAGCGCGCTCTGCGAGAGCGCCACCTTCCCGAGACGCACCTGATCGAGCAGGTCTTCGAGCTGATGGGCGACCTCGGAGAGCTCCGAGTAGCCGAACATGCCCGCGATGCCCTTGAGCGTGTGCACGCCCCGGAACACCGAGTTCACGAGATCGGGATCGGTGATGCCCTGCTTCTGGCCGTGATCGAGCAGCAAGAGATCACGCGAGAGCGACTCGACGATCTCCTGCGACTCCGCGAGGAACTCGTCCTTGATCCGTTCACCATCGTCGTTCACGGCAGGACGCCCCGCTTCTCGAGGATCTCGCGGATGGCCGCGCTCAGTCCTTCGGGCGTGAACGGTTTCTTCAGCCAGCCGTCGGCGCCGAGCGAGAGCCCGCGCTCGAGGTCGCGTGGCGACGCCTCGGAGCTGACCACGAGAATCGGCGTGTTCGTGTGCGCCTCGCTCGCGCGCATGAGGCGGATCACTTCGAGCCCGTGGATGTCCGGCATGTTGATGTCCACGAACGCGAAATCGAAGCGCTCGCGCGGCAGGATTCGCAACGCCTCGAAGCCGCTCTTGGCCTCCACGATGTCGTCCGCGAGGCCGTTCGCCTCCAGCGCGGCCCGGAGGAACGCCCGCATGGCGGCGGAATCCTCGACGATGAGAGCGCGGGCCAGGTGCACGCGTGGATCGTATCGAAGCGGGGCCCGGATCGGAAGAACGCGGAAAAACGAGCAACGCGGCCGAATCGCGGCCGAGAACCGCCTCGGAGGTCGACCATGGCCGGTTCCGACGGTGAGAGAGAAGGTGGAGGCGGCGCGCCCTCCTTTCCGCAGGGCATGTCGATCCCCGTGCTTCCGCAGGCGCCGGCGCCGGTGTCGACGGTCGAAGGAGCGCTTCAGGGCGCCGCGCGGGTGGTCGACACCGCAGCCGGAGTCGTCGCGGTCGCGTCCAGCGTCTCGTCGGCCGGATCCGGCGGTGGCTCCGTCGATCGGCTGGTCCCGGGGTTGATCGGCGGGCTCGGGAGTGCGCTCGGCGGCGCTTCGACGTTCGCGTCCGGGATCGACCCCGGTGTCAGCCAAGGGCTCGGCGTCGCGAGCGCGGCGGCCTCGCTCGTCGGCGCGGCCGGCGGTGCACTGCGTCAGGTCATCGAGGCGATCGATGGCGCCGTCAGCGAGGCGAACCGACACCGCGTGACGTTCGAGTTCGAGTCGGGCGCGTTGCCGGACGCGGAATGGATGGTCGCCTCGTGGACGCTCGAGGAGCGCATCGGTCGGCCCTACGTCGCCACGATCGTGCTCGCCTGCGAGGATCTCGAGGTCGACGCGCGATCGATGCTGGGCGTGAACGCCAAGCTCGTGCTCCGACGCGGCGAAGAGCACGAGCGGGCGATCGGTGGCCTGGTTCAGCGCGTGGAGCTCGGCCGCACGACCGATCGCGCGCGCCTCGCGACGATCGAGCTCGTTCCCGCGCTCGCATTGCTCGCGCTGCGCAAGGACAGCCGGATCTTCCAGGACCTCGACGTGCTCGACATCCTCGATGCCGTCGTCGGAGGTGCGCTCGAAGGCTACTCGCGCACGATCGATCTCCGCGCCCGCCGAACGTACCTTCGACGCGAGTACTGCGTTCAGTACGGCGAGACCGATCTCGACTTCGCGCATCGGCTCATGGAGGAGGAAGGCATCACGTACTTCTTCGAGTGCCAGAGCGATGGGACCGAGAAGCTCGTCTTCGTCGACGGCCGCGACGGGATGCCCTCGCTCCTTCCCGACGACGAGACGATCCCATTCGTTCAACAGCGGAGCGAGACGAGCGACACCGAGCACGTGCACGAGCTGCTCGGCGCAACGCAGGTCCGCACGACGAGCTTCGCGCTGACGGATCTCGACTGGACTCAGGCCGGATCGCGCGCCGTGATCGACGCGAACGTGCACGACGAGGACCGCCTCGGGATCTCGCGCGAGCGCTACGACCACGAGCGCGCGGTCACGCTCGGCACGTACGCGGCAAAGACCTACGGTCGCGGCGATGCGGAGGCGCGCCTGGCGACGCGGCGTGAGGCCCACGCGGTCGAGGCCCGCGTGCTCCGGGGTGTCGGCAACATCATCCGGCTCACGCCGGGCCGCACCCTCACCATCGAAGACCATCCGATCCACGAGCTCGACGGCGAGCTCTTGGTGCTCTCCGTCTCGCACCGTGGTCACTCACCCGAGCTCCACGATCTGCTCGGCAACGCGCGCTACGCCGCGGACGACGTGAGCTACGAGTGCGCGTTCGAGGCGATCCCCGAGAGCGTTCCCTATCGCATGCCGGAGACGACACCGAAGCCGCGCGTCCACGGGCTGCTCTCGGCGATCGTGGTCGGCGCGAACGGTCAGGAGATCCACAGCGACGAGCACCGTCGCGTGCGCATCCAGATGCGCTGGGATCGTGAGGGCACCTTCGACGAGCGCAGCTCTTGCTTCGTCCGCGCGATGCAGAGCTGGGCAGGGCCGGGATTCGGCGCGCTGTTTCTTCCGCGCGTCGGGATGGAGGTCGCGGTCGCGTTCCTCGACGGAGATCCGGATCGACCGATGATCGCGGGCTGTCTCTACGACGCCGACAACCCGCCGCCGTACACGAGCGAGGCCGACTGGACCAAGAGCACGCTGCGATCGAAGAGCTCGCCCGATCCCGCCGACGGAGACGAGCACTTCAACGAACTGCGCTTCGAAGATGCTGCCGGCCACGAGCAGATCTACGTGCACGCCGAGCGCGATCTCGACGAAGAGGTGCTGCACGATCACACGCTGCACGTGGGACGGAACCAGACGAGCCGCATCGATGCCGACGACAGCGAGACGGTGGGGGGCGAGCAACACCTGCACGTGCATGGCGATCGCCACGTGCAGCTCGACTGCGAGGAACACATCACGATCGACTCCAGCCGCCACACGGAGATCGGCGCGGACGAGCGCAACATCGTCCACGGGCAGCAGCACGAGACCATCGTCGGCAAGACGATCCTCGAGCATCAGGGCCAACGCGAGGTCCACGTACGTCACTTCGACAACGAGTCGTATGGCGAAGGACGCAACACCTTCGTTCAGACCATCGATCAGACGACCGTGCGCGGTGACGCGCAGCTCTTCGTTCACGGCAGGCGCAACGTGATCGTCGATACGTCCCACCTGATCAAGAAGGGATCCAGCGAGGTCAACGTCGCCGATGCCATCACGCTCGTGGTCGGTGGCACCTCGATCACGATCAGCGCGAACGGTCACATCACACTCCTGGCCGCGAAGAAGCTCGAGCTCGTGTGTGGCGAGGCGACGATCGCGATGCAGTCGACCGGCGAGATCGACATCTCGGGCCCGGCGGGCGTCAACCTGACCTGCGGTCAGACGAGCGTCAGTCTCTCCCCGAGCGGCGCGACCACGAGCGCCACGCAGATCAGCTCGACCGCCATCGCCGACCACACGATCGTCGGAGCGATCGTGCGCATCAACTGACGCGGGGTGGCCTCCGTAGGCTGCGTCGAGGGATGGCCGACGCAAACTGCCGGCGACGCTGAGCGCTGCTACGCGCTCTTCTTCTTCGGCGTCTGCGGACCGAAGATCATCAAGAGCGCGGGTTGGAACACGAGCGTCGTGAGCAACGAGAAGGTGAGCGCGGCTGCGATGAGCTCGCCGAACTGACGGATCGGCACGAAGCCCGAGAGCAAGAGCACCCCGAAGCCGAGGATCAGCGTCACGCACGAGACCACGATCGCGCGCCCCGTGCTGCGCGCCGAACGTAGGATCGCCGCGCGTCGCAAGAGCCCGCGCTCCTGCTCCTCGATCAGACGTGCGAATCCGTGGGTCGTGAGATCGACCGAGACGCCGATCGCGACGGAGAACACGATCGCGGTGCTGGCGTTGAGTGGAATCCCACGCAGCACCATCCACGCGACCGTGCCGATCTGCGGAATGATGTTGGGCGGGATGCAGAGCAGGCCGAGGCGTCCGCTGCGGAACAAGAGCGCGATGGTCAGAAAGATCACCACGGCCGAGAGCGCGAGGCTGCCGAACATGTCCTGCACGACGGCATCGACTCCGTGCGAGCCGATGAACGCTTCGCCGAGCAGCTGCGTGTGGATGTCGGGCATCGACGCGAGCTCGCGATCGAGGTGCTCCTGCACGGCGTCGATCACACGGATGCTGCGCTGAGCGCCGATGTCGGCGAGGCGGATCTCGAGGCGCGCGTGGCGACCGTCCGGCGTCCGATACGAGTCGAGCGGGTTCGGATCCAGCTGCCCGATCAGTGTATCGAGCGCCTCGACCTCTGCGCGTGACTCGAAAGGCGCATCGGCCTCGGCCGGGCTCAAGCCTGCGAGCCGACGCCACGTCTCGTGCAGGTAGTCCGACTCGCTCGTCACGCGCAGGACGCCCGGCTGCGTGCGCGCCCACACCGCCACGTGATCGATCGCCGCGATCACTTCCGGATCGCGCGCGCGCCCGTCGACGTCCGAGCTCAGCATCACCTCGAGCGGCCGAATCCCGTCGAGCTTCTCCTCGATGAGACGCGTGGAGACGACGACGGGATCGTTCGGGTCGAAGGTGTCGTGCAGCGACGTGTCGACGACGATCGAATTGTACGCCCAGACGCAGGGCACCATCAGCGCGGCCGTCAGCAGGATCACCGACCAGGGGCGGCGCGTGATCCACGCGGTGCAGACGACGAGCAGCTTCTCGAGGAAGTCGTGTGGCGTTGCCTCGCGGTCCTTGGGGTTGTGCTTCGGCGGGCCGAAGAACGTCATCGCCGCGGGCACGAACGTCATCAAGATGACGTACGTCACCATCACGCCGATCGCGGCGACCGTGCCGAAGCGCCGCAGCATCTCCGTCTGCGCGACCAGCAGCGACGCGAATCCGACGGCCGTGGTGAACGACGTCAGGAAGCACGCGATCGCGAGGTGCTTCAGCACGCCGCGCGCCGCAGCGATTCGATCGTGGTTGCGTCGACTCTCCTCGGCGTACCGACCGAGCACGTGCACGGCTTCGGCGATGCCCATGACGATCATCAACGTTGGCAGCGTGTTCATCAGGATCGTGAGGGGCTCGTGGAAGAGCGCCATGCCGCCGAGCACGCAGACCACGCTCATGGCCACCGTGAGCAGCGGAAGGAGCGTGCCCGCGAGCCAACGAAACGAGAGGAACAAGATCAGGACGCACACGAGCAGCGAGAGCGGGACGAGCAGCGTCTGATCCGCGAGCATCGCGTCGCTGATGGCCGCGCGCAGGTGGGGTAGGCCTGCCGTGTGGACCTGCACGCCTTCGGGCGGCGCGTGTCCGCGCAACCACGCGTCGACGACGTGAACGAACTCGAGGCGGCGCTGACCGGTCCCGAGCTCGGGATCGAGGATCAGCGCGACGGCGGCGAGCGTGTGATCGCGACTCACGAGCTGGCCCTCGACGAGCGGGGCGTTCTCGAGCGCGCGTCGGATCGCGGCCGCTTCGGCCTCCGTCACTTCGTCGCCGTGCACGACGCCGTGCAGGCCTTCGTCGCCCGCGCCCACGCGATCGGCGACCGTGAGCAGCCCGAGCGGGAACCGATCGGGCGCCATCGCGATCAGGCGCTCGAGGGCGTCCCGATCTTCAGGCGCCATCGCTTCGTCGGGATCGGCCGGGCCGTCCTCGGCCGGCAGATCGTCGAGGCTTCCGAGATCGTCGAGCGATGCGCCCTCGTCCTCGACGTACGCACCGGGCAGCGGCGTGACGGTCAGGCTCGCGACGCGGTGCACCTCGCGCGCGCCTTTGAAGTGACGCGAGAGCTGGTGCACGTAGCGAAGCGGAGCGAGCTGGGTGACGTCGTCGGCCGTGACGAGCAGCACGATGACGCTGTCGGTGTCGCCGAAGTAGCTACGGAACTCGCGGACGCGCTCTTCGTAGCCGCCGAACGAGATGATGAGGTTCTCGGGCGCCGTGTCCGTCTGCAGATGGGGCAGCTGTGCCGCGCAGAAGGCCACGAAGAGCGCGACGCCGAGCAGCACGAGCTTGCGCTGCGTCGTCACGAGCTCGGCGAAGCGATCGATCCATCGGTCGAACATCTCGCGGGGGCCGACTATAGCCACGAAAGCCTTCTGGGCCTTTTTTTTCGCCCGCGATGCGCGCGCGGGTGCGTCGAACGTTACGCAGCGGCCGGTCGCTTCGGGTCACGGCGATCGTCGGGCCACGCGTGAGGCGGGCATGCGTCCTGCGACGCGGCGCCGAAATGAGCGCCCACGACCTCCTCGCCCGCAGGCTGTGCACGTTCGAGCGCGTGACGCCGACCGGCGCGCGCGTGCCGTCAGACGGTTCCATCGCGTAGGAAGGCGTCGATCTCGTTGGCCAGCGCGCGCGGCCGCTCGTCGTGGATCGAGTGGCAGGCGTCCATGCGCACCACACGTCCTTTGCGTCCGTGCGTCCGCATGCGCGCGGCGAGCCTGCCGACCTCGCGGTGGATGTCGAGCAGATCGTCGTCGCGCTTGCCCGCGAGCAGGAGCACGGGAGCGCCGATGCGTGCGAAGCGTGGGGTTGCGTGCCCGCGCGGCGTCTCGGTGACCGAGTAGATCGTCTGTTCGTAGGCGAGTGCGAGGCACGTGATGCGATGCGCGTGGTCGTAGAGCTCGCGACGATCCGCGCGCGCGGCCGCCGTGTGCTCGACCTCGAGCGCCATGCCCTTGAACCAGAGCGTGGGCTGCGCGCGCATGAACGCCATCGGCGCCTCGAACACCCAGCGGATGTAGTCCGTGCGCGAGTCGTGCGAGCTGCGCTGGTGATCGGCGGCGAACGTCTCGTCTTTGTAGAGGCGCCTGCCGGCCGTCGCTTCGATCGCGGCCCAGTTCACGTAGTTGGTCTGCTGCGTGCCCCAGACCGATCCGGGCGACCACGCGATCGAGCGCACGTTCGGGCCGAGCGTGCCGTGGATGGCGATGCGCAGCGCGAGCGTGCCTCCCAGCGAGCCGCCACCGACGGCCACGAGGCGCTCCCGCACGCCGAGCGCGCTGGCGAACTCGGCGACGAAGCTCTCTGCGAACGACAGATACGCGTACCCCTCGTCACGATCCCATGCGGGCACGGTGTAGCTGCCGCCCGCCGGGTCGCCGATCTGCTCGGGCACCACGCGCGACGAGTAGCCCTGGCTGGGCAGGTCGACCGCGATCACGCCGAGGCCGCGATCGGCGAGCTCTTCGGCGACGACGTCGTCTTCTTCGAGTCGTGAGCCGAGGCCGTGCAGCAGGATCACCACGCCACGCGCGCTCGCGAGATCGCCCACCGTCGCGTAGCGCGCCGTCACCGTGACGGCCGAGCGGCCCATCACGACGACGTCGATGTCGTGCTGCGTGTGCGGCGTGACGCCGACGTTCACCGGACGGTGCGGTGCGTCGAGCTCACCGACGACGGCGAGCCAGGGCGCATCCACTCCGGCGACGAGCACGGTGCTCTTCGCGACGGCGATCTCCTTCGCCATCGCCACCCGCGCGTCGGGCCCCGCATCGAGGTAGCGCGCGACACGGTGCGCGTAGTCGAGCGCCAATGCGCCGCTCGCGTCGCTCGCGAGGTCTGCGCCCGAGAGCGAGAGCTTGCTGAACTGGGCGCGAGCACGGCGGCCCGTGACCGCCAGCTCGGCCAGGGCTGTGGCGAGTGTCCGATCGCGTGTCCACGCGGCTGCTGCCGCACGGAGCGCGCGCAGCGGATCACGCGCCACCTCGCGCAGCGTGAGGATCGGACGGTTCTCTCGCTCGACGAGCACCAGCGATGGCGGCGGCGATGCGGCGACCCAAGGTCGCACCACCTCTTCTCGATCGAGACTCGCGAGCTCCCGGAGGTCCACGCTCTAACGAGCGTGCAGCACGCATCGCCCGAGCGCCGCGCATGGTTCGGTCACGGCCTCACCTCGAGCGCGCGACCAGTGAGGCAAGGTCAGCGAACGACGTACATCACGCCGACGCGGACTTCGTCGGTCGTGGTCAGCGCAGCGACGAGCGGCGGCGAGGGCATGCGATCGATCTCTCGCGCCGCATCGAGCGCCGCGTCGTCGAGGATGCCGTGCCCGGACGTCGATGCGACGCGGACCGCGAGCACGTGTCCGTCCGTCCCGATGCGCAGCGCCAGCTCGACACGACCCTCGAGCCCTTCGCGTCCCGCAGCGCGGGGGTAACGCGTGTGTGCGCGAACGAGCTCTTCGATGGCGTGGACATACCCACGACGCGCGCGACGGCGATCGGCCTCGCTCGGGCCGACATCCTGCGGCGTGGGACGCATCGTGGAGACGAGCGAGGTGCCATGCCCACCCGGCACTCCGCCAGGAACACCACCGAGCTCGCCCGGCGCGATCGTGTACCCGCCCGTGCCTTCGGCCATGAGCGCCGCCGCCGGAGCAGGAGGCTCGGCGAACGCGTCGTCGAGCGACGGGGGTGCGTGGATCTCGGGCTGTTCTGCCATCTCCGGCGGCGGCGCAACCACCGGCAGCGGCCGCTCGCGATGAACGATGCGCTCGGGCTCGACCGCGGGCGCGAGCGGCGGCGGAAGTGGTTCGGGGGCGGCCGCGGGCGGCGACGGGAAAGTCTCGATGTCGAACGAGACCCAGCTCGCTTCGAGCTCGCGCGCGACGTCGGTCGACATCGGCAGCGCGATGAGCGCCAGCGCGATCAGTCCGTGAACGGCGACGGAGGCGAGCAGCACCGCGGGGACCGAAGGCGCCGCCGCCATGCTCGACGCGAGCCCGCGCTCGACGCTCGGCGGCGCGATGTCAGGTCCAGCGAGCTTTGCGGTGATCGGGGTCATCGAGGGCGGAGTCACGACGGGAGTCAGTCGTGAGAATGAATCTCAGACGCAAGCATTCCGCTCTCGGGGCAGAAGATCAAGTGAAACCTGGAATGATTCTCACTGACGTACGCACCGACCTGTCGATTCAACCCCTCTCGCGATCCGATTCTGGTCTTACGCGTCGGCGTCGAAGGCGCTCTCGATCGCTGCAGATTCAGCCGGTTCCGCCTCGCTCGTCGTCGCCGGGTCTGGCTCCGCGACGATCTGCGGGTCCGGGTTTTCCGGTTCGGTCGCGAGGTGCTGTTTCACTGCCTCGGCCTGCTTGCGCGTCGCGCCCGCCGCGATGAGCTCGTCGACGCTCGACGCGGCGATCGCGCGCAGTGATCCGAGCTCGCGAAGCAGCGTCGTGCGCGTCTTCTTCCCGACACCTGGCACGTCGTCGAGGCCGCTGCGGAGCCGACGGCGCTTGCCGAGCTTCTTGCGCAGCTCGTTCGAGGCGCGATGGGCCTCGTCACGCACCGTCGTGAGGAAATGGAGAGTGGCGCTCCGCTCACGAAGAGAGATCGGATTCTTCTGCCCCGGCAAGTACACCCGCTCCGTCATCGTCTCGCCCCGCACGTTCTCCTTCTCTTTCGCCAGACCGCACACGGGCAGGCCCACGACGCCGAGCTCCCCGAGCACCGCGAGCGCGATCCCGAGCTGCCCTCGTCCGCCATCGACGACCAAGAGGTCCGGCAGCTCCCACCCCGGCTCGTCTCGACGCGCGAGCCGTCGCGAGAGCACCTC